>CAJTVM010000160.1 GCA_910579595.1 uncultured Oscillospiraceae bacterium
CCATCATGCCGAAGGGCTTGACCAGATAATCGTCCGCCCCCAGGTCCAGGCTCTGGATTTTATCGTACTCCGCCCCCTTTGCCGTTGCCATGATGACCGCGATCTCCCGGGTCGCGCTGGATTCCTTCATCTGCTTCAGCAATTCAACGCCGCTTTTTCCGGGCAGCATGACATCCAAAATAACAAGCTGGGGCAGTTCCGTGCGCAGCGCCTCCAAGAAAGAATCGCCGTCCGCAAAGCCCCTGACCTCGAAGCCCGCGCTTTGTAAAGCATAGAGTTCAAGGCTCTGGATGCTTTCGTCATCTTCTACGCAAAAAATCATGTTCTTTCCCCCTTTCTGACCGAGATCATCATACCACAAAACACTCCTTGCTATCAATGAGCCTGCATGTTCTTATTCCCGGTGACGGAGAAAATGACCCACTCCGCGATATTGACGGCATGGTCGCCAATACGCTCCAGGTATTTATCGATCATCAGCAGGTCAAGCGCGTGTTCTCCCACCATAGGAGACTCCGCGATCTTTTGGATCAGCACGGCTCTGACCTGCGTAAAATAGCGGTCAATGGTGTCATCGTGGGCAATCACGGCTCTGGCCGGCTCTATATCCTGCCGGACGTAAGAATCCACGCTCTCTGTGACCATTTTGATCGTCTCCCGCGCCATTTCGCGGATATGCCCCACATCCTCCGGGACGTAGCCCTCCGCCAGCATGGCAAGAATGATCTCCGCAATATCGGACGCCTGATCCCCGATGCGCTCCATATCGGTGATGATTTTCAGCGCGGCGGAAATCTGCCGCAGGTCCCGGGCCACCGGCTGCTGCTGGAGCAGCAGCTTCAAACACAGGCTCTCAATGTCCCGCTCCATCTGGTCGATCTCCCCGTCCAGCGGCCCGACCTTCTCCGCCAGGGTCTTGTCCCCCTCGGTCAGAGCCTTTGCCGCCAGGGAGATCGCCTCCTCGCACAGTGCGCCCATTTGAATCAGTTCATTTTTCATCAGGGCAAGCTGCTCGTCAAATTTGCTCCGCATTATCCAAACCTCCCTGTGATATAGTCCTCCGTTTTCTGGCACTCCGGCCGGGAGAACAGCTTTTCTGTCTCACCGTACTCAATCAATTCCCCCAGCAGGAAAAAGGCGGTATAGTCCGAAATGCGGGCGGCCTGCTGCATATTGTGTGTCACGATGATGATGGTATATTGCTCCTTCAAGCCCATCGCCAGCTCCTCGATTTTGGAAGTGGAAATGGGGTCCAGGGCGCTGGTGGGTTCGTCCATCAGCAGCACCTTCGGCTCCACAGCCAGGGCGCGGGCGATACAAAGCCGCTGCTGCTGGCCTCCGGAGAGGCCCAGGGCGTTCTTTTTCAGTCGGTCCTTCACCTCGTCCCAGATTGCCGCCCCCCGGAGGGAGCGCTCCACAATATCGTCCAGTTTGGCCTTGTTGCGGACACCATGGGTCCGGGGACCGTAGGCGATGTTGTCATAGATACTCATGGGGAAGGGATTGGGCTTCTGGAACACCATGCCGATCTCCTTCCGCAGCAAGTTCACATCCAGGCCAGGGGCGTATACATCCTGCTCCCCATAGCGCACCTCGCCGGTGATCTTCACGCCAGGAATTAAATCGTTCATCCGGTTCAGTGTTTTCAGAAAGGTGGACTTCCCACACCCGGAGGGACCGATAAAGGCGGTAATGTTCTTCTCCGGAATTTCAATATTGATATTGTTCAGTGCCTGGGCCGTCCCATACCACAGGCACAAATCCTTTGCGGTAACAATACTGCTCATAACGCTCTCCTTTTTTTGAAGATCCGGCCAACCAGGACTGCGGCAAAATTGATGGTCAGCGTCAGTGCCATCAGAATCGCGGCGATAGCAAAGGATGCCTGTGCGCCGCCCGGCCCCGGCTCCTTGGTGTAGAGGTACAACGCCACAGTAAGGGTGGCTCCCGGACTGCCCAGGCCGCTGAGAAAGCCGTTCAGAACATGAGCGAATCCCGCTGTAAATAACAGCGCCGCCGATTCCCCCAAAATGCGGCCCGCCGACAGGATACAGCCAGTGATTACCCCATCCACACAGCCAGGGAGTACTACCGTCCGAACGACCCGCCATTTTCCGGCTCCCAGGCCGAAAGCCCCTTCTCGGTAGCTCTGCGGCACGGTTTTCAAGCTCTCCTGTGCGGTACGCATGACAGTAGGCAGGTTCATAATAACCAGTGTCAATGCCCCGGCCAGCAGACAGGAACCGAAGCTGTTGGCGAAAATCAGCATCCCTACCAGCCCGAAGATAATGGACGGAATGCCGGACAGGGTTTCTGCCGCGTACTCAATGACCGTCACCAACCTCTGGCTGGAGGCATACTCTGTCAGATAGATGGCCGCACCCACTCCCAGGGGAAGTACAATCAGCAGCGTAGCTACGATGATATAGACTGTGTTCAAAATATCCGGCAAAATGCCAATCGTTCCCGCCAGATAGCTTGGTTTTGTGGAGAGCAGTTCCCAGGTAATACTGGGGAGTCCCTTTATCAGAACATATCCAATCAGGAACAGGGCAATTCCACAGGTCAGAGCTGTGGACAGTGCCATCAAGCCCCTCATCAGGCCAATGTAACCCTTCCGTTTGGTCGTGATCCAGTTGCTTTGCATGGTCAGCCCTCCTTTTTGCGTTTCAGGAAGAAATTCAGCGCGGCATTGAGCAGCAGCACGAATAGGTAGAGAACCAGGGCAATAGAGAACAGGGCCTGCCGCTGCAATCCGCTGGAATAGGCCATCTCGCTGGCGACTGCCGTGGTGAGAAAACGGACGCTCTGGAACAGGGACGGCATATTAGGCACATTGCCGGACACCATCATCACCGCCATAGCCTCTCCGATAGCCCGGCCCACCCCCAGTACTACCGCCGCCGCTATGCCGCTTTTTGCTGCCGGAGCGGATACGCGGAAGTAGGTTTCGATGGGTGTAGCCCCCAGAGCAAGGGAGGCATCCTCGTATTCCTGCGGGACCGCCTCTAACGCAGTGACAGACACCTTAATAATGGAAGGCAGGATCATAATGGCCAGCACGATGATCGCCGCCAGCAGACTGGCCCCGTCCGGCACATGAAAGAGCTGCCGTATTCCCGGAACCAGCACCAGCATACCTACCAGACCGTAGACCACCGAGGGGATGCCCGCCAGCAGACTGACAGCAGATTCCACCACAGCTTTCACCTTTGGCGGGGCCAGCTTTGCCAGATATACCGCCGTGAAGAAGCCAACCGGTACGCCAAAGAGAATAGCTCCGGCAGTTCCATAGATGCTGGTCAAGATAAAAGGCAGAATTCCGAAGGACGGTTCTTTTGCTGTGGATTCCCAGGTGTCTCCCAACAGGAAGTCCAGCAGGCCAATTTGCCGGATAGCAGGGATTCCGGACAGGATCAGATATACCGTAATAAGCAGGACACAGCCCACCGTGACCAGACCCAGGAACAGGAATATCCCGTGAATCAGGTTTTCTATAAACCGTTGATGTTTTCCCATAAATTGAGCCTCCTAATGGGTAGGAGCGGCGGCAGAGAAAGCCGCCGCTCCACGAGAGGGGTTCAGTTCGCCGCCACCGCGCCGGCCTTACTGATAAAGTCAGAGGCATCGGCAGAGGTTGCGAAATCGAAGAATGCCTGGGCGGCCTCGGACAGCTTGGCATCGGTCTTTGTCACCAGCACGAAGGGACGCTGGATCACATAGCTGCCGTCCTTGACGGTGTCCTCGGTGGGAGCCACGCCGCCCACGGTAAGGGCCTTTACGCTGTCACTGACAGAAGCTAGAGAAGCGTAGCCGATAGCGTCCGGATTCTGAGAGACGGCAGTAATCACATCGCCGGTAGAGGTCAGTTCCTGGCGGTACTGGCAGGCATCCTCGGTGCCGGTAATGGATTCAAAGCCGTCCCGCGTTCCGCTGCCAGCCTCCCGGCCAATGAGGACTACGGCCGCGTCGCTGCCGCCTGCATCCTTCCAGTTGGTGATCTCGCCGGTGTAGAGCTTGGCGATGGTTTCCACGTCCAGGTCGGCCACGGGGTTGTCCGGGTGAACGATGACGGCGATGCCGTCATAGGCCAGGACGGTGGCCGTCAAGCCGCTGGCTGTTTCCTCATCCTTCAGATTGCGGCTGCTGAGGCCAATGTCACAGCGGCCCTCCTGGACAGCCTTGATGCCGGAGCCGGAACCGGTGGGGTTGTAGGTAAAGGTCACGCCGTCGTTCTGCTCCATGAACGCCTCGCCCAGCGCCCCGATCACCTTCTCCATAGAGGTGGAGCCGTCGGTAGCCACCGTACCGGAGAGCTTCTGGGAACATCCGGCCAGCATAGACGCAGCCACGGCAGCAGCCATGACCAGGCCAA
>CAJTVM010000161.1 GCA_910579595.1 uncultured Oscillospiraceae bacterium
CATGTCCACATCGAACTGACGCCGGCGCAGTACCAGCGGCTGGTGGCCCAGGCCAAGCAGTGCGGCCTCTCCCGGAGGGCCTACCTCGTCCGGCTGATCGAAGGGACGCCCGTCCGCGTCCGGCCCTCCCAGGAGATCAAGGAATTGCGGACGGAGATCCACCACATCGGCAATAACATCAACCAGATCGCCCGCAGCGTCAACGCCGGGATTGCCAAGGCGGAGGATGCCAAGCGGGGGCTGTACCTGCTGGACCAGGTCTATGAGTTGATGTACCAGATCGCGAAAAAGTAGCCGCTGTGTTCTATGCCAGTTTGAATCCGTCAGCAGGAATCAACAATCACACTTTGACCCGAAAAAGCCCGTGATGGTTGCAATACGTCAGGAGCCATTTGACACGGTTTCTCTTGAACCTCGCCTCCGCGCTTCCCTCGGGATACAGCTTGACCAACTGTGCTCCCTGATCGGACAGGGCCGCGAAAAAGGAGAGGTAATGCGCTTTTGTCATGGGGTGCTCTACGGTCACAAAGTATTCGTCCTCCACTTCCTCGATCCGAAGCAGGTGTTCTTCATCCGGATCTTCTGCTTCCAGCGGCGGAAGGGTGATGCCGCAGCAGCTGATCACAGCTTCGCCGGACGCCTGGATCACATTGCCGCAGACGGGGCAAACGTAGAACCGCTCCCGGAGCATATTGCCTGCCCTGTTTTGGTTCCGAATATTCTCACCGGAAAACAGCTCGATCACAGAGATGTCAAGGGCCTGCGCCAGCGGTTCCAGCAGGGAGACGTCCGGCAGGCCCTGCCCCGTTTCCCATTTACTGACCGCCTTGCTGCTGACGTGGAGCTTTTGCGCCAGCCCTTCCTGTGTCATGTTCTTGCTTTCGCGGAGCCTGCGGATCACAGATCCGGTAACATATCTATCCATGTTTTGACCACCTTTCTGGGGTTAGTATAGCATCTGCGCTCCCTCTTTACCACCTACGCTTCGTGGAACCGGCGCTCCTCTGCCGCGGCAATCTTCGGATTTCATTTTTGACCGGGATATGTTATAATGAGGAAACTTTTGATTGGGAGGATCGTGCGCATGACAGAATTGGAAGCCATCCAGGCGCGGCACAGCGTCCGGCAGTATTTGAACAAGCCCCTGAAGCCAGACGAGCTGGCAGTGCTCCGGGCGGAGGTGGCCTCCTGCAACCAGGAGAGCGGGCTCCACATCCAGATGGTCACCAACGAACCCAAAGCCTTTGAGGGCACCATGGCCCGGTACGGCAAATTCAGCGGGGTGCAGAACTATTTCGCCCTGGTGGGCAGGGCCGGGCCCAATTTGCAGGAAAAATGCGGCTACTGGGGAGAACGGCTGGTGCTGAAGGCTCAGTCTATGGGGCTGAACACCTGCTGGGTGGCGCTGACCTTCACCAAGGTGAAGTCGGCGTACACTCTGGGCACCGGGGAGAAGCTGGCCGCCGTCATTGCCCTGGGGCATGGCGCCACCCAGGGCGTCCCCCACAAGTCCAAGCCCATGGAGGAGCTGGCCAAGGCCGAAGGCCCCATGCCGGACTGGTTCCGGGCCGGGATGGAGGCCGTCCTGCTGGCCCCCACGGCGGTGAACCAGCAGAAGTTCCTGTTCACCCTGGAACAGGACGGTAGGGTGTCTGCCCAGCCGGGCCACGCCTTCTATGCGAAGATGGATCTGGGCATCGCCAAATACCACTTTGAGGTGGGCGCCGGGAAAGAAAACGTGCAGTGGGTGTGACGGCGGCAACGGAAAGAGGAAAAAACATGATTTCATTTGCCAGTGATTATATCGCGGGGGCCCATCCCCAGGTTTTGAAGCGGCTGGTGGAGACCAATTTGGAGCCCCTCCCCGGTTACGGCGGGGACATCTATTGCGACAGGGCCAAGGAAAAGATCCGCACGGCCTGCGGCTGTCCGGAGGTTCAGGTGGAATTTCTCACCGGGGGCACCCAAACCAACCAGATCGTAATCTCCACCCTGCTACGGGAGCATGAGGGGGTGATCGCGGCCCAGACGGGGCACGTGAACACCCACGAGGCCGGGGCAGTCGAATACACCGGCCACAAGGTGCTGGAGGTGCCCCAGCGGGACGGCAAGCTGGATGCCGCGGAGGTGGAGGGATACATCCGGGCCTTTTACGCCGACGAGAACCACGAGCACATGGTGTTCCCCGGCATGGTCTATATCTCCCACCCCACGGAGTACGGCACCCTGTACCGCAAGGCGGAGCTGGAGGCGTTGTCCCGGGTATGCCGGGAGAACAAAATCCCCCTGTTCCTGGACGGGGCACGGCTGGGCTACGGCCTGATGAGCCGGGGCGCGGACGTGACCCTGGCGGACATCGCGGCGCTGTGCGACGTGTTCTACATCGGCGGTACCAAGGTGGGGGCGCTGTGCGGGGAGGCGGTGGTGTTCACCAAGAATAACCGCCCGCCCCATTTCACCAACGCGGTGAAGAAGCGGGGGGCGCTGCTGGCCAAGGGCCGCCTGCTGGGGGTGCAGTTCGACGCGCTGTTTACCGACGGGCTGTATTTTGAATTGAGCCGTCACGCCATTGAGATGGCGGAGCAGCTGAAGGCCCTCCTCCACGAAAAGAACGTGGAGTTTTACCTGGAGTCCCCCACCAACCAGCAGTTTGTCATTCTGGACGACGGGCAGGTGGAGACGCTGAAAAAACAGGTATCGTTCGGCTTTTGGGAAAAGTACGGTTCGGACAGGACGGTGGTGCGCTTTGCCACCAGTTGGTCCACCACCGAGGAGGAGCTAAATTTCCTGCGTTCGGTGCTATAGGAATGAGACAACAAATAATATTAAGAGGGCGGATTCGTGAGAGTCCGTCCTCTTTCCGTTTTCGGGGGGTGAACTATGGCTGTCACCAAGATATTAGCCCGACACGCCCGCTTGGATCTGGGCATCAAGTACATTCTCAACGGGGACAAAACGGAGGAGCATACCCTCACGGCTCATCTCAACTGTGACCCGGGCCGGGAGTGCCGGGAGATGCTGGACACCAAGCGGGCCTACGGGAAGATGGACGGGGTGCAGTATTACCATGTCATTCAGTCCTTCAAGCCCGGCGAGGTGTCCCCGGAACTGGCCCTGGAAATAGCCAAAGAGTTTGCCCAGGAACACCTTCCCGGGTACGAGGCAGTGATTGCCGTCCATGTGGATAGGCAGCATATTCACGCGCACCTGATTTTCAACTCCGTCAACGCCGACACCGGCGAGAAATACCACAGCAACGCCCAGACCTATTACAGCCAGATCCGGGCCGTCTCAGATCGGCTGTGCCGGGAGCACGGGCTGTCTGTTGTCATGGCGGGCCAGCCCTCCCAGGCGGTGAGCTACGCCGATTGGCTCCGCCTGTCCAAGGGCCAGCCCACTTTCCGCACCATGCTGGAGGCTGACCTGCGCACCGCCATCGAGAGCGCTAACGACCTGGGCCACTTCTATCTGCTGATGGAGCACATGGGGTACGAGGTCTACCATGGCAACCGGCTGGGTTTTCGGCTGCGGGGACAAGACCATTTCATGTATCCTGGCCGCAAAAACGGGCTGTTCACCGAGGAGGGCATCCGGGCAGCCATCGAGGGTAACCTCACCGCCATTGAGGCGGGGCTGCGGCCCGCGACTGCGTACCGCCCGACCTGGAAGCCCTACAAGAAGCATCCCAAGTACACCGGCCTGCTGGCACTGTATGTTCATTACCTGTATGTGCTGGGCAAGGCGGTCCGGCAGCAGTACCCGCCCAGGGCCGCGCCTCAGTTTCGCCAGGAGGTGATGAAAGCGGAGCGGTACCGGGCGCAGTTCGCCTTTCTCCGGGAAAACGAGATCAACACTCCCGAGGAGATGATGGCTTTTGAAGCCCGCACGGAGGACACGCTGGGCGGCCTGACCAAGCAGCGCACCATCCTGAACGTGCGCAAAAAGAAGCACCGAAAACTGTATGATGCCCTGGCTGATGTGGAGGCGCTGGCCCCCGCCGCCCAGCTCTACGGCGATGGCCTATCCGGGATGGAACCGGAGTTTGAGCGGTACATGGACGCTGTGGCTGTACTGGAACAGTGTCCCATTCCCCGGGGGCAACTCACAGCAGAAAAGGCGGACATTTACCGTCAGCTGGCAGAGGTTAACCGGCAGATCCGGGCGGAGCGGAAAAAGCTGGCCCTGTGCCGGGAAATCCAAGAAAACCTGCCCCGGATGGAGCAGGAAATCAATCAAATTGAACCGAAGGAGATGATTCGAGATGACCATAGGAGGCGGTGAGGCCGCCGACCAGATGGTGCGCATGATGCTGTCCGGGGGCG
>CAJTVM010000162.1 GCA_910579595.1 uncultured Oscillospiraceae bacterium
AAAACGACAAAATTTCTTCGGCGTTTTCTTACAATTTCATATCGGCGTTGACAAGGGACAAATATGCCAACGGTAACCGCGTTTACGTGCGGCGCACAGAATGGGAACTGCGAGATTTTCGTAAAGGAAGCGCTGATGGCGCTGGAGCAGATGGGAATTGGGACAGAGCTGATCCGGCTCAATGAATGCGGCCTGCGTCCGTGCAAAGGGTGCCCGAAGGGACCGTGCAAAGCCAAGGGGCCTGCCGCCTGCATCCATGACGACGATGGCGGGTGGCTTGCGGAGAAGTTCTACAAAAGCGATGGGTACATCATGGCGGCTCCGGTGTGGAGCCTCTCGCCGCCGGGCATCGTCTCCGTTTTCCGGGACAGGATTTTCGGATATAAGGCCGATGTGGCGGGCTGGGAGCGCAGGGGCATACCGGAATGGGCCAGAGATTATAAAAAGCACCGCCCCGGTGCGCTAATCTCCGTGGGCGGCACGCTGTCAAGGCATTGGACAAGCCTTGGGCTTTCTACCCTGTACACCACGACCATTTCGGCCCAGACGGACGTGGTTGACCACATGGATGTATACGGGGTGTCCCGCCACGGAGACGCGGTGATGAAGGCCGATTATATCCTCCGGGCCAAGTATCTGGGAGAAAACCTGGGCCATGCGGTGCTGAACCCGCAGGTGGATTGGACAGGCCGGTTCCTGGGCGATGGGGAGGAGGAAGCCTGCCCGGGCTGCCGTACCAGCCTGGGCATTGCCAGACCGGGCAGGGACTACGTGGAGTGTGCGGTCTGCGGGAGGAGGGGATATATATCCGTTGGAGACAATGGGATCAGCTACCGCTGGCCGGCTGATCCCCAGAACCGCCTGACCATGGAGGGAAAGTATGAGCATATACGGGAGATTGAGCGGCACGGCCTGATGCGGCCGGAAAACGCGGACGAGTTGGTAAAAGAGCGGCTGGAAAAGTATATTTCATGGAACAAATGCGTACAGATCCCGCCGTCCAGGCAGGGGGGCAATAAGGAGATGTCAGAATGAAGCTGATTGCCCGGTATCTTGGCAAGTATAGGAAGCTGGTGGCGCTGTCCATCTTCATCAAGCTACTGGGCACCGTCGCAGAGCTCATGCTGCCGTATATTCTGGAGCATATCATTGACCACGTTGTACCCGCCGGCAAGCTGGCGCAGGTGCTGGGGTGGGGCCCACCGGGGCAGGAAAAACTACCATTATCAACCTGCTGATGCGGTTTTACGACGTGAACGAGGGCTCAATTTACGTAGGCCATCAGAAGCCTGATGTCGGATAGAACCTGTTTCGTGATCGCCCACCGGCTTTCCACCATTCAGAATGCGGATCGCATTTTGGTGCTGGAGCACGGTGATGTGGTGGAGCAGGGAACCCACGAGGAGCTCATGGGACAAAAGGGTGTTTATTACCGCCTGTACGCCAGCCAGTTTGAATGACAGAAGAACAATACATAGGCACAACGTTACTATCAGGAGGTGCTTTTATGGTAAATTTGAGCGCAAAGCCCTTTTATTTAAACGATAAACAGATCAAATGGGTTGAAGAGACAATTTCCGGCATGACGCTGGACGAGAAACTGGGGCAGCTGTTTGTGCTGCTCAAAGCGGTTCCAGGCGTGGATGAAGGACAAATCAAAGCAAGTCTGGCTGATGGCCATCAGGGCGGCCTGCGCTGGCAGGGCGGCGATAAGGAGACGGTGTACCGCCAGAACACCACCTATCAGCGGTACAGCAAAATCCCCCTGTTTATTGCCGCCAACTGCGATGACGGCGGCAGCGGATGCCTGCCCGAGGGCACCTTTGTGGCCACTGCCGCCCAGTGCGGCGCGGGGGAAGGTACGGAGAATGCCTACCACGTAGGGCTGACGGCTGGCCGGGAGGCGTCCGCCATCGGCTGCAACTGGATGTTCAACCCCATCGTGGATCTTTACCTGAACTGGCGTAATACCATTGTCAACACCCGCAGCTACGGCAGCGATGCAGACAAGGTGATCGCCAACGCCCGGGCGTATATCAGGGGCGTCAAGGATGCTAACCCCAATATGGCCTGCACTGCTAAGCACTTCCCCGGTGACGGGGTGGAGGAGCTGGATCAGCACCTGGCCTTAGGCATCAACACTCTGTCCGTGGAGGAGTGGGAGGCCAGCTTCGGCAAGGTCTACCGTACGCTCATTGAGGACGGACTGGAGGCAGTAATGGTGGGCCACATTGCCCTGCCGGAGATGAGCCGGAAGCTCCGCCCCGGCATCCGGGACAGCGAGATCATGCCCGCCACCCTGGCCCCCGAGCTGCTCACCGGTCTGCTCCGGGAGGATATGGGGTTCAACGGGGTGGTCATCACCGATGCCTCCCACATGGTTGGTATGACCGCCATGAGCAAGCGGCATGACGCGGTGCCCGGGGCCATTATCGCCGGGTGCGATATGTTCCTGTTTGCCAACGACGTGGAGGAGGATATCGGCTTCCTCCGGGACGCCTACCAGGCCGGGGCGCTCACCGAGGGGCGTTTGTCCGACGCCTTGCACCGCATCCTGGGCCTGAAGGCCCGTCTGCACCTGTACGAGGAGAGCGTCCGTACTCCGGATAAAGCGCTGCTGGATCGGGTGGGCTGCGCGGAGCATCAGGGCTACTGCGCTCAGGCCGCTGACACCTGCATCACGCTGGTGAAGGACACCCGGAACTATCTGCCCATCTGCCCAGAGGAGAAAAGACGGGTCTATTTGGTGTATGTGGGGTCTACTCCCACAACCAAAGGCTACAAAGGTGACCCGGTAAAGCAGGTTGTCATTGAGGAACTGGAGCGGGCCGGGTTTGAGGTGGACGCTTGCCCCAGCTATCACGATCTGGAGGTAGAAAACGGCATTTCACCTGTGAATTTTGCGAAAATGCTGAACCACGACAAGCGAGCCGATTTCATTGCCAGCCACGACTTTGCTCTAGTGGTCATCAATGTGAAGGGTTACGCCCAGGAAAACTGGGTGCGGGTGCGGTGGAGCTGCAATCACAGCTGTGAGCTGCCTTGGTATAATGAGGAAATTCCAACTATCGGCGTAAGTTTGAACTACACGAACCATCTCATTGACGTACCCCAGCTTCATACATTTATCAACGCCTATGGGTCTACGCGTGCCCACATTTGTGCCTTGATTGAAAAGCTGACAGGCGGAAGTAAATTTAAAGGCGCAGCGGAGGATACCGTGTTCTGTGACCGCTGGGATACCCGTTTGTGAGGGGGCAACGGTATGACGCTGAAAGACTTTAAGAAAACACATGATTATCTGATCTGTGTGGACAGCGACGGCTGCGCCATGGACACCATGGACATTAAGCACTTCCGGTGCTTCGGCCCCTGCATGGTAGAGGAATGGGGGTTGGAACAGTGGGCGCAGCCCATCCTGTCCCGCTGGAACGACATCAACCTCTACACCATGACCCGCGGCATCAACCGTTTCAAGGGGCTGGCCCTGGCCCTGCGGGAGATCGACGGGAAGTACAGGCGGATTGACGGCGTGGACGAGCTGGAGCGCTGGGTAGCCAGTGCCCCGGCCCTGTCCAATGACGGTGTGAAAGCCGCCATCGAGGCGGGCGGCGGCGAGGTGCTGTCAAAGGCGCTGAGCTGGTCTATGAAAGTGAACGAGATCATCAACGCCCTGCCGTTTGACGTCAAAAAGCCCTTTGGCGGCGTGTTGGAGGGGCTGAAATACGCCCATGGCCTGGCAGACATTGCCATTGTGTCCTCCGCCAACCTCCAAGCGGTGGAGGAGGAGTGGGCGCTGTGCGGCCTGCTGGACCATGTGGACATCCTGCTGGCACAGAACGTGGGCAGCAAGGCGTTTTGCATCCAGGAACTTTTGAAAAAGGGCTACGACAACGATAAAGTGCTCATAACCGGCGACGCCCCCGGTGATTTGGACGCGGCAAAGTCCAACGGGGTGCTGTACTACCCCATCCTGGTGCGGCACGAAAAGGAATCCTGGGCAGAATTCCGGGAAACCGCTGTGGGCAAGCTGACCAGCGGCGGTTACAGCGGGGCCTATCAGCAGGAAAAAATAGAGGCATTTTTAAGCAACTTGAAATAGGGAGGGAACCGCATATGAAAATGACGTGGCGCTGGTACGGCGAAGGGAACGACCAGATCAAGCTCAGCGACATCAAGCAGATCCCCGGTGTGGAGGGCATCGTCTGGGC
>CAJTVM010000163.1 GCA_910579595.1 uncultured Oscillospiraceae bacterium
CTGCACCTTCCTTTGACGATGCCCTTTGTACCGCTTTTCACCTGTGGTGACTATAGTAAACGGGAAGTAACCTTTGAATCGTACCGCAGCAGGGAAAAGATCATGGATCACATGGACATGGTTCATACGGATTACTGTCTATTCCGAGGTGAGATTCAAGGCTACTGCATCTAAAATAAAGATGGAGGAACACATCATGATCAACTACAAAGCCGTTCCCAGCGGGCTGGCGCTCAGCCGCCGCATCGCGGACTGCCTGGAAGCGTCCGCACCTCGTAGCTATGACCCTGATGAACGCTCTCGGGCCATCCAAGAACTCAACGACATCTTGCAGGGCCGGTCCGCCCGGTCGGCGGATGAACTGCTGGCCGAGCTGGACAAGTGCGAGGATGCCCGGTTCCCCGCTGTACGGGAGGACATCCAAGCGTTCCTGCGGCAGAAAGAACTGCTGACCGTGCCCTATGACAAGCGCCCCAGCCAGAGGCGGTTCACGTTTGACTGGATGAACGGCGTCGATGGACGCAGGCTGAAGAAGCTGTACGACCGGGCGGCCAGGGAGGGCTTCCCAACCGACTTTTTCCGGGAATCTTATTTTGACCATGTGACATTCTACTGTCTGCCAAAATTCGCGGATTTTTTGGGGTCCGAGCTTCATAACTGCAAATTTGCTGTGTGCAGTGTCAAAAGCGCATCTTTCATTTTATCCCATGTCTATGACACGGAGTTCTATTCATCCATTTTGAATTACGTGGATCTTTGCGGCGCCGTCTTGGCCAATACCCATTTCCAGGACTGTGAGCTGTCCAATGTGTTGGCCCAGAAGATCCTGATGAAACGCTGCAACACCATTGACTGTACGATGGACGGCGTAGATTATGCCGGGACCATACTGGATGGCTGTACCTTTGGCAGGATCACCGCCGGTACGATTTGCCTGGACTGGGCCACCATTACGCAGACGGGCGCTACCGCCGAGGAATGCTACCAGAACCGGAAAGACGTCTACCGCGCCCTGGGCGTGAAGGAGGCCGCCGCATGAGTCGCGCCATCCCTGTCCGGCTCAAAGACGGGGTATGTTTCCAATGCAGCCAGTGCGCCGAGTGCTGCCGGAACATAGAGGGCGAGCTGATGTTGACGCCCCTGGACGCCTACTGGCTGGCCCGCCTTCTGCGGGAACAGCGGCTGGCTTCTTCCATCGACGCTGTGTATGAGCGTTATGCCCACACCGATCTCCTGGAGGGCTGCCTGCCCATCTATCTGATGAACACGGTGGGAGACGACCATGCCTGCGTCTTTCTGCGGGATGGCCGGTGCTCCGTCTATAAGGGCAGACCGCAGACGTGCCGGATCTATCCGTTTTTCACCTGCCCGGGGGAGTGCGGTAAAGCCTTTGAGACGTTCCAGTGTATGGACCGCCACGCATCCCATTTCACCGGCGGCAACGTGCTGGTAAAGGATTGGCTTCACGAGAATTTTTCCGAGGAAAGTTGCGCATTTATGACCACAGAAGCCACCCTAATGCCAGAGCTGGGTGGTTTGCTCCGCAGACTGGGTGCTGATGAGATCAAAGCCTGTATGGTCCAAACCCTCCACTACCGCTACTACAGCTATGACTTGGACGGACCCTTCATGCCCCAATACACAAGAAATATGAAGGCTTTGATGCGGCTACTTCGGAACAGGTCAAAGGAGGTGTGAGGGATGTACGCGTTGGAACGGAAAGTGTTCTTAAAGACAGGGCACTGCCCGCGCTACTGCTGGCAGCGGTACGCTGTCTCGGCGAACCGCCCTCTTTTGGATAGAGTGCGGGCAGGCCAGCCGAAAAAATCTGAATGGCGGGTGGTAGTTGTGCCGTGTCTGGTTGAGACCTCCTCAGATAATTTCGCACGAAGCGCTTGATTAAATCGCACGATTGGCATATACTACAGATAAAGTCATCTGTGTGAAAGGAGCGCTGGCAAATGTCTATCACCGCGACAGAGTTGAAAAAGAACCTGGGCAAATACCTGGCCCTGTCCAGCAAGGAGGACATCTACATCACCCGGAACGGAACGGTGGTAGCCAAGCTGTCCAACCCCTTCCAGGACCGGGTGGATATGGCTAAATCCCTGTTTGGCATCCTCCCCCCTGACGTGACCGTGGAACAGGCCCGCGAGGAAAGGCTGGACCGGATATGAGGGCGCTGATCGACACCTGTATCGTGATCGACGCGCTCCAGGCTCGGGAGCCCTTTGCCGAGGCCGCCCAGCAGATATTCCTGGCTGTGGCAAACAAGCGCGTCATGGGCTTCCTCACCGCGAAATCGGCGGCGGATATCTACTACATCACCCACCGGCATACTCATAATGACTGTGATACCCGACGTGTGCTGGGCACCTTGTTCAACCTGTTTGAGCTGCTGGACACCGCCGGGATGGATTGCCGGCGGGCGATATCGTCCGAGCTTACAGACTACGAGGACGCCATGATGGTGGAAACCGCCCTGCGCTGCGGGATGGACTGCATCGTGACCAGGAATCTCAGAGACTATGAAAAATCCCCCGTTCAGGTGTATTCTCCCTCCGCGTTTTTAGCGCAGATCGAGGAGGGCGCCGGGGAAGAATGACCGTTCCCGCAGGCTGCGGGAGATGAATCGCAAAGGACTGTCAGACTGTATCCATACAGTTTGGCAGTCCTTTTGCATTTAGAAAGGAGCCTCAGATGTGAATGAGCGCAGTTTTTCAAACCCCGCTAAGCTGCATTGGTACCCGGATCTCGCCTGCCCCATTTGCGGCGGGGAGGTAAACTCCTGGGACAAACGGTGCAGCAGGGCGCTGGGCTATCAGCAGATCGTGTGCGAGGGCTGTATTGCCCAGGAGTACCAAATTGAAGTGGAGGAGCTGAGAGACACGATGGAAGAGCACTTTGGCCTGATCCCGTGTCCCGGGATATGAGCGAGGAGCTGAATGACCTGACCCGGCGGCTCTACGCCCAGGGATACACCAGGGAACGCCATCCGGATACGGTCTGCTGGGGCGACTGGCACAACTTTTCCTATAAGTGGGAAACCATGCTGCGCTTCACCTGGGAGACACCCTGCGGCCTGCTGATCCAGGGAGAAAGCGATTCGAGGCGAAGCGTGGCCAGCTCCGAGTGCTTCTGCCAGCACGTCTGGTACCGCCCGGAGACTGATAATCCCCTGTATCGCTGCCCATACCAGCGGAAGGGCTGTGAACACATCCCGCAGGGGTTCCCGCTCATCATGTGCCCATGCCATCAGACGGGCAGGCCCTATGACTATGAGCACAGCGTGGAAAAAATCGAGACCGAGAACGCCAAAGAAGCCCATAAGCAGTACATGGAGCTCACGGGCGGCGCCTATTGCGCCTGTGTGGTGGGCAGCAACGGTTACGAGGGCGGCTGGTACGAGGTCAAATATGACGTGGAGCGGTGCATCCAGCAAGGGTGCAAAAACCCGGTCTGTGTCATCCGCAAGCAGCCCCGTGATCTGAAAAAGGTCAACATTTTTTACGATGTCCGCCGCACCTGGATCACCCGCCGGGGCTTCCTGGAGGAGAAAAAGGTGGAGGTCACCAAGGGGATGAAGGTCTTTGACCGCCCCGTGGCCCGGACGGACGCGGAAATCTGGCTGAAAATCAAGGAGCACGAGGCCAGCCCGCTGAACAACTACACCGTGATCGAGCACCCGAAGAAAACCATGGAAGACCGCCGCCAGGAGTATTTCTCAAAAATGCACCGGCACTATGACGACCAATATGACTATTTCGAGTTCCACTATGAGGTGGAGAACATCCGCATCGCCCGGAGCGAGCAGCGGGACCTTTTGCAGGACCTGCGGGACGCCGCCGAGGGCATCGAGGTCGTCCACAACATCGACCAGCTCAAGGCCGATGCTGAGAAAAAACGTTCGGCCAGGGCCTACCGCCGGGAGCTGAAGGCCCGCAGGGCGCAAAGAGCGGCCCTGCCGCCAACCCAAGCGGAAGAACAGATTTCCATTTTCGGAGTTGATTAAATGAACATATCAAATATGAGCGCCTATGGGCTGCAAATCAATTTGAAGCTGCTGGGTGATATCATTGCTTTTGTCGTCACTACCGCCAAGGCCAATTACGCCCAGGTGGAGTGTCAACGCCGATATGAAATTGTAAGAAAACGCCGAAGAAATTTTGTAGTTTT
>CAJTVM010000164.1 GCA_910579595.1 uncultured Oscillospiraceae bacterium
AATTACATTTTTTCCTCGGCGTTTTCTTTCATTTTATCATCGGCGCTGACATTTGGATATTCCCAAGAAGCACTGGGAGCTTATCACTGTAGAGGACATTGAAAACGCCGCCGCTAAAGTCGAGGGCGGCATCCAGGAGGGCGACTGGGTCATCATCTGCACCGGCATGAACAAGCGCTGGGGCGAGAACGATGACTACTTTGCCTACAGCCCCGGCCTGTCCATCGAGGGCGCCCACTGGTTCGTGGACCACAAGGTGAAGGGCGTGGGCTTCGACCTCCAGGCGCTGGACCACATTCTGTATACCTACGCCGCCGAACACGGCCCCGGCCCCTATGTCCCCCGCATCGTGGAGCAGTACATCAAGGAATTCGGCCATTCCCCTCTGGAGGACTTCCCCGAGTGGGAGCCGGTCCACGAAATCCTGCTGGGCAACAACGTCATGGGCATTGAGAACATCGGCGGTGATGTGGAGAAGGTCAAGGGCCAGCGGTTCACCTTCTGCGCATTCCCCCTGCGCTGGTACATGGGTGACGGCACCATCGTCCGCGCCGTGGCCTTCATCGATGAGGACAAGATCAACAAGGATGTGCCCGACCGTGTCTACAAGTACGGCGTGTATTGATCCGCTGAGGGCCTGCCAATCATGAGTGAGAAGAAAAAAATTGCGGTATTGGGCGCCGGCGTCATGGGGGTGGGCATCGCCCAGATGTTCGCCGCCGCCGGCCACGAGGTGAAGCTCATCTATGTCTATGACGACAAGGTGCGCAGCCGCCCCGTGGAGACCATGACGGCCAACCTCACCATCCTCCGGGACGAGGGGGTCATCAAAAACGAGGACATCCAGCCCATCATCGATCGGATATCCTTCACCGAGAGGCTGGAGGATGCCGCCTCCTTCGCCCAGGTGATCATCGAGTGCATTGTGGAGAATCTGGCGGTGAAGCAGGACTACTTCCAGAAGCTGGACGCCCTGTGCCCCCCCTCCACCATCCTCACCACCAACACCTCCGCCATCAGCGTCACCGAGATAGCAGAGAAGTCCGTCCATAAAGAGCGCATCATCGGCACCCATTTCTGGAATCCCGCCTACCTCATCCCGCTGGTGGAGGTTATCAACACCAAATATGCCGACCCCTCCGTCATCCAGGAAATGTGCGATATATTCAAGTGCGCAGGCAAAATGCCTGTAGTCGTTAAGAAAGACGTGCCCGGCTTCCTGGCCAACCGGATGCAGCACGCCCTGTTCCGGGAGGCCATCTCCATCGTGGAGAACGGCATCGCCGATGCCGCCGACGTGGACAACGCTATCAAGTACAGCTTCGGGATGCGTCTGGGCGTGTCCGGCCCTATGGAGGTCATCGACCGGGGCGGCACCGATTTGACCTACTCCATCCACAACTATTTGTTCCCCCATATCGAGAGCTCCACCAAGCCCTCCCCCATGCTCACCCGTCTGAAGGACGAGGGCAAGCTGGGCTTCAAGAGCGGCGAGGGCTTCCAGACCTGGACCCCGGAACAGATGAAGGCTTCCAACGAGGAGCTAACCCGGGGCCTCATCGCGGTGATCCGTTCCCTGGGCCGCCTGTAAGTAAGACGCATCAATCCCCAAGAAAAATAAACCATTGGAGGTTATCAAATGTCTGACAAGAAAACTGTCGTCGCGCTGGCAAAAGAACCCAGCGTACAGGAGAGCGTCACCAAGGTCTTTGACCTGATGGGCGGCGTCACAAACATGATCGAGAAGGGCTCCGTGGTGTTCCTCAAGCCCAACGCGGGCCACGCGGCTCCCGCCGACACCTCCGTGTGCACCAATCCCGAGGTGGTGCGTGCCGTCATCCGCGAGGTGAAGAAGGCCCAGCCCCGTGAGATTGTCATCGCCGAAGCCGCCGCCATCGGCTGCGACACCATGGAGTGCTATGAGGTGTCCGGCATCAAGGCCGTGGCCGACGAGGAGGGTGTGGAGCTGTACGACATCAAGGCGGACAAGGATCTGGTAAACGTGGCCGTCCGGGGCTACCGCTCCAACCTGAAGCACATCAAGCTGCCCCGCCGCCTGCTAGAGGCGGACCATCTCATCAACCTACCCATCCTCAAGGCCCACGCCAGCATGGTGTTCTCCTGCGCCCTGAAAAACATCAAAGGCGTGGTGCAGGACGCGGTGCACCTCCAGATGCACCAGCAGAACCTGACCATGGCCATGATGGATGTATGGAGCGTCACCGCCGCCGACATCAACATCGTGGACGCGGTGCGTCCCGCCAGCGGCTACTCCCCCCACACCCCAGTGCCCATCGAGGTGGGCTGTGTGCTGGGTTCCAAGGATCCGGTTGCCGTAGATCTCATCGCCTGCGATCTGGTGGGCATCGACGTAGAGGCGGTGGACTATTTCAAGACTGCCGCTCAAACCGGTCTGGGTACATCCCGACGTGAGGATATTGAGGTGGTCGGCGAGAAAGTGGAGGACTGCTTCAAGAAGATGTGGGTTCCCTACATCGGCGACATGAGCACCCGCTGGCCCGAGTACCAGGTGTTGTGCGACGGCGCCTGCTCCAGCTGTCAGGCCCCTGCTGGCCATTAACATGGAGACGCTGAAGGCCATCGGCGACTACGAGCGCCGCTCTGATTTCACTGTGGTGGCGGGCGGCAAGAACGTGATCCCCGAAGGCGTGGATGACAAGAAGCTGGTGCTCCACGGCAACTGCACCCGCAAGTACCTGAAGGATCACCCCGATGCCATCCACATCGAGGGCTGCCCGCCCTCCGAGCCCCTGCTGTACATGAGCATCTCCAACGGTGAGCTGGTTCACGGCAAGGGCGGCCAGATGTCCGAGTACATCCGTCCCCGCATGGCCTCCGACCAGCCCGTGTGGCGTAAATATGTGGAGGAACAGGCCGAGAAGTTCTACGGCTCCCAGGGCAAGTAAGTCATGGCCTTTGTCTATGTGGATTATCCCCCGGATTTCCAGGATCTGATGGGCAAAATCATGAACGACGGCTTTATGGCCGAAAACACGAGGTTCCCGTCCTTTGAGGGCTTCCGATACTCCAGTGCGGTGTTTGTCAATTGGAACTCCGACCAGCTGGTGTACAATGAGGAAGTTTTCAACAACTTCGTCAAGGAGAGCACCCGGTTCGAGAGTTGGGACGAGATGGTGCAGACTGCTGCCAACCAATATTTTCAAGTTCAAGAACCGTCTTAGAACCTGTATTCACAGCCGAAACCGCCGGATGACCGAGGGATTTTCCCGTCAGGCAAGGCAAATTTTCGCAGGAATAATTGCGTTTATTTCAAGAAAATTTAACGCGGCATGGCGGGGAAAGACCCGGCCAGACGGTGAATCAAGGTTGTGAATACAGGTTCTTACTCGTGAAAGCGCAAAAGGTTTCAACAAGAATACAATGCACGAATGGGATTCCATTGGGGAGATAGTTTAGAAATATCTAAATAAGCATACGTCCTCATTTACCGCAATTGCCACCAGTATCGACACATTTTCATACTCTCCGCCCCAGTTCCGTCCCAGATATATCCCGTCCACATATACGTAGGGATATCTCCCGCCCTGCAAGGGCCGGTTCCGCCATTCCTCAATGTGAACATAGGCTTTCCTGTTCAACTCACTGATGGTGGCCGGAGACACCTTGCTGCCCCACAGCGCCTCAGTGACGCCCTCTACCCGCCGCACCGACACCCCTGCCAGGTACATCTCAATGAGGGCCTCTTCCACACTGCTTTCCCGCCGGCAGTACTGTTCAATGATGGCAGTCTCAAAAGAGATCCCTTTGAGTTTGGGTACCTTCAGGGTGACATCCCCCAGTGACCGCTGCGGTATTCCTGCCGCTGCTCATTACGCTCGTGCCGTGCCGCCTGGGCCAGCTTCTCTGCCTCCACTTCCAGCAGTTCGTTCAGCGTTTCCTCTACAAATTCCCTCAGTCGCACCTTGATTACTTCCTCGTTTAGCTGTATAATCTTCTCGGACATGGTTTGCAGACTCCTTTCAGAATGGTGTGTCGCTGCTTCATTCTACCAGAGGGCTGCAAACTATGTCTCTTTGTGTTTTTGCGAAACTTAGAACCTGTATTCACAACCTCAATTCACCGTTTGGCCAGGTCTATTCCCGCCATGCCGCGTTAAATTTTCTTGAAATAAACACAATGATTCCT
>CAJTVM010000165.1 GCA_910579595.1 uncultured Oscillospiraceae bacterium
CGATGCCCATAGCCCCAAATGAGAGGGCATTCCGCTTTAGGCAATCCACGTTTAGCTTGTTCAGCGTGTGCATCGATACTGACATATCTGCTTGGAGCCGTTGAAGTGTTGCGTGACTTATGCGTCATTATATTTTGTGCCGATTTTCTGTCAAGTGGATTATCTTGAATATGCAAGTTGGATATATATAACTTGCATAAAATACAAAGCATCAGGTTTAATGGCCTTGTATTGTGCAATAAAATTTTTTTATGCTGCAAAAAGAGCTTGACTTTCTTGTGTTTATCATCTATACTGGTCACAGTTCAGGCGTGAACAACGGCGTTCCGTCCCGGAAGGGGCAGGAGCGCCGATTTCTATTTTGCAGGGAAACAGAAAGGAGATCTCATCATGGGCTACAGCAGAGAGGACATTATCCGCATGGTGAAGGAGGAGGACGTGAAGTTCATCCGGATGCAATTCACCGACATTTTTGGCCAGCTGAAAAATGTGGCCATCACCGCCTCCCAGATCGAGAAGGCGGTGGATAACCAGATCATGATCGACGGCTCCTCCATTGAGGGTTTTGTTCGCATCAATGAGTCCGACCAGTACCTCTGGCCCGACCTGGACAGCTTTGTCATCTTCCCTTGGAGGCCGCAGCACGGCAAGGTGGCCCGGCTCATCTGTGATGTACATAACCCCGACGGCACCCCCTTTGTGGGCGACCCCCGGGGCGTGCTGGAGCGGGTACTGGAAAAGGCCCAAGGTATGGGCTACGATACCTTCAACGTGGGCCCCGAGGCGGAGTTCTTCCTGTTCCAGACCGATGAGGAGGGCAAGCCCACCACCCGCACCAATGACGAGGCTGGGTATTTCGACCTGGGTCCCCTGGATCACGGCGAGTCCACCCGGCGGGAGATCTGCCTGGCCCTGGAGGATATGGGCTATGAGATTGAGGCCAGTCACCACGAGGTGGCCCAGGGGCAGCACGAGATCGACTTCAAGTACGCCCCCGCCCTCCAGTGTGCCGATAAAATCATGACCTTCAAGCTGGCGGTCAAGACCCTGGCGCAGAGAAACGGCCTCCACGCCACCTTCATGCCCAAGCCCATTTTTGGCATCAACGGCTCCGGTATGCACACCAATATGTCCCTGTTCCGAAACGGGAAAAACGTGTTTTTTGACGAGAAGGGCGAGAAGGGGCTGTCCAAAGAGGCGTATAGCTTTATTGCCGGTATCTTGGCCCATATGAAGGGAATGGCCGCCATCACCAACCCCCTGGTGAACTCCTATAAGCGGCTGGTACCCGGCTACGAGGCTCCCTGCTACATGGCCTGGTCCGCATCCAACCGCTCCGCCCTCATCCGTATCCCCGCCGCCCGGGGGCAGGCTACCCGCGTAGAGCTGCGCTGCCCCGATCCGGCCTGTAACCCCTACCTGTCCCTGGCGGTCTGTCTGGCCGCCGGCCTGGACGGCATTGAGAAGGAGATGACCCCACCGAAGGAGGTCACCGAGAACATCTTCGCCATGACCCCGGCCGTCCGGAAGAGTCATGGAATTGAGGCCCTGCCCGGCTCCCTGGAGGAGGCGCTCGCTGCCATGAAGAAAGACCAGCTGGTGATGGACACCCTGGGCCAGCACGTCTCCAGCCAGTACATTGCGGGCAAGGAGGCGGAATGGGACGAGTACCGCACTCGAGTGTCCTCCTGGGAGCGGGATAAGTACATCATTAACTACTGATTTTCCCGGAAGTGAGGTGAGGGCCGTGCAGCAGATCGTGGTGGCCTTTGAGCGCCAATCCAACTGCGACCGCCTGCGGGATGTATTGGAGAGCACCGGGGAATTTTCATGCCTCACCTGCCGCAGCGCCGCCCAGGTAAAGCGAACGGTGTCCAAGCTGCGGCTGGATCTGGTGGTGTGCGGCTTCAAGCTGACGGACGAGAGCTGTGAGATGCTGCATTTCGACCTGCCCCAGCGGTGCGTCATGCTGATGGTGGCCCCCCAGGCCCGACTGGAGCTGTGTGCCGCCCCCGGTATCTTCAAGCTCCCCGCGCCGGCGGGCCGGGCAGAGCTGCTGGCCTCGGTGCGGATGCTGGCCCAGCTGGTACAGGCCGGCCAGCCCCCCGCCCAGCGCACCCAGGAGGAAAAGGAGTTGGTGGAACAGGCCAAGGCCGCGCTGATGGCCCGGGATGGCATGACGGAGGACCAAGCTCACCGCTTCCTCCAAAAGAGGAGCATGGACCAGGGCGCGCGGATGGCAGACACCGCCCGGCGGGTACTGGACGAGATAAAGACGGGCAGAGACGCCTGACAGGACGGGACGGCGCTCATGGGGCGCTGTCCCGTTTATGATATGACCCCGAAAAGAGGTTTTCGCTATGAAACAGAACGAGACGAGGCCCACCGCGCCGCTGTATGATCCCCGGTTCGAGCATGACAACTGCGGCATCGGGGCCGTGGTGGATATCAAGGGCCGCAAAACCCACCAAACGGTGGACGACGCGCTGAAAATTGTGGAAAAGCTGGAGCACCGGGCGGGCAAAGACGCCGAAGGCCGGACCGGCGACGGCGTGGGCATTCTGCTGCAAATCTCCCACGAATTTTTTGTAAAAGCGGCTGGAGAGTGCGGCATCACTCTGGGCGGTGAGCGGGACTACGGTATCGGCATGTTTTTCTTCCCCCAGGAAGCGCTGCGGCGCAATCAGGCTATGAAGATGTTCGAGCTCATCGCGGCCCGGGAGGGCATGGAATTCATCGGCTGGCGGGAGGTGCCTGTGTGCCGGGAGGTGCTGGGCCGCAAGGCGCTGGACAAAATGCCCCGAATCATGCAGGGGTTCGTCCGCCGTCCGGACAATCTGGCCCAGGGCCTGGAATTTGACCGGAGGCTGTACATCGCCCGCCGGGAGTTTGAGCAGTCCAACGACAACACCTACGTGGCCTCCCTGTCCAGCCGGACCATTGTGTACAAAGGGATGTTCCTGGTAGGCCAGCTGCGGCAGTTTTACCGGGATCTTCAGGACGAGGGGTATACCTCCGCCATTGCCCTGGTCCACTCCCGGTTTTCCACCAATACCAACCCCTCCTGGGAGCGGGCCCACCCCAACCGGTTTATCCTCCATAACGGGGAGATCAACACCATCCGGGGCAATGCGGACCGGATGCTGGCCCGGGAGGAAACTATGCATGCCTCCGTCTGGGATAAGGACATCGGCAAGGTGTTCCCGGTGGTGGACGTGAACGGCTCGGACTCCGCCATGCTGGACAACACCTTGGAATTCCTGGTGATGAGCGGCATGGAGCTGCCCCTGGCGGTGATGGTGTGCATCCCGGAGCCCTGGATGAACGACGCCAACCTGTCCCGTGCCCGGCGGGACCTGTACCAATACTACGCGGTGATGATGGAGCCCTGGGACGGCCCGGCCTCCATCCTGTTCTCCGACGGCGACCAGGTGGGGGCAGTGCTGGACCGCAACGGCCTGCGTCCCTCCCGGTACTACGTCACCGACGATGGCCGGCTCATTTTGTCTTCCGAAGTGGGGGCGCTGGACATCGACCCGGCCCGCATCGTGCGCAAGTCCCGGCTGGAGCCGGGGAAAATGCTGCTGGTGGACACGGTACAGGGCCGCGTCATCGGTGACGGGGAGCTCAAGGAGGGCTGCGCCGCCCGCAACCCCTACGGCGAGTGGCTGGACCGGAACCTGGTCCGGCTGAAGGATCTGCCCATCCCCAACCACCGGGTGGAGACGTACACTCCCGAGCGCCGCGTTCAAGTGCAGAAGGCCTTTGGTTACACCTACGAAGACGTGAAGGACGCCATCCTGCCCATGGCCCGCACCGGGGCGGAGAGCACCGCTGCCATGGGGGCCGACATCCCGCTGGCGGTGCTGTCCAGCCACGACCAGCCTCTGTTCAACTACTTCCGCCAGCTCTTTGCCCAGGTGACCAACCCGCCCATCGACGCCATCCGGGAGGAGATTGTCACCGACACCACCGTGTATGTGGGGGACGACGGCAACCTGTTGGAGGAGAGCGCCGACAACTGTCGGGTCCTGCAAATCCACAACCCCATTTTGACCTCAGTGGATTTGATGAAGATCAAGGCCATGGATAAGCCGGGCTTCCATGTGGAGACGGTGTCCCTGCTCTACTTCAAAAATATGCCTCTGAAGCGGGCGCTGGACCAG
>CAJTVM010000166.1:0-1858 GCA_910579595.1 uncultured Oscillospiraceae bacterium
GTCTGCGTGATCTCCGTCCCATCCTTGAAGCAGATGAGCAGGGTATCCTTGCTGACTACCTTGATGTTGCTGACCAGCTGGCGGACGGTGACCTCGTCAAACTCTGTGATGGTCCCAGCCGTCTGCGCCAGCTCGTTGGCGATGTCCTCCATCCTCCGGTCGAACGCGGCGGCGGTGCGGCCCTCACGCTCCAGTTCCGCTTTCTTCGCCATCAGGGAAGTCTTCGCCATATTCACCCGCTGGATCTCCTCGTCATATTCCAGGCAGTCGGGCCCGGCGCTGACGGCCAGCTGGAACAGCTCCAGCTGACGCTCTGTGAGGCTGTGGATCTGCGTCTCCAGCGCCGGCAGGGACAACTCTCCATCCTCCCCGGCGAGAGCGGCGGTGATGCTGGCCTCCAGCGCCTCCTTTGCGGTCTGGGTGTGGAACAGCTCGTTCATGGCGGCGGTCACAGCGGCTTGGATGTCCGTCTCATTCCAGGTGGGGGACTTCTTGCAGATCTTTTTCCCATGCTCCAGGCGGTTGATGCACCGCCAGACGATCCGCTTACCCTCGGGCCGGCTCCACACCACCCGGCGGTAGGGGCTGCCGCATTCACCGCAGACCAGAAGCTCACTGAGGACATACTTGCCGCAGTATTTGCCCAGCTCCGTCTTGGCCTTGGAGGAGGTCTTCCGCAGGCTGGAGCGCCGGGCCAGCTCCTCCTGCACCCGCTGGAAGGTGTCCCGGTCGATGATGGCGGGGTGGCACTCGTGGACGTAGTATTGGGGCAGCTCCCCCATATTCTTCCTCTGCTCATGGGTGAAGAGGTCCGCCATGAAGGTCTTCTGGAGCAGGGCGTCCCCGATGTATTTTTCGTTTTGCAGCATTTTCCTCACCACGCTGTCATGCCAGGAATCACTGCCCTGGGCGGTCTTGACGCCGTCCGACATCAGGTCGCGGCAGATCTGGTGGACGCTCTGGCCCAGCAGGTATCGGGCGAAGATCCTGCGAACGATGGCCGCCTCATCGGGGTCGATCTCCGGCAGGCCGTCCGGCCCCTTGCGGTAGCCGAGAAAGCTGGCGTAGTGGTAGTAGACCTTGCCGTCCTTGAAGTTCTTCCGGTGGCCCCACTTGACGCTGCCGCTGAGGGATTCGCTCTCTGCCTGGGCCTGGCTCATCATAAAGGTGAGGATCATCTCGTTATCCATATAAAGGGTATTTGTGTTTTCCTTCTCAAAGAAGACGCCGATTCCCTTCCGCTTCAGCTTCCGGACGGTGTCCAGACCGTCCAGGGTGTTGCGTCCGAAGCGGGACACCGATTTGGTAATGATGAGGTCAATTTTACCCCGGTCGCAGTCCCGGAGCATCTTCAAAAACTCCTTGCGCCGCTTCATGGACGTGCCTGTGATGCCCTCGTCAGCGTACAGGCGGACCATAGTCCACTCCGGTGTGGCGGCGATCTTCTCGGTGTAGTAGGCGATCTGGGCGTTGTAGCTGTTGAGCTGCTCCTCGCTGTCCGTGGATACCCGGCAGTAGGGAGCTACCCGGAGGTGCTTCTTGTGAATGTCCCGCTCTGTAAGCTGGGGATTGGGAGGAATAACGGTGATCCGCCGCTTCTGGGGAGTCTGTTGTGTAGTCATGTGGTTTGCTCCTTTCCTATCATCGTTCCGTTGGTCAGTTCCAGTTCTATGTAATCCTGTCCGCCGATGCGGATGGCCTTTACCGCCTTTGCCAGCAGTTCCCGCAGGTTGCTGTCACTGACGGGACCGGTTTCCAGGCGCTCCCGAAGTACCTCCATGTCATGGACTGGCGTGAGATCCGGCAGGACGGCGTACCGCTCCGCGGCGGCGGCGAAGATCAGCGTCTTCATGTAGTC
>CAJTVM010000166.1:1958-3971 GCA_910579595.1 uncultured Oscillospiraceae bacterium
CCATGGGACTTGGTGTCCCGCGCGATTCTGCTTCCGCATACCGCGCACACGGCTTTCTCCCGAACAGGATTCAGCGCAGCGGGGCAGGGAGCGTAGTCAGTTTTGTCCTCCCTCTGGATTTGCGCCGCGAGGAACTCCTCATCGCTGACGAGACGTGGGTAGACGCCTGTCCCCAGATATTTCCCATTCTCCAGAATCCGCTTGACCATGTGCTTATTCCACTGGCTGGTATGCTGGTGGTAGGGGATGTTTCCTCTGCTCATCTCCTCCGCGATCCTGCCGAAGGAGGCCCCCGCCAGGTAGCGGGTGAAGATGTTCTGAACCGCGTCAGCCTCCGTGGGGCAGGGGATGGTTTCGCCGCCCCGCACCATGTAGCCGAAGGGGGTCTTTCTCTGCCATGCCATTACCGTACCGCCTTTCCAATCCGCTCTGTCAGCTCCAGGCCGTTGAGCAGGGTGAATTTCAGGGTGTCCGCCGAGACGATCACGATCCGCCTGACCAGTGACTCGAATAGCTCCTGGCTGGGTTCCCCCAGCCACTGGGGGCCGTCCTCCAGGCAGTCCAGCATGATTTCGGTGTCCTGGATCTGGGTGTCCTCGCTGGTGGAGTCCATGATGCGCCGGCGCAGCCGTCTCAGCGTCCTCAGCTTCTGCTCGATCTCACCCTGCTGGGATAAATAAAGAGCAGGATCAACGTACCCTTTCGACTTCAGTCGAACCAGTACGAGATTCTGCTCTGACAGACGGGCGATCTCTTTGTCGATGTCGCTGATTTTGCGGTTTGTGCGCAGTTCCCGCTCCCGCAGCTCCCGGAGCTGCTCCAGCACGGTGCGCAGAATCGTGCCGCCATCCGCTTTCAGCTTGTGGTAAAGCCGAAGCAGAGCCGCTGTGATCTCCACCTCCGGCACCTGGGGGACGGGGCAGCGGGACTTGGCGTCGTCATGGCGGTTGCACACCCAGTAGGTCTTGCCGTTGGTGACCTTCCTGCGGCAGACGGAGCCGCAGTCTCCACAGACAATCCGTTTGCTGTAGACCGACGCCTCCGGCTTGGAGGAGTTACCGGCGAACTGCGTCCGGCGAAGGGCCATCAGGTCCTGCACCCGCTGGAAGTCCTCCTTGGACACAATGGGCGGGTGGCAGTTCTCCACGAAGTACCGGGGCTTCTGTCCCCGGTTCGGCACCTGCCGGAAGGGGATGGTATCGGTGGCGAAGCTCTTTTGCCAGAGCATATCGCCGGTGTAGGAGACGTTGGTCAGGATGTACTGCACCGTGTTTGGATGCCATCCCTCCCGGCCATGGCCCCGGATAGCCCCCAGCTCATTCAGCTCATGGGCGATATCCGCCGTCCCCTGGCCCTTGAGGTAGGCGTTGTAGATATACCGGACGATCTCCGCCTCCTCGGGGACGATCTCCAGCTCCCGTCCCGCCAGCCGGTAGCCGTAGGGAGTGGAGGGAGGGACGAAGATCCCTTTCTCCATCCGCATTCGGACGCTGACCCTCATATTGTTGGAGTGGTTGGTGGACTCCATCTGGGAGAAAGCGCCGTAGATCTGGGCGATCTGCTCGGTGGTCATCTTCCCGGTGTCGATGTTCTCTTTCTCGAAGCAGATGGAGATGCCCAGCCGGAGCAGTTCCCGCACATACCGGATGTAGTCCGTGGTGTTCCGGGCGAAGCGGGAGGTGGACTTGACCAGCACCCGGTCGATCTTCCCGTCACGGCAGTCCGCGATCATGCGGTTGAACTCCTCACGCTTCCGGGCCTCCAGTCCGGACAGCCCCTCGTCGGCGTAGACGTCTACCAGCTCCCAGTCCTCCCTGGAGGAGATGAACTTGGTGTAGAAGTCCACCTGGGCCATGTAGGAGTTGAGCTGGTCCGCCGAGTCGCTGCTGACCCTGGCGTATGCCGCCACCCGGAGCTTCGCCGCCTCGGGCTTCCTGGGGTCAATGACGGTAATTCTCGGACGCCTTGCGGCAGTAGTGTTTGTCTGTACCATATCTTTTTTGACCTCCTTTC
>CAJTVM010000167.1 GCA_910579595.1 uncultured Oscillospiraceae bacterium
GAGTGGCCGGGAAAGCGACCGAACGTCCTGGCCGCTTCGCAGCGTGACAAGTAAGCAGCCGGGAACCAGCGGGGCGCAGCGCCCCGCCGTTCCCGCGTAAAGAGGTGATCCATATTGGCAGACCAGAAACGAGATTATTATGAAGTCTTGGGCGTGGCGAAAAGCGCCGCGGACGATGAATTAAAAAAGGCCTACCGCAAGCTGGCCAAGCAGTACCATCCGGACATGAACCCCGGCAACGCCGAGGCGGAGGCTAAATTCAAGGAGATCAACGAGGCCTACGAGGTGCTGTCCGACAAGGATAAGCGGGCCAAGTACGACCAGTTCGGCCACGCGGGGGTGGATCCCAACTTCGGTGCGGGCGGCTTCGGCGGCGGCTTCGACATGGGCGACATCGATCTGGGGGACATCTTTGGCTCCTTCTTCGGGGGTGGCGGCTTTGGGGGCTTCGGCGGGCAGCGCCGGGCCGACCCCAACGCCCCCCAGCGGGGCTCCTCCCTCCGGGCCAGCATCACCATTTCCTTTGCCGAGGCCATGACGGGCTGCGAAAAGGAGCTCAGCCTCACCCGCACCGAGAGCTGCGACACCTGCGGCGGCACCGGCTGCGCCCCCGGCACCACCGCCGAGGTGTGCTCCAACTGCCGGGGCACCGGGCAGGTGCGGGTACAGCGGGGCGCGGGCGGCTTTGCCTTCAGTTCCACCTCCCCCTGTCCCAAGTGCCGGGGCACCGGGAAAATCATCCACCAACCCTGCAATGACTGCCGGGGGGCGGGCCAGGTCCGCCGCCAGCGCAAGATCAAGGTGCGGGTGCCCGCGGGTATCGACCACGGCCAGACCATTTCCATGCGGGGCCAAGGCAACGGCGGTCTGAACGGCGGCCCCGCCGGGGATCTGCTGGTGGTGGTGGCCGTTACCCCCGATCCCAGGTTCGAGCGGGACGGGAACGACCTGTACACCCAGCGCCAGGTCAGCTTCACCCAGGCCGCTTTGGGCGGGTCGCTGGAGATCGAGACCATTGATGGCAAGGTCAAATACGACCTGCCCGCCGGCACCCAGCCGGGATTTACCTTCCGCCTGCGGGGGAAGGGCGCGCCCAACGTCAACGGCCGGGGCCGGGGCGACCAGTACGTCACCGTACAGGTGCAGGTGCCCACCAACCTGACGGGACAGCAGAAGGATGCCCTGCTGGCTTACGCCGAGGCCATGGGGGAGGGAAGTCCCGCCCCTACGCCGGTGAAGGATTTCTTCAAAAAGAAGAAAAAGGACAAATAAGTAAGAGGACGAAAGCGGTTTGCTTTCGTCCTCTTGCGCTTTGAGCGGCGTCTGCGGGTCGCTGTGTTGTCCGTGCCGTGCCTTAAATAGAGTTCTCCCCCGCCAGGGGGACTCTATTTAATCTGTATCCACAGTGATGTTGTCCGTACCGTGGGCCTCAAACTCATCGATATAGGCGTCGATACGCTGGGCCAGTTCGTCGTAATTGCTCTCGTCAATGGGCACGTCGTCCATGTCCCGGCGGGCCAGATCCTCCGCCAGTATCTCAAAGAACACGTTGTTCTCATACTCCATGATGGCCTCGTGGATGCCGCCCTCGGCAAAGGCCCTGGAGGGGATCACTTCCCCCTGGTAGGATTCCGCCAGAGTGGGCATACCCTCCAGCGCGGCCTGGGCGAAGAGCAGGCTTTCCACCTCGTCATAATCTTTGAAGCGGTCCTCGCCCCGGGTGGAGTTGAGAATCCAGTTCCCGATGTATACCAGATCAAGCAGCCGGCGAAGCTGCTTGCGCGACAGCTCTAATTGCATTGTCAGCCCTCCTTCGGCTCTCTGATGGGGATGCCTGGGCATCCTCTGTCTCCTCTATTTTATACATCCCGCCCCCGGTTTGTCAATGGGCATAGTTTGGGTTCTTTCCATGGATCGGGTATGTTCCCATCAGATTGGAAAGGGGCATACCCAGCATCGCCTCCGCATATAGTGGAGGGACTGACATATGAGACGGAGCGTGATACCAATGGATGAATTCAGAGGGGAAAACAAAATCGTGCTGCGGGGGGAGGCGGCGGGCCAGCCCGTCCGCTCCCATCAGAACCACGGGGTGGACTATTACGTCGTGCCCTTGCGGGTACCCCGGCTCAGCGGGGTGGACGATGTGCTCAACCTGGTGGTGGACCACCCGGATCCGGCGCTGTGGACGCCCGGGCAGTGGGTGGGTGTCCAGGGGGAGGTGCGCTCCTACAACAACCGCACCGGACAGGGCAGCAAGCTGGTGATCACCGTGCTGGTGCGCTCGGCCCAGCAGTCGGAGGAGGAGGAGGGGGAAAACCGGCTGGTGCTGGCCGGGGCGCTGTGCCGCAAGCCGATGCTGCGGCGCACCCCGCTGGGCCGGGAGATCTGCGACCTCCTGCTGGCGGTGAACCGGCCCTACGGCCGGGCGGATTACTTACCCTGCATCGCCTGGGGCTCCCTGGCCGCCCACTGCGGCGGGCTGGACGTGGGGGATAAGCTGCGGCTGGAGGGGCGGCTGCAAAGCCGGAAGTACCACAAGCTCATGGACGGGGAGCAGGTGGAGCGCACAGCCTTTGAGATCTCGGTGATGAACCTGCTGGATAGCGCGGAGCTTCAGCCGTAAACCTCCGGGCAGATCTCCCGAATTTTGGCCCGGATAGCCCGGAGATCCGCGAAGGTATCCGGTTTTTTAGTGGGATCTCGCAGCAGGGCGGCGGGGTGGTAGATGGCGGTGTAGAACACCCCGTCCAGTTCCGTCCACTGGCCGTGCTCCCGGGTGATTTTAAACTCGGGTTTGATCAGGCGTATGGCGGCGATGCGGCCCAGGCACACAATGATCCGGGGCCGGATCAGCTCCAGCTGCTCCCACAGGTAGCCGATGCAGGCGTCCTGCTCGGTGTTCAGTGGATCCCGGTTTTTGGGCGGGCGGCATTTGACGATATTGGTGATGTAAAAGTTTTTCTCCCGGCTCAGGCCGATGAGGGACAGCATCTCGTCCAGCAGCTGCCCGCCACGGCCCACAAAAGGCTCGCCCTGCAAGTCCTCGTTTTCGCCGGGACCTTCGCCGATGAACATGACCCGGGCGTCCCGGGGGCCTTTGCCAAACACCACGTTGGTGCGGGTGTCCGCCAAAGCGCACTTCTGGCAGCCCAGGCAGAGGCGCTCTAATTCTTCCCAGTTTGGCATGGGATGATTCCCTCCCGTTCGTTTTCTTTTCCATACCTATTATACCCCCTGCGGGACAAGGCCGCAAGCCCTGATTATCAGGGCTTGCGGCCGTTTTTTCGGGATTGTCCAGACGTTCATTCCAAGGAACTGCTGATTAAAGCGCACAAAAAGCAAAGACATAGTCAAAATCAAGAGAAGACATCAGGAATAGGCGGATATAGGGGGCAATAATTGTATTTATCTCATCCCATTTGGCCTAAATGGCGCAAAAATCTTGAGCGGGACATAGCGAGCCTCCCGCCCTGGCAAGCATATGCAGGTTCGCGCTGGCAAAGAGTACATGCAATCGGTTAAGATTTTTTCTCAATCCTCGGTAGTCGGATACGCCCTTGCCTTTACGTTTGTCCTCCTTGACCCAGCGGCGGATAGTAGCCGCATGGCTCTTGTAGGTCTTGCCGGTGGAGGCCATGTACTCGGATAGGCGCTCAATGCATTCCTGCCAGACAGAGGGGAAGTCGGCTTGTAACTCTGCAATCTCGGCCTCAGTCAGAAAAACATTCTCATAGCGGCCTCGCGCGAGTGCGCGTGTACTCACTCCCTTTAGGTGGTTTATACTCAGGTTGTTATTACTCAGGTGGTTAGGGGAAAGTTTTCTTTCCGTCAGAAGGACAATTTTCTTTCCCTATGACGGACAGTTTTTTGTCCGTCAGTCGGACAATATCCTCTCCATCAGGTATCTTCACATAGATGTGGTTCGGTGCGGAGAAGCCCCGCCTCTGCCGCTC
>CAJTVM010000168.1 GCA_910579595.1 uncultured Oscillospiraceae bacterium
CTGGTGAGCTGCTCCTCGCTGTCGGTGGACACCCGGCAGTAGGCGGCCACCCGCTTGCGACGGCCAGAGGCCCCTCCGGGGGCTGCGGCCTGCTTTGTGGCGGGGATAACATGGACCCGCCGTTCCTGTTGTACCGTCTGTTCCATGGCGTTTCCCTTCCTATTGCGTTTCCTGATATTGGAATACTGTGGCTTCTCCCTCACCGGGCATACAGATTCATGGAGATGGACTCGCTCTCCCTCCGGGCAAGCTCATTGAACAGCGCGATTCGGAGATCGCCTGCTTCGGTGGAAGTGTCAAAGCCCTCTTTTTCGAAGATCACCCTGACGCCGCTGGCTTTCAGCATCTGGACTACGTCCAGGCAGTCCATCACGTTTCTGGCGAAACGGGAGACCGATCTGACCAGGATGATGTCGATCTTCCCTTGCCCACAGGCGGTGAGCATCTTATTGAACTCCTTCTGCTTCTTCCTGTCAGTGGTGGCAATGCCCTTGTCGGCGTAGATGCCAGCCAGTTCCCATTCCGGGTGCCGGTCCACCATCTCGGTGTAGTAGGCTTTCTGGGCGGCGAGACTAGCGGAGTGATCCTCACTGCCGGTGGCGACCCGGCAGTAAACGGCCACCCGCTGCTTTTGTGCGTTTTGTTCCATGATGACTCCTTTCCTGATCGGCTGTGAACGGTCACTTAAATGTCACTTTCACCGCGTTGTCCGCGGTGATGGCGATCAATTGGATGGCCCGGTCGTAGTCCTTTTCCCGGATCAGGCGCAGGATGTCCGCCGTGGTCATCTGCGCCGGAACGCAGGCGTACCGGGCGGAGATCCCCTGCAAAATTAGGGCCACTACCTCCTCCGGGTTGTCGGGGCGTTCCAGCCCCCGGTTGACGGCGTTGGACAGGCGGATCACATCCTCCGAGGGGGCATAGCCGCCCTCTGACGGCGGCACGTACTCCGCCGCCTGCCGCTCCACCTCCGCCAGCAGGGCGGCATCTGGGATGGTGATCCTCGCGCCGCAGCCGTCGCAGAGGAAACGCAGGGTATCCTTCAACTGCTTCTGGAAGGACCGTCGCAGGGGATGCCCGCAGTGGCCGCACCGAAGCTTTTGGGTCAGCCGCAGCGCCGGGTGGTTCCCCCGTTTGCGCATCCGTTCCGCCCTCGCTGACTGCGCCTTGCGGAAAGTTTCGCCGTCGATCAGGGCTGGATACCCTTTTTCCCCCATGTACCGGGGGTTTCGAAGCGTCTGTGTGATCCTCTGGTGCGTCCATAGCGGGTTTTCTACGCTGTAGGCAACGCCATCGGCGTTCAGCATATCCATGATCTGCCGCTGGGACATACCCTCGAGGTAGAGGAAAAACACCCGCCTCACCCCCTCGGCCTCCTGGGGCTGGATCGTCAATTTCCCGTCCCTCATCTGATAGCCGTACAAAATCTTTCGGTTCATTTCCCACCCTCCCAGAGCTGTTCCGTCACCTCAATACCGCCGTACAGCCGGAACCGCAGACCAGTGGGGGCGGTCGTGATCCGCTCCACCAGACCGGCGAACAGAGCCCCGTCAAATTCCTCCAGCCGCTCCGGCCCCTGGCGGATGGCCTCCGCCGTCTGCCGCAGGGTCTCCGCCGCCTCGCTGACGTCATCGTTTTTCAACAGCCTCCGGCGCTTGGCCCGGAGCTGGGTCAGCTGGGCCTCCAGGGCCGCCAGCCGGGCGGAGCAGGCATCGTCATCCAGCAGGCCATTAGAGCGAAGTTTACTGATTTTGTAGTTTTGCTCCGTGGCCTGGGCGATGGCCCGGTTGACCTCCAGCATGGCGGGGTTTTCCCGCTGTACGGCCTGTTCCAGCTCCTCCATCTGCCGCAGGGCAGGCCGCAGAATGACACCCTCATGGAGCCGCAGTTTGTTGTACATCCACAAGAAAGCGGTATAAATATCGCGCTCCCAAATGGGGATGATCGGGCAAGCCGATTTTCTTTCTATGTGCCGGGAACAGATCCATGTGGCCGTCCCGTTAGAATCAAGCCTTCGATAAAACGTCGTACCGCAATTTCCACAGACGATTTTTGCCGACAGCGGGTGCTTGGCCGACATCGGTGTGCGCGCCTTTCTTTGCTCCATCCTGGCCTGGACCCGGTCGAACAATTCCTGGCTGATGATGGCCGGATGGCAGTTTTCAATATAAAATTGGTTCAATTCTCCCCTGTTTTTCACCGCACTGTACGGAAATCCGATTTTGAAAGTTTTCTGGCAGAGAGTATTTCCGGTGTATTTTTCATTTTTTAGCCAATAAACGACAGCGTTCTTTGCCCATGTAGAGTTTCCATATTTTTTCTCAACCCCTCTGCGGTTCATCTCCGCCGCGATCCCGGCGGGGCTGCAACCGTTGAGATAGGACTCAAACACCCAGCGAATGACCTCGGCCTCCTCTGGCACGATCTCCAGCCGTCCGCCTCCCTCGTTCCGGTAACCGTAGGGAGGCTTATTGGTGATGAACTCCCCCCGCTCCATCCGGCGCCGGTAGCCCTGGCGGATATTCTGCGCGATGGAGATGGACTCCTGCTGGGCCAGAGAACCGGAAACGCTCACCATCAGTTCGGTGGTGAGCGTTCCGGTGTCGATATTCTCTTTTTCAAACTGAACGGTCACGCCCAGCCGCATCAGCTCCCGCAGAGCGGCAAGGCAGTCCTTGGTGTTCCGGGAGAAGCGGGAGATGGACTTGACCAGCACCCGGTCGATCTTGCCCTTCCGGCAGTCGGCCAGAAGACGGTTGAAGTCCTCCCGCTTGTCCGTTTTCGTGCCGCTGGCCGCCTCATCGGCGTAAATGTCCACCAGCTCCCAGCCCTCATGCTGGCTGATCAGCTCGGTGTAGCTGCGGATCTGGGAGGCATAGGACGTGGCCTGATCATCGGAGTCTGTGCTGACCCGGCAGTATGCCGCCACCCGCAGAATAGCGGGCCTGTCCTCGCTGGGCGGAATGATGGTGACATTTTTGTTCATGCCTGTGGCCTCCTTTCCTCTGGGTACCGACAACACTACCACACCTTGGTGGGAATAGCTATCACTATTCCCACACAGTTGCGGGGCGGTAGCGTTCCAGCGCCAGCCGTTTGGCGGCCCACAGTTCCTCGGCGGACAAAAGGCCGGCCTCCGCCGCCTGCTCCAGCAGACGGGTCACCAGGATATACCGCATCTCGTTCTTCACATCGATCATGCGGATGCCTCCCGGAAATAATCCGGCCCCTTCACCTGCCGGATAAACCGCGCCACGTCCCCCAGGCTGCCGGTGACGGGCATTTCTGGCAGGGCGGCCAGCACATCCTTGCTGTAACGCTTGCCCTTGGCGGCCCGCTCATCCAGAATGGCCACCACGCAGGTGTCGGTCTCGGTGCGGATGGCCCGCCCGAAGCCCTGCTTCAGCTTGATCTGCATCTCCGGCACCACCACCGCCCGGATGAACAGCCGGAGGGTGGTGTGATTCTCCCGCTCTTTTTCCTTCAGAGCGTCCGGGACGGCGAAGGGCAAACGGGGGATGATCAGCAGGGACACGCAGTCGCCGGGAAAGTCGAAGCCCTCCCAGGCGGCCCCCGCCGCCAGCAGCACACTGCCGGGACTGGCCTTGAACTGCTCCGTGGTATGGATAGCACTGCGGCCCATGGTGAACAGCGGATAGCGCAGGCCGTAGTTCGGCAGACGCTCTTTCACCGCCGACATAGCGGCGTAGGACGTGAACAGCGCCAGGGCGTGGCCCTGGGCCGCGTCCAGCAGGGCGGCGATCTCCTTCGCCAGCTCATCATAGTAGGCGGCAGCCTTTTGCCTGGGCGGGATCTGGGGTAAGTACAGCAGACAATTCTGCTGGTAGTCAAATGGTGACGGTGCGACAGACTCCGTGACACGGCTGTCGGTCAGCAGGCCCGTTTCCTCCTTGAAGCGCCGGAAGTCCTCGCCTACGGCCAGGG
>CAJTVM010000169.1 GCA_910579595.1 uncultured Oscillospiraceae bacterium
GGGTACTTTAGCTGAGTGGTTCTTGTTTACAGAATAAATAGTCTGTACTTGTTTTTTTCAAATTTTTCTGCTATAATATTCCTAATTATGGGAGGGAGGGGTGCCATGGAAGCCCCCATCTACCATCTGGACAAGGTGGTGAAGGCCAAGCAGGAGGATATGGAGGATTTCGACGGCCCCCTGGATCTGATCCTCCATCTGCTGAGCAAAAATAAAATCGAAATCCGGGACATCGTCATCTCCGATTTGCTGGATCAATATCTGGAATGGATGGATCAGCGGGAAAAGCTGAATTTGGAGGTAGCCAGCGAGTTCGTCACTATGGCCGCCCATTTGGTTTACATCAAAACCCGGATGTTGCTGTCTATTGACGACGAGGTGGCGGTCAGCGAGATGGAAGAGCTGATGGCCGCCCTGGAGGAGCACAAGAGCCAGGAGACGTACGTGAAGATCAAGGACGTCGCCGGGCCGCTGGGCGGGCGGTACGAATTTGGCCGGGACTATCTCACCAAGCAGCCTGAGCCAGTGAAGGCGGACAACACCTACCGCTTTGTCCACGATAAAGTGGATATTCTGATCGCCATCCGATCCGTATTGATCCGGACGGACAACAAGCTGCCCCCGGTGGAGGCCGCTTTTGAGGGGATTGTGGGCCGGGAGCCTTACCCGGTGGCGGACAAGGCGCGTTCCATTTTGGACAGGCTGGTGCAGTTTGGCGTAGCAAGGTTCCGGGCGCTGTTCAAGACCAGTCGCAGCCGCTCCGAGGTGGTGGCCACGTTTCTGGCTATTTTAGAGCTGTGCAAGGCCAACCGTATCCACTTGGCGGGAACGGCGGAGGACTGTACGGTCACCAGCACCGTGGACGAGGAGCCAGGGGAGCTTGACGTCACGATTGAGAGTTATTAAGCATACATAAAAGGGGGTTCCCGCAAAACTGTTCTGGGGCTTTGTGGGGAGAGGAGAAGCAAGGAAACGGAGTTGAGTGGACTTTGCTTTGACGAAAGGAGGATACCCGCATATGGATTTAAAAGAGCTGGAAAGCGCCATTGAGGGCATCCTTTTTGCCGCCGGGGATCCAGTGCCGGTGGAGCGCATTTGCCTGACTTTGGGGCAGGATCGGGAGACGGTGGACAGCGTGTGCCAGCGCATGGCGGACTACTATAGCTTTGAGCGCCGGGGCATCCGCCTGGTACGGCTGGACGCCAGCTGGCAGATGTGTTCCGCGCCGGAGCAGGCGGTGTATGTCCGCAAGGCGCTGGAAAACCGCAAGCCCGCCCGGCTGTCCCAGCCCGCGTTGGAGGTGCTGGCGATTATCGCCTACTTCCAGCCGGTGACCCGTGCGTACATCGAGCAGATCCGCGGAGTGGACAGCTCCTACACCGTGGGCCTGCTGTTGGAACGGGAACTGATCTGCGAGGCGGGGCGACTGGCGGTGCCGGGCCGGCCCATGCAGTTTAAAACCACCAAGACCTTCCTGCGATCCTTTGGGCTGGCGACCCTGGACGATCTGCCCGAGCTCCCCTCCGTCACCCAGGAGGAGGCCCAACTCACCATGCAGCTGGAAACTGCCCTCCAGCGCCTCCAGCAGGCGGAAGGGGAGGAGGGCGGCGAGACGGCGGAAGGAGAGGCGGAGCCATGACCTTCTTCAAGGTTTTGCTGGTGATCCTGGTTGTATTTTGGCTGATCTCCCTGATCCGGGTGGGCGCCCGGGTGCGTTATGGGAAGGCGGGGCTGTTTGTCTTTGTGTTGGCCGGGCCGAAGAAAATCCAAGTTCTTCCCACCAAGCCCAAGAAGAAAAAACCGAAGAAGGAAAAAAGGCCGAAAAATGAGAAACCTGACCAAGGGGAGAAGCACAATAAAACGCTGATAGAAAGCAAGCCCGGCACTTTGTCCCGTCTGATGAAGCTACTGCCCGTCATCGGTCAGGCCTGCGGGGCGCTGAAGCGAAAAATCCGCATCGACGATTTGGAGCTGGATCTGGTTTGGGGCGGCAGCGACCCCGCCGCCATTGCCCTGGGCTATGGCCAGGCCAATGCCGCATTGGGGATACTTTGGCCCGTCTTTGACCATAATTTTAAGGTGAGGCGCTGCAATTTTCAAATCAGCATGGACTACGCCCGCACCCAGCCGACGGTGGAGCTCCAGGCAGCCGTTACCTTTACCATAGGGCAGATCGTCACATTGGGTGTGCACTACGGCGTGAAAGCGCTGTTCACATGGATCAAAAGCGGAAAAACCGCCAGGAAAAGACAGGAGGCATTGAGTCATGAGTGAAAACAACCACCCCATCAACGAAGTGCTGCAAACGACCATGAACAAGATCCGGGAGATGGTGGACGCCAACACCGTGGTGGGCCAGCCTATCACCACCCAGGACGGCGTGACACTGATTCCGGTGTCCAAGCTGTCCTTTGGTTTTGCCACTGGCGGTTCCGATTTCGGCAAGACCCAGAATGTGGCCAAAAACTTTGGCGGCGGCGCGGGGGCCGGGGTCAATGTGATGCCCATCGCGTTCCTTGTGGTGAAGGACGGCTCTGTTCGGCTGCTGCCCGTGGCACCCCCGCCAGGGGACACCGTCAGCCGGGTGGTGGATCTGGTGCCCGAGATGTTTGAAAAGGTTACCGGCTATATCGACAAAAAGGGCGCTGAGAAGGACGGGGAACAGACCCTGTAACCCCGATATCGGATAAGGCTGGGGCAATCAGGCCATACTACTCCCATCTGAATCATTCGGATGGGAGTGACCTTTATATGAGAAAACTCGGAGCGGCGGCGGCCGCCGCCCTATTGGCCTTTTCCCTGCTATGTCCAATGGCCTGGGCGGTGGGCACCCATGCCGCCAGCGCAGTCCTCATGGATGCGGAGAGCGGCCGGGTGCTCTACCAGCATGACGCCCACAACCCCCGGCTGATTGCCAGCACCACCAAGCTGATGACCGCCCTGGTGGCGGTGGAGCAGGCGGGGGATTTGGATCAGGCTGTGACCATAAAAGGGGAGTGGCTGGGCAGCGAGGGCTCGTCCATCTACCTCAAGGAGGGGGAACAGATCTCCCTGCGTGCATTGCTGTACGGCCTGCTGCTTCAGTCGGGTAACGATGCGGCCATGGCCATCGCCTGCCATACGGCGGGGGATGCGGGGGCGTTTGTAGCCCTGATGAACCAGAGAGCGGCGGAGCTGGGGATGAAAAACAGCTCTTTTGCCAACCCCAGCGGACTGAATGACGACAACCACTATTCCACCGCATACGATATGGCCCTGCTGGCCCAGGCGTGTTTGAAAAATGAGACGGTGGCGGAAATCTGCGCCACCCAGTCTATCACCGTGGGCGCACGAACCTTTGTCAACCACAACAAGCTGCTCCGCCGTTATGAGGGCTGTGTGGGGATGAAAACCGGGTTCACAGAAAAGGCGGGGCGTACTTTGGTGTCTGCCGCCACCCGGGACGGGCAGACTCTGATTTGCGTCACCCTCAATGATGGGGACGATTGGAACGACCATGCCAAGCTGCTGGACTATGGCTTTGCCACCTTTCCCCGGCAGGTGCTGTGCAGGCAGGGCGAAGTGCTGGGCGCGGTGGCGGTGGAGGGCAGTTTGATCCCCACCATGCCGGTGGAGACCCAGGGGGAGATGGGTTACCCCCTTACCGAGGCGGAGGAGCCGGTGATGGAAGTAGAATTGCTGCGCAATGCCTCAGCCCCCATCGCTCCCGGTGTACAGCTGGGGGAGGTCCGGTGGCGGCTGGATGGCCAGGTGGTGGCCGCTATGCCGCTGATAAGCCAGGGCAGCGCATGGTTGGATGTGCGGGAGCCGCTGGGCTTTTGGGAGAAGGCGCGCCTGCTGTTTGGCGGAGAGGACAATTGAAAGAGAGGGACGGCGGCAGTGGAGGAACGGCTGCAAAAGCTGCTGTCGGCGGCGGGGGTGTGCTCCCGCCGCCGGGCGGAGG
>CAJTVM010000170.1 GCA_910579595.1 uncultured Oscillospiraceae bacterium
CCACCGCCCCCACGTCGCCCACGCCGTAGCCGTCCACGAACACCTTGCCCGCGGGCACCGTGCCGTTGAGCTTGACGCTGTTCTGGGTCAGCTCGATGATCCGTCCCACGTCGCTGATCACGATATTCCGGGGATCCATACCCATCACGTCCCGGGCCAGCCGGGCGTGGGTTTTCAGGTGGCGCTGCTCGCCGTGGACGGGGATGAAGAAGCGGGGCCGCACCAGGGCGTGCATGATTTTCAGCTCGTCCTGGCAGGCGTGGCCGGAGACGTGCAGCGGCAGCTCCCGCTCATTGACCACCTCGGCCTCCCGGCGGTACAGCTCGTTGATGACGTTGCCCACCGAGTCCTCGTTGCCGGGGATGGCGGAGGCGGAGATGATCACCCGGTCCCCCGGCTGTATGTCCACCTGCCGGTGGGTGTTGAACGCCATCCGGGTGAGGGCGGACATGGTCTCCCCCTGGCTGCCGGTGCTGATGATGCACACCTTGTTCCGGGGCAGGGTCTTGATCTGGGCGATGTCCACCACCGTCCCGGCGGGCACCTGCATATAGCCCAGCTCGGTGGACACCTTCATGGCATTTTCCATGCTCCGCCCGGTGACGGCCACCTTCCGGCCGTATTTCGCAGCCACGTCGATGATCTGCTGGATACGGTCGATGTTGGAGGCAAAGGTGGTGATAATGATGCGCTCCTCGCAGCCCCGGAACAGGGTTTCAAAGGACGCGCCCACACTGCGCTCGCTCTTGGTGAAGCCGGGACGCTCCACGTTGGTGGAGTCGCACAGCAGGGCCAGCACGCCCTCGTTGCCCAGCTCGCCCAGGCGGGTCAAATCGGCCATTCCGCCCTGGATGGGGGTGGGGTCGATTTTAAAGTCGCCTGTGTGGACGCATACGCCAAGGGGGGTGCGGATGGCAAAGGCCACCGCGTCGGCGATGGAGTGGTTGATGTGGATGAACTCCACGCTGAACCTGCCCGCCTTGACGGTTTCCCCCGCCTCGCAGGTGATGAGCTTCACCTTGTCGCTGAGGCGGTGCTCGTCCAGCTTCAATTTAATGAGTCCTGCGGACATCCGCGTGGCGTAGATGGGGGCGTTCACATCCCGCATGAGGTAGGGGATGGCCCCGATATGATCCTCGTGGCCGTGGGTGATGAAGATGGCCCGGATGCGGTCCCGGTTCTGGATGAGGTAGGTAAAGTCGGGTATGACCACGTCGATGCCGTACATATCGTTGTCCGGGAAGCCCATGCCCACGTCCACCAGGATGATGTCGCTGCCGTACTCGTATACGGTGAGGTTCTTGCCGATCTCGTTCAGACCGCCAAGGGAAATGATTTTCAATTTTTCTGCCATAAATACTCCTTTATCCATGTTGTTAAAGATTTTTCGCGTATAGTCTTACAGGCGGTTTCAAAAAACCGCCTTTTTGTGCCTATGTAGATGGCGGGAAACCGCCGGATATGGCAAAAATGGGGCACTGCCCTCCTCCCTGTCCGGCCCTGTCTCGCCGTTCAGGAGGGGGCGCCCGCTCCTTGCCGCCCGTTTTGTTTGACCCTGCCTATCAAAAAGCGCCGCCGCCGGCGCTTTACGCCTCGTCAAAGCAAAGCACGCTCGACCCAAGCGTTTCCACCGGGGAGCTGTTTTAAGGAGTATATCACACCTGTTTGTAAAAGTACAGCTTTTTTTGTCGGGCGGCAATTGCCCGTTGACAACGGGGAAAAATATGATAAAATGATGGGGCAATGACGGAGTTAAGCCCGGTAAGCCGCGCCAAAGCGAGGGGGGATGGTGAAAGCCCCCGCGTGTGAGCCGCCGGACAAGCCGCTCCCGAGCATCCCCGTGACGAGCGAGGCGTGCGGTGCGCGTTAAGCACGCAATGAGACGCGCCGTTTCGGCGCAAATCAGGGTGGTACCGCGGATTTTCCGCCCCTGGCCTTTGCCGGGGGCGGTTTTTGTTTGGAGGTGAACTATGACCCATCAGGAGATGTGGGCGGCGTACAAGGCCGTCAACCCGGACACTGGGGGCGAGTACGAACCATGGGCCTACGGGGACGACCCGGACACCCTGGCGGAGCTGACCCGCAAGGGGATCAAGACCGCCACCGCCAGCGCCGGACCGCTGTACGAGTTGGAGGGGGAACCCCTGCCCCAGGCCGGGGAGTACAGCGTCATCCTGGACAGCCGGGATGAAGCGGTGTGCGTCATCCGCACTACTCGGGTGTACACCACGCCCTTTTGCGAAGTAACCGCCGAACACGCCCGCAAAGAGGGGGAGGGCGACCGCTCCCTGGCATACTGGCGGCAAGCGCACGAGGCCTTTTTCCGCACCGAGCTGGCCGGGGCCGGCTTGGAATTCACCCCGGATATGCCCGTGGTGTGTGAGGAGTTCGAGGTGGTCTACCCGTCCGGCCGGGGCTGACCAGGAGCGAAGCGCAGCTTCGCGGACAAAAATTTCTTTTTGGTTCTTTTTCAAAGAAAAAGAACGCCCTTGACCTTATGAGCTTATCAATCAACTATATACGGAGGTAATTTCCATGTACGATCCCAAGCCCTACGGCCTGAACGAACTGCGGGAGATGTTCCTGAAGTTCTTCGAGAGCAAAGGCCACCTGCGCCTGCCCAGCTTCTCCCTGATCCCCCAGAATGACGCGTCCCTGCTGCTCATCAACTCCGGCATGGCCCCCATGAAGCCCTTCTTCACCGGAGAGCAGGAGCCCCCCCGCCACCGGGTGACCACCTGCCAGAAGTGCATCCGCACCGGGGACATTGAGAACATCGGCCACACCGACAGACATGGCACCTATTTTGAAATGCTGGGCAATTTCTCCTTCGGGGACTATTTCAAGAATGAGGCCATCCCCTACGCCTGGGAGTTTTTAACCTCCCCGGAGTGGGTGGGCCTGGATCCGGAGCGGCTGTACCCCTCCGTGTTCGCGGGCAACGAGACCACCCCCGCCGACGACGAGGCGTTCCGCATCTGGCATGAGGTCATCGGCATCCCCGAGGAGCGCATTTTCAAGTTCGGCAAGGAGGACAACTTCTGGGAGCACGGATCCGGCCCCTGCGGCCCCTGCTCCGAGATCTACTACGATCGCGGCCCCGAGCACGGCTGCGGCAAGCCTGGGTGCACCGTGGGCTGCGACTGTGACCGCTATATTGAGGTGTGGAACGTGGTGTTCTCCCAGTTTGACAACGATGGGGACAACCACTACACCGAGCTGAAGCAGAAGAACATCGACACCGGCATGGGCCTGGAGCGGCTGGCCTGCGTGTGCCAGGGGGTGGACTCCCTGTTCGACGTGGACACCGTGATGAACATCACCAACAAGGTGTCCGAGATCACCCATGCCCACTACGGCGAGAGCCGGGAGAAGGACGTGTCCCTGCGGGTGATTACCGACCACATCCGCTCCGCCACCTTCATGATCTGCGACGGCGTGCTGCCCTCCAACGAGGGCCGGGGCTACGTGCTGCGCCGCCTGCTGCGCCGGGCCGCCCGCCACGGCAAGCTGCTGGGCGTCAACGAGCCGTTCCTGTACACCGTGTGCGACACCGTGATTCACGAGAACGAGGGCCACTACCCCGAGCTGCGGGAGCGCCAGGACTATATTACCAAGGTCATCCGGGTGGAGGAGGAGAACTTCGCCAAGACCATCGACGGCGGCTTGAAAATCTTCAACGAGATGCTGGCCAGCCATCAGGAGAAGGGGGAGAAAACCTTCTCCGGCGCGGACGCCTTCAAGCTGTACGACACCTACGGCTTCCCCATTGACCTGACTCTGGAAATGGTGGAGGAGCAGGGCTTGACGCTCAGCCAGGACGAGTTCAAACGGCTCATGGAGGAGCAGCGCCAGCGGGCCCGCAAAGCCCGGGAGGCCCTGGGCGACCTGGGCTGGGCCGGGGTGGAGTTCGGCAAGGACG
>CAJTVM010000171.1 GCA_910579595.1 uncultured Oscillospiraceae bacterium
CGCTGAGCGCTCAGTTAATATACCAGATACTCGCCCTCTTGTCAACACCTTTTTTCAATTTTTTCGACTTTTTTCTCCAGGCACATTCCCCTTGCGAAAGCGGCCTGGCTGTGATACCCTAAGACACATAATTATAATATATGTAACGAGGAGCTGCGTTATGCTGCAAGTCAACAGTCTAAACCTTCCCATAGGCGGGGATGAAACCCTGCTCCTGCGCCGCACGGCAAAGATCTTGGGCGTCCGCCCCGATGACATTCTGGAGCTTTCCCTCCACCGCCAGTCCATCGACGCCCGGAAAAAGAGCGGCGTCCATCTGGTCTGCACCGTCCGCGTCACCTTAAATGATGAATCCGCCGTCCTCCGCCGCGCCCCCAAGAGTGTAACCGCCGTGGCGGGCGCCCCCTATGCCCTCCCCCCCGTAACTCGAGCCTCCCCTTTGCCCCCAGTGGTAGTGGGTATGGGCCCTGCGGGCCTGTTCGCCGCGCTGACCCTGGCTCGGGCGGGCCTTCGCCCCATCGTGCTGGAGCGCGGCCGGGATGTAGACCAGCGCGCCCAGGACGTGGAACGCTTCTGGCAGACCGGCGCACTCGCCCCCGCCTCCAATGTGCAGTTTGGCGAGGGCGGCGCGGGAACCTTCTCCGATGGCAAGCTCACCACCGGCGTGAACGACCCCCGCATCTCCCATATTTTCGACATTTTCGTGTCCCACGGCGCACCCGCCGACATCAAATACTCTCACAAGCCCCACATCGGCACCGACATCCTGCGCACTGTGGTAAGATCCATCCGCCGCGAACTGCTCAGCCTGGGCGCGGATGTCCGCTTTGGACATCAGCTCATCGGCCTCACCCAGGCCGACGGACGCTTAGCCTCCCTCAGCATCCAGACAGAGGCGGGCGCATACGCCCTGCCCTGCGACACGCTGGTGCTGGCCCCCGGCCACTCCGCCCGGGACACCTTTCAAATGCTATACGATCTCGGCCTTCCCATGGAGCGCAAAAGCTTTGCCATCGGCGTACGCATTGAGCATAATCAAGAGGCGATCAGCCGCGCCCAATTCGGCGATTTCTGGGACAGGCTCCCCGCCGCCGATTACAAGCTGGCCTGCCACCTGCCCTCGGGCCGCTCGGCGTTCACCTTCTGCGTCTGCCCCGGCGGACAGGTGGTAGCCGCCGCCAGCGAATACGGCCAGGTAGTCACCAACGGCATGAGCCTCCGCGCTCGGGACGGTTCCAACATTAACGGCGGCTTCCTGGTGGGCGTGAACCCGGATGACTTCGGCGGGGACGACCCCCTGGCCGGGGTGCGCTTCCAGGCGCAGTGGGAGCATGCCGCCTTTGAAGCGGGCGGCGGAAATTTCCGCGCCCCCGCCCAGCTGGTGGGGGATTTCCTCACAGGCCGTCCCTCCACCGCTCCCCGCTCGATCCTGCCCACCTACCACCCCGGTGTCGTCTGGACGGCTTTGGACGGCACACTCCCTGATTACATCCTTGCCACATTGAAGGAGGCCCTCCCCATCTTCGACCGCAAGCTCCACGGCTTCGCCCACCCGGACGCGGTACTCACCGGCGTGGAGACCCGCTCGTCCTCCCCGGTACGGATTTTGCGGGACGCATCATTCCAATCTCCCGCCCTGCCCGGCCTGTATCCCTGCGGCGAGGGGGCGGGCTACGCCGGGGGCATCACCTCCGCCGCAGTGGACGGCATCAGGGCGGCGGAAGCCGTCATTTCCCGCTGAAACTGGCCCTAAAGCCCTGATGCAACCTATAATTTACACCTGTCAACCCAAACGCAACATCAAATTGGTGGCCTGAACCAGGTGTTTTCCTGTAAAATAGGGGCACCTTGAAAGGAGGCCATCTCAATGACATTCGGTGAAAACCTGCAATTTCTCCGCAAACGCTCCGGGCTGACCCAGGAGGCCCTCGCGGAACAAATGGAAGTCTCCCGCCAGTCGGTGAGCAAATGGGAATCCGACTCCGCCTACCCGGAGATGGACGCCATCATCCGGCTGTGCGGCCTGTTCTCCTGTGACATGGACACCCTGCTCCGGGGAGACGTATCCCGCCGCTTCGGGGAGGACGCAGCCGCCTACGACAGGCACATGAACGCCTTTTCCGCCGCCATCGCGGCGGGGGTGGGGATGATTCTGGGCGGCATCACCCTCATGCTGTTCCTATTCGGCTGCGGCATCAGCGAAGGCCGGGCCGCTCTGGTCTTTTTTGCCCTGCTTATCGCGGCGGCGGCCACCTTCATCATCTCCGGCATGGGCCATGGCGTTTTCCTGCGCCAGCACCCCGGCTTCATCCCCTGTTACACAAAAGCGGAGATGGACCGTTTTGAGCGCCGCTTCCCTTTCCTCATCGCCGGACCAGTGGCACTCATCCTGCTGGGCGTACTGGCCATCGTCGCCACGACCGTCCTGCCCGATGCCGTCTGGATGACGGAACAATATGAGGCCCGGTGCGCCGCCCTGCTCCTGCTGTGTATCGCCATCGCCGCCTCCACCCTCACTTGGGCGGGCATTCAGCATTCCAAGTATGGCTTCCCAGAGGAAAAGCAAACCCCGGCCCAGCGCCGCGTGAGCCGCGTCTGGGGAGCGGGCATGGTTGCCGCCACGGCGCTGTATCTTGGCCTCGGCCTGGGACTGGATCTGTGGGAGCAGGCCGCTCCCATCGTCTACACCGTGGCCGCCCTGCTGTGCGTGGCTGTCACCATTCTGGTGAAAAAGGACGACGAATAGCCTCTTAAATACACCAAAAGCCCGTCTCCACCATCGGAGACGGGCTTTTTAATTTATTTTGTGCCGAAAATGCGGTCGCCCGCGTCGCCCAGTCCGGGCACGATATAGCTGTGCTCGTTCAGCCCCTGATCCACCACGCCGCAGTAAATTTCCACGTCGGGGTGGCTGCTGGTCACCACCTCAACCCCCTTGGGAGCGGCCACCAGCACCATCAGCTTGATGTTTTTGCAGCCGTAGCCCTTCATGATCTGGATGGCGGCGACAGCGCTGCCGCCGGTGGCAAGCATAGGATCCACAATCAGCACATCCCGGTCGGCGATGTCGCTGGGCATCTTGCAGAAGTACTGCACCGGCTCCATGGTCTCCTCGTTGCGGTACATACCCAGATGGCCCACCCGGGCGGAGGGCACCATGCGCAGCACACCGTCCACCAGCCCCAGGCCCGCCCGGAGGATGGGCACCACGGCAAACTTCTTACCCTTGAGGGTGGGCGCCTCCATCTTACACAGGGGCGTCTCGATCTCCTTGGTGGTAAGCGGCAGATCCCTGGTGGCCTCATAGGTGAGCAGCATCCCGATCTCGGATACCAGCTCCCGGAAATCCTTGGTGGAGGTGTTCTTGTCCCGGAGGATGGTCAGCTTATGGGCGACGAGGGGATGGTCTACTACATGAACTTTCTCATTCATTCGCGACAGCTCCTTTGTATTCATCTCACTTTATATTGTACCATAATCGTGAGCCGCTGCCAATGGGAAAGCGGAAATTTTTGTTCTACGCCTCTCTTTTCCGGCGCGCTTCTATGGCAATGCCCACCGCCAGCACAACGACGGAGCACACCAGCATCAGCTGGAAGAGCATGATCTATAAATGAGCAAATCTGAAAAAAGACGAAAAAGAAGGCATAGCCTCAAGTGTTATAATGGAAGCACGACCAACCACAAAACACGAGAGGGAATGCCTTGTGGAAATTATAGCACCAAAAGAGCAGATACGCAAATTCTTTTTTGAGAAGCACTTCGACT
>CAJTVM010000172.1 GCA_910579595.1 uncultured Oscillospiraceae bacterium
GAACGCTGACCCCCGTTTCATCTTTTTCGGACCATACCCGGAAATAGTAGTACACACTCTGCCATTTGGGATAGTCGCTGGGCAGCATTCGCCATTGTATTCCACCCTGCACCACATACAGCACTGCACAAAACACATCGTACAAATCGTACCCTCTTGGGCGTGTCTTTTTCCGCGCTCCTTCCAAATCTTCTCGTATCTGCTCGTATTCTTCCCGGCTGATATCACTTGGGTATTGATGCATCCTGCCCTCATCTCCTGCACGTTTTCCCTTATTATCCCCTTTTTTGCCCCTCTTGTCAAGAGATTTTAAACAGGCTCTAAGGATTTTTTAACCCAGAGGGATAACAAAAACGTGGGAGGTGCTGTCTACGCCGCGCGTGATTTTCAAGTGCCCGCACATCAAGGGCGGCGGTGAAAAGGCCGCCGCCCATCTGGGCAACTACGTCAAGTACGCCGCTACCCGTGAGGGTGTGGAGCGCGTTGATCCCGGCAAGGCCGCGCTCCCCGCCACGGAGAAGCAGGTCAAGCTGGTGAAGCAGCTCCTCCGGGAGTTCCCGTCCAGCCATGGTCTGTTCGAGTACGAGGACTACCAGGCCGCGCCCACCCGGGGAAACGCTTCCGAGTTTATCACCCGCGCCATTGAGGACAACTATGAGCAGGTGGCGCAAAAGGAACACTACGTGGACTACATTGCCAGCCGTCCCCGCGTCCAGCGCATGGGCGCCCACGGTTTGTTCACTGCCGATGACAGCCCGCTGGTGCTGTCCCAGGTGGCGGACGAGGTTGCACACCACCCCAGCGTGGTATGGCTGCCCATTATCTCCCTGCGGCGGGAGGACGCGGCGCGGCTGGGCTTCGACAACGCTGAACGCTGGCGAAAGTTGTTGTCCGCCCACGCCATGGACATGGCAAAGGCGATGAAGATCCCGGACGAGCAGTTCCGCTGGTACGCCGCGTTCCATGACGAGGGCCACCACCCCCATGTGCACATGGTGTGCTACAGCGCGGACGGCAAGTCCGGGTTCCTCACCAAGAAGGGGATCGCAGAGGTTAAGTCCATGCTGGCAAAGGAGATTTTCGAGCAAGACCGCATTGCCATCTACCAGCGGCAGACCCAGCGGCGGGATAATCTCACCAGGGATGCCGGGGAGGTTATGCGCCAGTTGGTTTCCGAGATGCAGACAGGCACTCTGGAGACCCAGCGCATCGGCCAGCTCCTGTCAGAGCTGGCCCAGCGTCTGCAAAAATGCTCCGGAAAGAAGCAGTACGGGTATCTGCCGCCAGCGGTGAAGTCGCTGGTGGATGAGGTCGTGAATGAGCTGGAGAGGGATCCCCGCATCGCCGCCGCCTATGACCTGTGGTACCGGGAGCGGGAGGACGTGCTACGGACATACAAGGACGATCTCCCCCAGCGTGACCCACTCGTCCGGCAGAAGGAGTTCAAGCGGATCAAAAACATCGTGGTCGAGGAGGCGGTGCGGCTGGGTGATTTCGTGCCGCCCGATATCGCACCCCAGACTGAGGTATCAGACGGGCCTGATGGCGAACCCGCGGACGAACCTGCCGATACAGGTGAGGCTGTTCCCCATGCCCGGTGGACACGCCGCTACCGTGCCGCCCGTCAGCTGATGCAGGGTGACGGGGACGGCCCGCCCGATTTCACTGCGGCATTCAATCTGCTCACCGGGGAAGCCGACACTGGCAATGCCCTGTCTATGGCCGATCTGGGGCGGATGTATGCGGACGGCCTGGGCCGGGAGCCTGACCCTGCGCTGGCGCAGGAGTGGTACTCCAAGGCGCTGGCGGCGTTTCTGGAAGCGGAGAAGGCCGCGCCGGATCGCGTCACGGAATACCGCATCGGCAAGCTGTACGCCGCAGGGCTGGGCACGGAACAGGACTACGGGGAGGCCGCGCTGTGGCTGGAGAAATCCGCCGACGCCGGTTACAAATACGCCCAGTACACCCTGGCAGGGCTGTACCGGGACGGCAAAGGTGTGGAGCAGGACTATGTGGCGGCGCGGGAGCTCTACGCCAAAGCGTCCACCTTCCCCTACGCCGCCTACGAGCTGGGAAAGCTGTACCGGGACGGGCTGGGCGGCGAGGCGGACGAAAAACGCGCCGCATGGTATTTTCGTCAGGCATTCCTCAGGTTCCAAATCATGGCGGACAGCTCCCCGGACGACAAGCTCCAGTACCGCATCGGCTGGATGCTCCTCCACGGGGTGGGCGCCGAACAGGACAAGGCGGCGGCACTGCCCTGGTTCGAAAAGGCGGCTGAGGGCGGCAACCCGTTTGCCAAGTACCAGCTGGGTAAGCTCCTACTCACAGGAACAAACACAGTGCCCAAAGATACGGCTCGGGCGCTGGAATTGCTCACCGAGTGTGCTGAGGACGGAAACGAGTACGCCCAGTACACGTTAGGTAAAGCGTATCTGCTGGGGCAGGATATCCCCCAGGATCAGAGGCAGGCCGCCCACTGGCTGAAGCTGTCCGCTGAACAGGGCAACCAGTACGCAAAGTTTTTTCTGGACAGGGTGTACGGATCCATCTTCTCCTCCGCCGCCTCGCTCCTCTACCACATGGGCCGCATCTTCCAGGAGCAGCGTCAGCCGCCCGCCGCTGGGATGCGGGTGGCTGTGGACAGCAAGCTCAGACGCAAAATCCGGGAGAAAAAGATCGCCATGGGCCACAAGCCGGACGACCATGAGGAGGAACAGCGGATGCAGTGATCTGTTTCCCGATGATTACGGTTTGTATATTTTCTCCAACTCCAGAACGATAGCTTGGACATCCGCCGCCACCCGTTCCGGCGCGTGGTACAGATCCTGGAACAGCCGCTCCAGATTTTCCTCGAAATGGGCGGGCAGTACCGGACACCGCTCCCGGCAGAGTTGGATCAGGCGCTTTTCCCCCGGGTGGGTGCTCTCGTTCAGCGCGAACAGGAAATCGAAATAGGTCTCCAGAAAAGCCGCCGCCCGGTGGTTGACGCTCACCAGGTCGCTCCGCTTCACCGCCTTCGCCAGCTGCGCGTCATAGGCGGGCATGGCGCCGTGGAGCAGCTTCCAGCCTCGGGACAGGATGTTATCCCTCAGCTGTGGGGGATAGGGGACGGAAAACCGCTCCTTCGCCTGGGCCAGACGGCCATCCCGGTCATAGACCACCTTGCAGGTGAGCAGGTTGTGCCACATACAGGTGGTGTAGGCGTTGCGGGGCTGGAACCGTTCCACCACCTCCGCTACGTCGGCGGTAAAGGCGTCCAGATCCCGGTAGAGCAAGTCGATATCAACGCCGTTATTCAGGTGGCAGTTGTCCTCGTATTCCCAAAAGTGGTTGCCGATCTCCAGGACGGAGCAGTACCGGGACAGGATGGCCCGCCGCGCTTCTTCCGGGATGGGTTCCCGGCAGTAAAGGTACACGTCATAATCGGAAGCCTCGTCAAAATGTTCCCCGGCGCGGGAGCCGCCCAGGGCGAGGGCTTCCACCCCATCCAGCGCGCACAGTTCTTCAAACAGCCTATCAACCACAGCAAAGCACCGCCTTTTTATTCAAATGCCCAGTCATTTTACCACGTTTTCTACTGGAAATCAATTCCGCAGGAGGTGTCCCAATGCCCTACATTCATTTCACAGAAGAACAGAAGCTCCAGGCCAACGCGGTAGACCTGGTGGAGTTCCTCCGCTTCAAGGGGGAGCC
>CAJTVM010000173.1 GCA_910579595.1 uncultured Oscillospiraceae bacterium
ATCAATTCAGCACCCCCGCCCAGCCCCAGGAGGAGCCTGGGATGGCGATGCAATAAATATCACACAGGGGCCGTTTTCCCGGAGGGAATAATGGCCCCTGTTTTTTATGCCCTTTTTTCGGGAAAACGCCCCCGAAAAAGGAGGACATCATGAAAGAAGAACTGCTGCTTGAATACCTCAAGACCGTGTGCCCCGGACGGGGCCGCATCCAGAAAAGTGCCCAGCTGGAGCGGGCGCTCCAGATCAGCGGCAACGAGCTGCGCCGCCTGGTCCACCGGCTGCGGAAACGGGGCGTCCCCATTGCCAGCAGTCGGGACGGCTATTTCTACGCCGTGGCTGCGGGAGAGGTCTACACCACCATCCGGCAGCTCAGGCAGATGGCCTGTGGGCTGGAAAAGGCCATCGCCGGACTGGAGGGCTCGCTGAACAAGTTTGGCCCTGGGGGTGGTGATTCCTGAAAAGCTTCATCCCCTGGGTGGGCGGCAAGGGGAAGCTGCTGTGGCTGATCGACCGTCTGGCCCCCGCCAGCTATGCCCGGTTCGTGGACGTGTTCGGCGGCAGCGGCACCGTCACCCTGGGCCGCCCCCTGCGCCGGGGCTGCGCTGAGGTCTACAACGACTTCAACAGCAACCTCACCAACCTGTTCTGCTGTGTGAAGGAGCGCCCCATGGCCCTGCTCCGGGAGCTGGGCTTCCTGCCCCTGAACGCCCGGGACGATTTCAACGTACTTTACAGGTTCTTCTCCCGGCAGGAGTTCACAGAGGACTATCTGGCAGAGGAGCTGGAGCTGGCCCAGATTTTTTTGGAACCGCCCCAGGAGGAAATGATCCGCCGCCTGATGCTGGAGCGCACACCCCGGGGCGACCTGCGCCGGGCGGCGGACTACTTCAAGCTGGTGCGGTACAGCTTCAGCGGCAACGCCAAAGCCTTCGCGGGGAAGCCCTGCGACATCCGCCGTTTCTTCCACCTGATCTGGGAGTGCTCCCGGCGGCTGAAAGACGTGGTGGTAGAAAACAAGGATTTTGAGAAGCTCATCAAACAGTACGACCGGGAGGACACCTTCTTCTACTGCGACCCGCCTTACTTCAACGCCGAGTGCTACGAGGTGGCCTTCCCCAAAACCGACCATATCCGGCTCCACGACACGCTGACGCGGTGCAAGGGGCTGGTGATGGTATCCTACAACTACTGCCCCTTCATCTGCGATCTGTACCGGGATTTTTATATCTTCCACACCACGCGGCCCAACAGTATGTCCCAGACAGCGGGCAGCGAGTACGAGGAGGTGGTAATGACCAACTACGACCCCCGCGCCCTGGGCGCCGACCGGGGCTGGCAGCTCGACCTGTTCCAGCGCGGAGAGGACAGGGGCGGCGGGGGGACATACCGGCTGATCCATGAACCAACAAAAAAACAAGAGGAGGAACATGAACATGAAGAATCATAAGCGGAACAAGGATTTTGCGCTCCCCGGTGAGGTGGCGGAGATCTGCGGCTTCAAGCCCGGCGAAACCCTGGGCTTCCGGGTGGAGAAGGGCTTGCTGGTAGCGGCCCCCGCCAGCATGACCGCGCTGCAGGCGGCCCGCGCCATCGACGCCCTGACCTGCCTCGCGGCGGAGTTTTTGGGCAAGCTGAAGGACGCCTGCGGCCCCTGCGAGGGCTGCCCGGACGGGTGTCCCTATGAGGGGGTGTACGGGCCGGAGGCGGAGCTGTCCGGGGAGATCCGGGCGGAGATGGGTATACCGGAGGGGAACAAGCTCCATGTGGAGGTCTGTGATGGAGTGGCCCACGTCACTGACGGCGGGCAGCGGCACGATATCACCGACGTGCCCCCGGCGGTGCGGCGGATGCTGGAGGACATAGGGGCGTGCGCGGGCAGCCTGGATGAGCTGATGATGCTGGATGGCGAGGTGGTCTGCCATGGCTAAACTTTACCCCTATTCCAGACAGGAGGCCAAGCGGGAGGGTGAGCTGGACAGGTGGAAGGAAAGCCACCGGGCCAATGTCTCCTGCGCCAGAAACCTCAGCGGCCTCATCGCCACCCACGCGCGGCAGGGCCAACTGGAGCCGGAAACCGCCAGCTATGCCCTGAAGCAGTGGGGCTTCCTCCGGGTGCGGTATGTCCTGGCCAACACCCTCACCGCCGCAGGCGGGCTGGGCTTTGAGCCGGACAGCCTGCGCTGGGCGCGGTCAATCTTCATCCCGCCTGACAAAACCAACGGCGAGTTCAGAATCCAGGCGGACAGAACCCTGCTGGCGCAGTTTGTCCAGCAGGCCCACGCCGAATACCAGGCGCTGGGGATGTTCGGCCCGGAACACTGCGGCGGCGCGGATCAGGATTTCACCGGGAAGGTGCTGGTTCTGCGCCCGGACAGGCTGAAGGACGAGTGCTGGTCACCCCAAAACCAGTTGTGGTATGGGGAGTACGGCTTTGGCTGCTCCCCCACCTCCAGCGGGCGGGCGGTGTTCGCCACCTGCCTGGGGGACGGGGAGAAAGCCCGCTGGAACCGCACGGACTTCATGGGTGTGCTGGAGGAACAGCACCTGCCGGACTGGGCGGCGGAAAAGCTGGCGGAGCTGCGCGGCCCCGCCCAGGAGCAGACGGACGGTCCCGCCCAGGGTGGCATGGAAATGGGGTGAGGACGGTGCCCGAATTTTACATCGTGGACAATCTGCTGGGCGACAGGCTGGGCATTGCCCACTTTTCCGGCCTCTCCGACGCCGTCCGGGCGTACCGGGCCCTGCCCGCCTCCAGCCGCAAGGCGCTGGGCGTCCAGCAGGGCGCTGACGCCATCGACCTGGTGCAGTTCCTCCCCCTGTTCCCCCACGACAAAGACGGCGAGGACGTGATGACGCTGCGTTTTCTGGAATTCCCCCTATGGAAGTCCGACCCCCAGGTCATGGAGATGGCGCGGGATCTGGCCTCCCGGCTGCATATTCGGTACTGCCTGTACCGGCACTGCATCATCCCCGCCCCGGACCGGGACAAGCTGCCCCGCGCCCTGCGGGACAGGTACCTGTGGCCCGATGAGCCCGGCGACCTCAACACCGCCGCACAGTGGCTTTATGTGGCAGGGGCGGGCAGGCTGTCCGCCGCAGAATTTAAGCGGCGCTTCCGCGCCAGTCAGGATGCCGCCCAATATCCCCTGGTCACCCACATCAGCGCCCACGGCATGGATGGGCGGGGCAATTACAAGTCCCTGCAAGTGAATCCGTGGGAATTTCACCTGTTGGCGCGCCGCTCCCAGGAGCGGCTTGACCAAAATAAGAATGAAAAGAGGAAGAATCATGAAGCGTAAAATCATCCCCACCCTGCTGGCGCTGGCCCTCACCGCCTCGCTGGCCCCCGCCGCGTTCGCGGCAGCCCCGCCCAGCCCCTGCTATCCGACCTCCGTCACCCGGAGTGAGGACGGCGCCCAGATCCGCAAGGTGTACGACCTGGGCCCCGAGGAGGATCCTGCGGGCATTTCCCGCTCCGACTTCCAGCAGGAGGGCTTCCATTACACCCTCACCGACCTGCTGAAGCAGGAGGCCCCGGAGCGGGAGGAGCGGTTCCACACCGAGACCGTCACCCTGGACAGCAAGTCCAAGGACATGGAGTCCGTGCTGGCCCTGCT
>CAJTVM010000174.1 GCA_910579595.1 uncultured Oscillospiraceae bacterium
AACCCGGATGCCATCGGCTACGCCTCCCTCGCCTCCGTCAAGGACACCGTGCGGGCCGTCACAGTAGGCGGCGTAGCACCCACAGAGGATGCGGTGAAGGACGGCAGCTATGTCATTCAGCGGCCCTTTGTCCTGGTCACCAAGACGGACACGCCCCTTTCGGAGCAAGCGCAAAAGTTCTTCGACTTCGCAACCTCCCCTGATGCGGCGGAGCTGATCTCTGGCGCGGGCGCTGTGGCGGCAAATTGACTATGCGCAGTAGAAAGCAACTGCTGGAAACCGCAGTCCACGGGATATTTCTGATGCTGGGATTGGTTACGGTAGGCTGTGTCTTGCTGATTACCGTATATTTGGTGGTCTCCGGCATCCCTGCCATCCGGCAGATCGGGCTTGTGCCCTTTCTACTGGGTGACACCTGGGAATCTACCGCCGCACAGCCCTCATACGGCATCCTCCCGTTCATTCTCACCAGCATTTACGGAACAGCCGGAGCCATCCTGTTCGGCGTTCCCGTGGGATTTTTCGCGGCGGTTTATCTGGCGAAAATGGCCCCTGCAAAGGCGAAAGCCGTTGCAGAATCCGCCGTCAGCCTCCTGGCCGGTATCCCATCTGTGGTCTACGGTCTGGTGGGGATGCTGGTGCTTGTGCCGGGTACCCGGGCGCTGTTCCATGTGCCGGACGGGGCCAGCCTGCTGGCGGCAATCATCGTCCTGTCGGTCATGATTCTGCCCTCCATCATCAAAGTATCCATTACCGCGCTGGAGGCAGTACCGAAAGAGTACGAGGACGCATCCCTGGCCCTCGGCGCGACCTCGATAGAAACCTATTTTCGGGTATCCGTCCCTGCGGCGCGAAGCGGCATCGCGGCGGCGGTGGTGCTGGGAGTAGGCCGGGCCATCGGGGAGGCTATGGCGGTGATGATGGTATCCGGCAACGCGGCAAATATGCCCTCACTGTTTGAAAGCGTCCGATTTCTTACCACGGCGGTATCCAGCGAAATGTCCTATTCCAGCGGCCTACAGAGGCAGGCGCTGTTCTCCATCGCCCTGGTGCTGTTTCTGTTCATCATGCTGATCAACGCCGTGTTGAATTTCTTCCTCAAGGGGCAAAAGGAGGGCTGATTATGCTGGACAGACCAATCTCCCCATCCCGGAGGGCCTATATCGGTGTAATGGGGCTGCTGTGCGCCCTGTCGGTGCTGCTGGTGTGCGCTCTGGCGTTGTTCCTCATAGGCTATGTGCTGGCTGCGGGCCTCCCCAACCTGTCCTGGGAGCTGCTGACCACCAAACCCAGCTACCTGTCGGACACCATCGGTATCCTGCCGGACATTTTGAACACCATCTACATCATCCTTGCCGCCCTGCTGATCGTCCTGCCTTTGGGGGCAGGGGCGGCGGTCTATCTGACCGAGTACGCCGCAAATAAGCGTCTGGTGTCTGTCATCGAGTACGCGGCGGAAACCCTCTCCGGCATCCCGTCCATCATCTACGGCCTTGTGGGGATGCTGGTGTTTACCGGCGTGTTGGGAACCTCTCTGCTGGCGGGTGCGCTGACGCTGGTTATCATGAACCTGCCCACCATCATGCGAACGACCCAGGAGAGCCTGAGAACTGTGCCCCAGAGCTACCGCGAGGGGGCCTTTGGCCTGGGGGCCGGAAAGTGGCGGGTCATCCGCACCGTGGTACTGCCTGGGTGCGCGGACGGCATCATCACCGGCTGTATCCTGTCGGTGGGGCGCATTTTGGGGGAATCGGCGGCGCTGCTGTTTACAGCGGGCTTTGCCCATGCGCTGAACGGCTTTATTACCGGCCTGACCAGTCCGGGGGCCACCCTCACCGTGGCGCTGTATGTCTATGCAAAGGAGCAGGGGGAGTTTGGCGTGGCCTTTGCCATCGCCGCGATCCTGATGCTCCTGACGCTGGCGGTCAACCTGACTGCCGCCCTGGTGGGCCGCTGCTTCAAGAAAAGGAGGGCGCTATGAACAACGCAATTACCGCAAAAAATCTATGCCTGTGGTACGGCAGCGCCCAGGCATTGAAAAATATCAATATCCAGATTCCAGAGAACAACATCACCGCTCTGATCGGCCCTTCCGGCTGCGGAAAGTCCACTTTTCTGAAAACGCTGAACCGCATGAATGACCTGATCCCCGGCGTGAAGATCACCGGAGAGGTGCGGTATCTGGATACGGACATTTTCGCTCCCGGCCTGGATGTGAACGCTCTGCGTAAGGAAATCGGCATGGTGTTCCAGAAGCCCAACCCCTTCCCCATGAGCATCTATGATAACATCGCCTACGGCCCCCGCACGCACGGCGTCAAAAACAAAGCCAAGCTGGACGAACTTGTGGAGCAGTCCCTCCGGGGCGCGGCCATTTGGGACGAGGTGAAAGACCGGCTGAAAAAGAACGCCCTGGGCCTGTCCGGGGGCCAGCAGCAGCGGCTTTGCATCGCCCGCGCCCTGGCCGTGGAGCCGAAGGTGCTGCTGATGGACGAACCCACCAGCGCCCTGGACCCCATTTCCACCTCAAAAATTGAGGAGCTTGCAATGGGGCTGAAAGAGCGGTACACTATTGTTATCGTGACCCACAATATGCAGCAGGCGGTGCGTATTTCCGACCGCACGGCATTCTTCCTGCTGGGGGAGCTGATCGAGTGCGGCGAGACGGAAAGACTGTTCTCCCAGCCGGAGGACCGGCGCACGGAGGACTACATCACAGGGAGGTTTGGGTAAGTGAGAAGTAAGTTTGATGAACAGCTTGCCCTTTTGAATACGGAACTCATTCAAATGGGGGCGCTGTGCGAGGAGGCCATCTCAAAGGCGGCAAAGGCATTGGAGACTGGCGATCCTGCGCTGGCGGAAACGGTCAAACCATTGGAGGGCGAGATCGACCAGATGGAGCGGGACATTGAAACGCTGTGCCTGAAGCTGCTGCTCCAGCAGCAGCCGGTGGCCCGCGACCTGCGGCAGATCTCCGCCGCCATGAAGATCATCACGGATATGGAGCGCATCGGAGATCAGGCTGCGGACATCGCAGAGATCATACGGGCGTGCCTGGCTCAGGGATATGTGCCGGAGGATGTGGGCCATATCCGGGAAATGGCGGCGGAGGTCATCAAAATGGTTACGGAAAGCGTGGATTCCTACGTCCAGAAGGATACCGTCCGGGCCAAGCTGGTGATTGCCCATGATGACATTGTGGATCAATGCTTTGACCGGGTAAAACAGGTGCTGATCGGGAACATCGCGGCAAACCCCGACTGCGGCGAACACGCTCTTGATTTGCTGATGATCGACAAATATCTGGAGCGTATTGGAGATCATGCGGTCAATATCGCGGAATGGGTGATTTTTGCCGTGACCGGCGAACATAAAGGAGAAACGCTATGATCTGGTGTGTAGAGGACGATGCCAGCATTCGGGATATTGAGCTTTACACCCTGCGCTCCACCGGCTTTGAGGCCAGGGGCTTTGAGGACGGCGGAGCGTTCCTGGCGGCGCTGGAAACAGAGCGGCCGGAGCTTGTCATTCTGGATGTCATGCTGCCGGGAATGGACGGCGTGGAG
>CAJTVM010000175.1 GCA_910579595.1 uncultured Oscillospiraceae bacterium
CCAGCTGGAGGAGTCCGAATTTGAGCTGATCCGCTACCCCCAGCGGGGCGTCTGCCTCTATAAGTGCGGCAATGAGCGGTATCTCCTGGAAGTCCACGCCCCGCCCCATAAGGCGGAGCTGTTCGGGAAGGCGGGCGGACGGTAAGTCACTGGATATCCAGAATGTTCTCGATCACGATCCGCTCTCCTCCCATCATGATCAGAGCGCCCGCATAATCATCAAGTTTCTTCAACTGGCCGGTGGTGGTGACGTATGCGCCCCCGGTTTTCTTTTGGTCCGGACGAAACCAGGTCACAGTGATCTGCGGCTTGGAGGAAATCCTGTCTGCCAGGCTTTGCAGCTTCCTATCCAGAATGGACTTCTCATCCTCCGTCAATTCGGGCCGCTCATCGGTCAGCCGGGCCGTCTCCTGGACAGCGTCCTCATAGCCGGTCAGGGCCCGGAAGGGCTGGAACTGCGCCGCCCGGTCGATCATTGGCATCTGAGGGCGGGTGGAGGAGACGTGGTGCGGCAGGTTGATGATATCGTCATACCTCCCCACTGCGATGCCCTCCAATCGTGCGATTGCGTTCCTTTGCTGTCGCGCCCTCTTCCAGATTCATGCCTTTGAGAATGGCGTTTTTCCCAAACCGCTTCTTAATGTCCAGCACCGTCCGCTGCACCTTCTTCTCCCGCTCAAGCTCCGCTGTCTCCTTGGCCCGCTTCTCCTCAACAGCGTGATAGTCAGTGAAGAAATCCATCTGTTCAAAGGCTTTCTTATCCGGCGCAGATTTCTCGTCCGAAACGCGGGTGGCCGTGAGATAAAGCCGGCGCACCAGCAAGCTCCGGTCAATGATCCGGTCGAACAGTTCCAGAGCGGCAGTGATGATGCGCCTGGTGGAAGCGGTGTACTCCTCCAGATTGGCGGTGCCGTGGGCATGCTTGGGGACGGCCCTGCCGTAGCGGTCTCTGATCACTTCCCCTTTATACCCGCGGCCTTTCAGATTTTCAATATCATAGCCCACTGTCAGTACCAGCTGGTCTGTGACCAGGCTTTTGTCCACCAGATCCAGCGCCAGCTGATCCGCCATCTCCCGCACCACCAGCCGGGCCTTGTCATAACCGTAAGGACATTGCAAAACCTGCCCGGAGCCGATGCTCTTGGACTCCGGCGTGTATGCTTTGATGTCCGCCATTGTGACTGGTTCCCAGCCCCAGGCATGGTCAATCAACAGCTCTGCGTTGACCCCAAACAGCTTATAGAGCAGATCCTCGTTCTCCAGGGAGCAGCGGGCGACATCGCCCATGGTATAGATGCCATGGGCCTCCAGCTTTCTGGCGTACCCGCCGCCAACCCGCCAGAAATCGGTGAGGGGCCTGTGCTCCCACAGCAGGCGGCGGTAGGTGCGCTCGTCCAGCTTGGCGATGCGGACGCCGTTGACATCGGGATGGATGTGCTTCGCAACAATATCCATAGCGACTTTGCAGAGGTACAGATTCGTGCCGATTCCCGCCGTTGCTGTGATGCCGGTAGTCTCCAGTACATCCGAAATGATCTTACCCGCCAATTCTCTGGCGCTGAGTTTATAGGTGTCCAGATAGTTGGTCACATCCATCAGGACTTCGTCAATCGAATAGTTGTGGATATCCTCCGGTGCGATGTATTTCAGGTACACATTGTAGACCCTGGTACTCCATTCCATGTAGTGGGCCATCCTGGGCGGGGCTACGATGTAGTCCAGCGCCAGGCCGGGGTCGGCTTTCAGGGCGGTATCATCCGAGGAGGAGCCGGTGAACTGCCGCCCCGGCGCGGAGCGGAGCCGCTGGGCGTTGACCTCCCTGACCCTCTGTATTACCTCAAACAGCCGCGCCCTGCCGGAGATGCCCCAGGCTTTCAGGCTGGGGGTGACCGCCAGACAGATGGTCTTCTCGGTGCGGCTCAGGTCCGCCACCACAAGGTTGGTGGTCAGGGGATCGAGGCCGCGCTCGATGCATTCGACCGAGGCGTAGAATGATTTGAGATCACAGGCAAGATAAGTTCTCTCCTTCACAGCGCGACCCCCTTTCCTTACAGTTTCGTTCCGGAACCTATCATAGCATACCCACACCAGACCAAACAAGTCAATATCATAATATCTAAAGGAGGAACCTCCATGAACATCGTTGGATATGGCGGGGGAACGAATTCGACCGCCATGCTGATCGGATTGTACCACCGGAAGATCCCGGTGGACTTGATCCTGTTCTCCAATACCGGGGGTGAGCAGCCCCACACCTATGACTTTCTCCCCATCATGGACCGCTGGCTGGAGGAACACGGCCTGCCCACGATCACCCAGGTGGAATACACTGACAGGAACGGAGACCGCCTGACTCTGGAGCAGGAGTGCCTTCGCTCCGGGACGCTGCCCGCCATCGCCTACGGCTACAAGAAGTGTTCCCTTAAGCACAAAATTCAGCCCCAGGACAAATTCTGCAACAATTATCCACCCTGCCGGGAGGTCTGGGCCAGAGGCGAACGTGTTGTCAAGTTCATCGGCTTTGACATTGGGGAGCAGAAACGGCGGGACCATGCCCAACCCATCGATGACGCCGACACCAAATATAAAAAGGAATATCCGCTCATGGACTGGGGCTGGACGCGGGAGGACTGCGTCGCCGCCATATTGCGGGAGGGTCTGCCGCTGCCCGGCAAGTCCTCCTGCTTTTTCTGTCCCTCCATGAAGAAGCGGGAGATTCGCACCCTTTACCACCAGCACCGGGATCTGTATGACCGGGCCATCGCCATCGAGGACGGCGCCCGGCCCAACCTCATCACGGTCAAGGGCCTGGGGCGGGATTGGGCATGGCGGGATTTCGTGGAGGCTGATCTGAACCAGACCGCCATGTGCTGGATGTTCCCGGAGGACGACCTGCCCTGCAACTGCCACGACGGTGGCTGAGAAAGGAGCGTTTTGAGATGGATATTATTGAACTGGAGCGGTGGAAACCCTCTGAAGCTAACCCGCACAAGCTGGAGTACGCCGGCCAGCCTGTGGCGCAGGAGGTATTCGAGGAGCTGAAGCACCGGCTGGAGGGCATGGGATACCTGCCGGACGAGTATTTTCTGCTGGACGGCCACTGGAAGGATGGCCGGGAGATCCCCAAGGATGCGGATATCTTCTGCACCACCGATTACGGCGCCAGCGAGGGTGTCTATCTGGATGTATATCTCAAGTGGTATGAGGATGGAAAGCCCATCACCAGGAGCTTCATCACCGGCAAGACTCTGGGTGAGAACGGCAACGATCTGGACAGGATGTTCCTCACCGCCTCCGCCATCACCAAGGCGTTCCACGGCGATCACGCCACCCACGCCCGATACATGAAGATCGGCGGTGTGGAGGAGGACACCGGCGGTTCTGTGGTGCATCTGAGCCAGCAGGAACAAAAGGTTATCATCGAGGCGCTGGTGGAGCAGCGGGAGCGGCAGGAGCAGGCCATGGGCCAGACCGAGCAGCTCCTGCGCCGCATGACCGGGAGCATCACGGA
>CAJTVM010000176.1 GCA_910579595.1 uncultured Oscillospiraceae bacterium
TCAGCGCGGCGCGGGACATCTACACCGATTCCTCCGGCACCATGGTCAGCGACCTCGCCAACACGGAGGTGGTGGACGCCCTGGCGTTCAGCCTGATCGTCAACGCCCTGTTGGTGGCCCGGTACGGCTGTCCTGTTTTGAAGATCACCGACAGGGAGGGAAAAGCGTGAAAGCACCCCATCAGCCCATCACGGGCCATGACCTGCTGGCCGTGGAGCGGTTCCGGGACGATACCCGGCACATGGCCGAGTTCTATGTGCTGGCGGACTGTCCTTTGGGGCGGGAGGGCCAGTACCTGCGCCGTTTTCTCAACGAGGACGGCTATGCCCAGGTACTGGACGCCCAGCGGCAGGGCCGTGTCCGCGTCTACAAACACGCCGCCGTCATTGAGGGGCACATCATGCCCCCCAAGCCCAGGAAGCGGCGGAGCAAATAACCCAAGGAGGGATTCCATGTATATCGTGAGTTCTTTGGAGTACGTCATTGACCGGCTGTTCCGCAGCGGCATCGGGGAACCGGGCTACAAGGAGCAGGAGGTGGAGGAACTGCTGGAGGGCATGGATTACAACTCCCTGCTCCAAGCCGTCCGCCACGAGGCCAAGACCGTGTACGCCTACACCACCCAGGGTAAGCAGTCTCAGACCTTCAACTACCGGGGCGCGGATCTGTTCGGCCAGCGGGCCACCCTGCTCTATACCGACTTCGAGCAAAGTGATGCCGGAATCGTGCTGACGGGCCGACGCTACGAGCTGTGGCTGTTGGAGGACATGAGCCTTGTGGTGACGGCCTGCGTCATTGTGGACATCTGGGACGGCGAGTTCATCACCGAGTACCGGGAGATCAAGCAGGGCGACCCCTGGCATACCCCCATGTGCCTGAGTCTGGAGGATCTGTCCATAAAGCTGACGGAAATGTTTTGCCGGTTCAATAGGAGCGAACTGCCCATCTACGAGTTGTAAGGCCGTAGAAATCTACTGTAGGAAGTGAGTGAAGCATGGCTGTCTATCGTGTGGAGCGGACGCGGGATTACACCGTCATGTCCAACCATCATTTGAAGGATACCGCCCTGTCGCTGAAAGCCAAAGGGCTGCTATCCATGTTCCTGTCCTTCCCGGACGATTGGAACTACAGCACCAGGGGCCTCGCCGCCATCTGCAAAGAGGGGGTGGAGGCCATTGGCAACACCATCAAGGAACTGGAAAAGGCGGGCTACATCGTTCGCCGCCAGCTTCGCGGGGCCAACGGGCGGATCACGGATACGGAGTATGTCATTTACGAACAGCCCCAGGAACCGCCTGCCCCGGATGCTGGCGGGCCAGATACGACCCCGCCAGATATGGGCCAGCCAGATACGGGAAAGCCGGATATGGCTGACCCGGATATGGACGCCCCGCATACGGAAAACCGCGCCCAATTAAATATAAATCAATCCATTACTCAAAAATCAAATACTCAGCGATCCAATACTCATTCATTCCCTCCCTCTACCCCCCCGGCGCAGCCCGTGGAAGGAATGAAGGAAATTTTTGAGCGGCGGGATGAGATCAGGGCGCAGATTGAGTACGACTTCCTGGCTACCCCCTCCAACCGGGCGCAGCTCGACGAGTTTGTGGAGATCATGCTGGAGGTGGCCTTGGCCCGCGCCCCCACCATGAAGATCGGGCGGGACGCGGAATATCCCACAGCCTTTGTCCAGCAGCGGTTCCAGCAGATCACCGCCACCCACATTGAGAAGGTGCTGGACGGCATCCAGGAAAACACCACCCGCGTCTGGAACACCAGGGCATATCTTTTGGCGGCGCTGTTCAACGCGCCCTCCACCATGGACAACCATTACACCATGCAGGTCAACCACGACCTGCACAACGGCTGAAAAGTCGTTTATTTTTTTACCCGGCCACCGGGAGAAAGGACTTGTGCCATGAAACGACCCCTTGCCTACATCACCGCCGCCTGGAGCGGCAACGAGTGCGAGAACACCGAGACCGCCGCCCGCTACTGCCGCCAGGTGTATGAGGCGGGCTATTCGCCCATCTGCCCCATCCTGCTCACAGGCCGTTTCATCCATGACGGCATCCCCCAGGAACACAAAGACAGCCTGGATATGGCGCGGGACTACCTGCGCCGCTCCCGCGTCCTGGTGGTGTGCGGGCAGCGGGTAGACGAGACTGTGAAAAACGACATTGCCACCGCCGAGCGCCTGCACATCACCGCCACCACCTTGGACGGCATCCTGACCGTGAAGGGCCAGGGCCGGGGGAGGTAGGGATATGCCCCGAAAGACAACCGAGGACAAGAAAAAGCTGTTTGAACGGCTGGACAAGTGCCTGATTTGGGAGGCCGCGCTGCTGGGCAAACGGAGCAGCGGGCCGGAATTGGAGGATGTCTATGCGTTAAGGGGCTTGATCGAGCGCCATGAGTATTTGAAGCTGGAGCATAAGTTCACCTCCGCCGAGGTGGAGGCGCTGCTGGGCTTTGAGAACCCGTTGGCCGTGGTTCAAAGCTGCTGGGACGCAAACACCCATAAGGATGGCTTCCCCATCTGTGAGCTTCTGGACGGCATCAAGGCTTATGACAAGTTCCGTTTGACGCAAGAGGAACAGGAGCGCCGGATGGGGCCGCAGGTTCAGGCGCTGCAAAACCGCTTGGATCAGAATCTCGCCGCCTACAATGCCTCCCTGATGGGTAAGAGCAAACAGGAGCTGGTGGCGGCGAGTGAGAACATCACCCTCACCTTGGCGGCGCATGACTACATGAGGAACAGCTTTACCTATGCTTATGGTGAGGCTGACCTGCTGCTTAAACTCGCTGACCCGTTGAGTTATCTGGCCTCCAGATGGTCGCTGACGTTTGATCTGCCGGGTGACGATGATGATGCCATTGATGAAATCATCGGTGAGCTGGATGACCCGGACTATTTGCGCTATGTGCAGACGGAGATTTCACCTATCCTGTCCGACAAGCCCTCCGTCCTGGAACAGCTCCGCAAAGCGGCTGAAACGGTGGGCCAGCGTCCGTCCCAGGAACCCAAACCCCAGCGCAAACCTGACATCCCTAATCTTGAGTAAAGGAGCTTTGACAAAATGAAAAAGCGAATCGTGATGCTGCTGTGTACCGCTGTCCTGGCCTTGGGCCTCACCCTGGCCCCGGCGATGGCGTCCGGGGGGCCGTTCTACCCCATCAAGGTGGACGAGTACACCTACGGCCCCCTGGATGAGCTTCGCATCAGCAAGGTATACCAGCTCTCCCTGTCCGACGATCCCTCCGGCATCCCCACCGAGGATTTTGAGCGCGGCGGACGGCGTTACTACCTGCTGGACATGATCAAGGAGGACGAGATCGGTGTGGACACCCAGGACTACACCGACACCATCACCATGGACAGCGACACCAACGACCTGTCCAAGATTTTGAAGCAGTTGGAACCCCACCGGGAAGTCACCACCGAGGACGGCCACACCGGCCTGCTGGCCCTGGACTACACTTCCGTGAAGGTGGAGGCCAAAGGCTA
>CAJTVM010000177.1 GCA_910579595.1 uncultured Oscillospiraceae bacterium
GTGGCAAGCCGCTGTTTCCCCTCGTTCAGCGCGGAGCGGTCAATCACCTCCTGATAGGCCGCCATCTGCTCCCGGATATTGAGCTGGGGATAGGCGAACACCCGATGCTCCGGGGAAATATCCTCTATGCCGTGGTAATGCTCCACAAAGGAGCCGTGGTTGCACATGACATAGCCGCCGGGGGCAAAGTGGCCGCCCTCGTTGATCCGCACATCCCGCCCGTATGCCTCGTAGTCGATGTAGTCAATCAAATGCTCCGGCACAGGAACGGCTTCAAATTCCTGGATATACAGGCGGCCCAGGGCCTCCTCGCTGTCAATATCGGGGTAAAAGTCGTAGCTGTCCAGATTTTGCGTCAGGTTGATTAAATCCTTGACGCTCCCGGTGTATTCGCCGCTGTCCATTACGGCCTCCAGCTTTGCCAGCTCGTCACCGTCCATGCCAGACAGCAGGTGAGCCAGATGGTTCAGCTCGTCAATGCTTTCATACTCGCCCAGGTGGTCGTACAGGCCCAGGATGTCGCTTTCAAAATCGGTAATGAAAATTTCCTCATACCGAACGCCGTCCACCCCGATGCGCTTCAACAGGGCTTGCACGTCCTCGGTGGTGGTGGGGAAGTTCAGGGGCGCACCTACCAGACGGCCCTCGTTGTATTTCCCCAGGTTGGTTACATAGGCTTCAAGGATTTTACCCTCCATATCAGCGCCGCCTGTGGCCCTGGCCCTTGACGGTCAGGATGCCCTCTAACGTGGTGGCGGTGATACCCAGGCGCTGGGCGGTGGCGATGTCGTTTTTCATTTCCTCGGTGACAGGGCCGCCGCACACCACCAGAACGCGGGAGCGCCGGAGCAGGTCGCGGCCCATGTCGATGCCGCTCTTATGCTCCTCCGGCACAGCGTCATTGAGGAACAGGGGCAGATACAGCGTAGGGCAGATGGGGGAAAAGCCAGCGTCATACACGGCCCGGCAATACTTGGCCGCCTGTTCCGTGATTTCGCAGGGGTCGCCGCGCCATGCGGCGGTTACATAAGCGAGGGGTCGCTTCATATCGGAAATGCCTCCTTTTTTATGTTCAGTCGGTGGGGGACGGTCAACCCTATCCCCCCGCCCTTTCCCATTCATGGGAAAGGGGGCGGCTCTGGAGGATATACCCCCGCCGCGCCGCAGGGGATAGCACAGCCGGGGCCGTCCGTCAAGGGCAAGCCGCCGCCAGCGGCGGGGCGTTCCGCCCCCTTGACAGCCGTCCCCGCCTGTGCTTTGTGAACGGCGGCGACGGGGGATATACCCACCAGAGCTTGGTTTCTCCCTGCGGGGGGACGGGGGACGCGGGGGACGGAAAAACCTCTGGTCAGGCTGGCCAGAGGTTACTTTTCCATTTCCACTTTTTTGTCGCCCTTACCCAGCTCAGGGGGCTGTTTCTCTTTCCACCCGTCCAGCAGGGCCATGATCTGATCCTTCATCTGACGGGGCGTGGCCTCCTTGCCGAAATACTTCTCCAGTTCAGCGCCGGAAATAATCACAGAAATATCCTCCTTTTTCTTTTCTTCACTCAAAATAGCGTCAATGGCGTCCGGGTTCAGCTTGTTGTCCTTGTCCAGCTCCCGGAGCCGCTTGGCCTGCCCCTGGGACGGGGAGGACTGCTGGCCCTCAATGGAAACGGCGATGTACTTCTGGTGCTTGGGCCGGATGCGGGAGATTTCCACGGCGGGGGTAAAAGACAGCTTGCCAGCGTCCATAACCTCTTTCAGTTCGGGAACAAGATCATTCAGCCAGAGATACCGCTGGACGGTTTTCACGCTCATGCCGTTGCGCTGGCCCACACTTTGCAGGGAGAGCTTGCCCGCCTCGTCATCGTCACCCCGCGCCCCCTGGTGCTTGATAGCTTCATACTGCTGTTGCAGGGCCGCCGCCTTTTCGCTGGGCAGGAGCTTTTCACGGTGGCGCAGGTTGTCATCCGTCATAGCCAGGATTGCCTCATCGTCCGTCATGTTGCGGACGATACAGGGCATATTGGCGAACCCGGCCAGCTCACTGGCCCGCTGGCGGCGGTGGCCCGCGATGATTTCATAGCCCCCGCCCTCGCGGGGACGCACCAGGGCGGGCTGGTTCACACCGCCGGAGCGGACGGACTCCACCAGCCCCTGCATTTCCGCATCGTCCCGCACACCAAAGGGATGATCCTTGAACGGGTGGAGGTCGGAGAGGTTCAGATAGACGATTTCCTCTTTTTCGGCGCGGGTCGCGTCACGGGGCTGGACAGGTTCAGGCGGCGGGGCTGGGGCCTCCTCCTTGGCGGGGGCCGGGGGAGCGCCCTTGCTGGGGGCGGCCCGCTTACCCTTGCCGGGGGCCTTGGCAGTCTTGCCGGGCGCGGCCTTGTCCTTGGGTTTGGTGGCGCGGCCCTTGCCCGTTTTCTTTTCCCCAGCCTCCGGCGCGGCCCGGTCTGCCTTGGGCGGACGGCCCCGGCGGGGCTTCTTCTGCTCCGCTTCAATTTCCTCCAGGGGCCGCTCCCATTCCTGCTTGGTGTACTCGGTAACGGAGCCAGCAGCGCCCTGCTCCGGGGGAGCCTCCCCAGGGGCGGGGGACTCCGGCCCGGTCTTGTCAGCCTCCGCCCGCACATCCGACAGGTCGATCACCTTGCCGGAGAGGGCGGGGCCGCCGTCCATGCCGGGGATCACCGCTTGTTCCGTCTGCTCCGGCGCGGGAGGGGGAGGGCCGCCCGGCGCTTCCGGCGTGGCGTTGGTCTTGGTTTCGTCTGCCATGCTTGCAAATACCTCCTTGTCTCGATTTTGGCCGCATACCCTGGCGGCCAGGGTTCAGGGATTTTCCACCACATACAAAAACACCGCCTATTGTCCCGTTAGGCGGTGTTTTGTGTAAGGTTGGTAGCACTTTTTTTGCTTCTTTTCCCTGTATGCCTTTGTCAAGTGATGTTTTCATCCTCATATACAGCTTTTCATCCTATTGTGCCTTGCTCACCGCATGGAGTTTGCGGCAGCGCACTCTCCGACATGCTACACTCCCTGTCAGGTTTCCCATTCCAGATAAGTCGGGGGATGATAGGTTGCTTTCAGTCTGTTTTGGGCCTCCTTTTCCCATTAAATTTGCTGATTGCGCTGATACTTTTACCTACTGTTTTCTCAAAACAGCATTCCAAAGAAACCGCGCCCGGATTTATTGTTTGACGCGCCCGGGCTTATGGGCGCACGTGTAGCACATGGAAATCAGGAAGTTAAAGCTGTCGTCCGTGTCACTCATAATGAGAAAGAGCGCCGTTTTCCGGTCCCCAATGGTGTCCAGCTCCAGCTCGTCATAGGCGGTAACTTCCCGCAACTCCGCTATGTCGAACACCGCCAGCCGCGCTCCGCAGCTCACAAGAATCGACTTCGCGGTTTTGCCTGAAACGAGTTGTCAACAACTTCCTAATCATGTTTACGGATTGTTCACAA
>CAJTVM010000178.1 GCA_910579595.1 uncultured Oscillospiraceae bacterium
GAGCTGACGCCCTGCCACGCTACCACCTAAACCATACCCAACATTTCCTCGCGGCTGGCCGCATCCTTGCGCGTCATGCGCTCCCTATTCTATAATAGGTGCTGCCGGAGCAATCCGGCAGGAGCCATTCGCCGCACAGGGTATGAATCTGGCTGATCGGGAGGTAAAACAATGATCGAGAAAGCATACAATGTCGGCATCTATTGCAGACTGAGTAATGACGATGAACGGGACGGGGAATCCGTCAGCATCGAAAATCAAAAGCTGCTGCTTCAGCGGTATGTGCGGGAGCGGGGCTGGAATGAAGTGGACACCTATGTGGATGACGGCTACTCTGGAACAAACTTCCAGCGCCCCGGCGTTCAGCGCCTGATCGCTGACGCAAAGGCCGGACGTATCAATGTCATTCTCGTCAAGGACCTGTCCCGGTTCGGCAGAAACTACATCGAGTTCGGCCAGTACACCGATTACCTGTTTCCGTCCATCGGATGCCGGTTTATCGCTCTGAACAACGGTATCGACACCATGAGTAATGACGGCAGTACCGATGTCATGTGTTTTTTGAACCTATTTAACGAGTTTTACAGCCGGGACACAAGTAAAAAGGTGAAAGCGGTCAAAAAAGCCTGTGCCGAGAACGGGAAGTACATGGGTACATATCCGCCCATCGGCTACAAGCGTGACCCGCTGGACAAGCACCATTTCATCATTGACGAGGAAACCGCGCCGTTGGTCCGCCGTATTTTTGCTATGCGGGCCTCCGGCATGGCGTTCCGAAAGATCGCCACCACCTTGAACGCCGAGGGTGTCCAGCCGCCCGGTGAGCTGTACTATCAGCGCCAGGGCCGCACCGACCCCCGCCGTGTCAACCACCTGTGGAACGAAAGCACTGTTAAGGTGATGATCCGCAACGAAGCCTATATCGGCAACATGGTCCAGGGCAAATGCGGCACCCTCTCCTACAAATCCAAAAAGCTGGTAGCGAAACCCAAAGACCAGTGGATTCGCGTGGAGGGGACCCATGAGCCGATCATCTCCCGCGAGATATGGGATACGGTGGTCAGCATCGACCAGAAGAAGGTGCGGAAGTCTGAAACCTCGGACGGTATCAAGAGCATTTTCACTGGCTTGGTCTACTGCGCGGACTGTGGATTCAAAATGCGAAACCAGGTAGAGCGGTTTACCTATAAAGATGGAAGTCCAGGACGGTACAGCTCCTTCATGTGCGGGAGTTATTCCCGCAGCGGGAAAAGAGCCTGCACCATCCATACCATCTATGAGAATGTGCTGACGCAGATCGTGCTGGAGGACATTCGGGAAAAGGCCCGATATGCCGCCCATGACCGGGAGCGGCTGCTGACGCAGATCATCCGTATGAAGGATAAGGAGCAGCACAGCCGTGCGGCATCCTATGAGCAGGAGCTGAAAGTGACCGCCGCCCGTGTTGCGGAGCTGGAAAAGCTGATGCAGAATCTCTATGAGGATAAATGCGCTGGCGTTGTCCCGCCCACGGTGTTCCAGACGCTGATGAAGAAGTACGAGACGGAGCGGGCGCAGAAAGCCGCCGCCCTCCCGGAGTTGGAGCAGAAGGTCAGGACGCAGTTGGAGAACCGCCATGACGCCGACCAGTGGGCCGAGATCATCCGGCGCTATACGGAGATCACCGAGCTGGACGAGACCATCCTGTTTGAGTTGGTGGACCGTATCGAGGTTGGCGAGGCCCAAAAGTGCGGCAATACCCGCGTCCAAGACGTAAAGGTGTTTTATCGTTACGTTGGCTGTGTGGATGATGTGTTGTCCCAGGAAAGGCGGGCGGCGGTATGAACAAGCTGTATAAGGTGGGTATCTACTGCCGTTTGAGCGTGGACGATGCCTCCAACTCCGCCAAGGCCAGAAATTACATCCCCGCTGATGAATCCGTCAGCATCGAAAATCAGCGGGAGCTTCTGTCCAAGTTCGCCATGCTCAATGGCTGGGTGGAGACCAAGACCTATTGTGACGATGGGTACAGCGGGGGCAATTTTCAGCGGCCCGGATTCCTGGAAATGCTGGAGGACGCCCGAAGCGGCGTTATCAACCTCATCCTCGTCAAAGACCTCTCCCGCCTGGGACGGGACTTCGTGGAGGTAGGCCGGTACACAGCCGTTGTGTTTCCCAGCCTGGGATGCCGGTTTGTTTCTGTTCTGGACTGTTTGGACAGCGAGGGCGATAACACGGATATGCTCCACTTCCGCAGTCTGATGAACGATTACCATTTGCGGGACCTGAGCAGTAAAATCAAATCAGTGCTGCACAGCAAAAAGGCCAGCGGTCAATTCATTTCCGCATACGCTCCCTACGGCTACCGCAAGAGCGACGGGGACAAGCACAAGCTGGTCATTGATGAGTATGCTGCCGGTATCGTGCGCCGGATATATGATATGCGGCTGGCGGGTACGGCCTACGGCCAGATCGCCGCCGCCCTCAACCGGGATGGCATTACCTCGCCGCGTGTCTACTGGAGCCAGATCAACGGCAAGGACGGCTGCAAAGCCGCCCAGCTCTGGACCTATGCAACAGTAAAAACCATTCTCCACAATGAGGTCTATAAAGGGACGCTGGTAATGAATCACACCGGCACCCGTTCCTATAAGGATCATGCACAGATCAGCAAGCCGGAAACTGAGTGGATTCGCCATGAGGCGCTGCATGAGGCCATTGTTACCGCAGAGGAGTGGGAGGCCGTTCAGAAGATCAACGAGGCGGCAAGCCTTCATTCTGTTGGCAGGCAGGAGCCTACTGCGAAATTGTTTACTGGCAAGCTGGTATGCGCCGATTGCAAAACTCCTTTATGTGCCAATGCGGAAACACAGCATCGCAAGAACGGCACGAAAAAACGCTATGTTTCCTATTTCTGTGGGACATACGGCAAGTCGGGCCGGAGCGTATGTTCATGGCACAGGATTTATGAGCAGACGCTGACGCAAATCGTGATTGCGGAAATCAGGACCCAGGCCCAGGCGGTGATACTGGATGAGGCCGCTGTGGTGGACAAGCTCAAACGCAAGATCGCGGATTATGACGAGCAGCGTCTGGCCGATGCCAAGCAGGAGATCAGCAAGCTGCGCCGCAGGGTGCAGGAGTTGGAGACCATGACCGCGAAACTTTATGAGGACAAGTACAGCGGCGCGGTCAGCGAAAGCACATTCATGGTGCTGACGCAAAAAAACGAACAGGAGCGGCTTGCCAAGGCGGAACGCCTGGATGCGCTTCTGTCCAAGGTAGATAAGGCACAGCAGAAAACCGCCGCCATTCAAAACTGGACGGCGATCATCCGAAAGTATTTGAACTTGCAGGACCTTGATCGGACCACCATTGATGAACTGATAGACCATATTGAGGTCGGTGAGCGCACCGTTGTAGACGGGCA
>CAJTVM010000179.1 GCA_910579595.1 uncultured Oscillospiraceae bacterium
CCCCCCGGGAGCTGGCCCGGAAGATCGTGCTGGACGTGCTGGACACCACCGGCATTACCGCCACGGCGGGCATCGGCACCAACCTCTATCTGGCGAAAGTGGCCATGGACATCTGGGCCAAGCACACCCGGCCGGACAAGAGCGGTGTGCGCATCGCCGAGATGGATGAGATGAGCTACCGCCGCCTGCTGTGGGATCACCGTCCCCTCACCGACTTCTGGCGGGTTGGCCCGGGCTACGCCAAAAAGCTGGAGGCCCAGGGCCTGCACACCATGGGGGACGTCGCCCGGTGCTCCATCGGCAGTCCCGCCGACTACTACAACGAGGATCTTCTCTACCGGATGTTCGGTGTGAACGCGGAGATATTGGTGGATCATGCCTGGGGTTATGAGCCGGTGACCATGGCCGACATCAAGGCGTACAAGCCGGAGGCCAAAAGCGTGGGCTCCGGCCAGGTGCTTACCGCCCCCTACCCCTTCAATAAAGCCCGGATGGTGGCCTGGGAGATGGCCGACCAGCTTGCTTTGGACCTGGTGGGCCAGCGGCTGGCAACCAACCAGCTCGCCCTCACCGTGGGCTACGACATTGAAAACCTCCGGGATTCCCAGCGCCGGAAACAGTACCACGGCGAGGTCAAGACAGACCGCTACGGGCGGCAGATCCCCAAGCACGCCCATGGCACCGCCAACCTGGAGGGGTACACCGCCTCCTCCAAGCGCATCACGGCGGCGATTTTGGAGCTATATGACCGCATCGTGGACAAAAACCTGCTGATCCGGCGGATGTACCTCACCGCAAACCGGGTGACGGATGAAGCCGATGTTCCCGCCGGGCCCGCTATGGAGCAGCTTGACCTGTTCACCGACTATGCCGCCGCCCAGGCCCAAAAGGAAGCGGAAGCGGCAGAGCTGGTCCGGGAGCGGAAGCTCCAGGAGGCCATGCTGGGCATCAAAAACAAGTACGGCAAGAACGCCATTTTGAAGGGAACGAATCTTGTGGATGGCGCCACCGCCGCAGATCGTAATGGCAGGATTGGAGGGCATAAGGCGTGAGCGGCACGTATGACGACATTATCAACCGGCCCCACCCCACCTCTGCCAGGCATCCCCGTATGCCGATAGCTGACCGGGCGGCTATCTTCTCTCCGTTCGCGGCCCTGGTCGGCCACGGGGCCGCTATCGAGGAGACGGCCCGGCTCACTGACCAAAGAATAGAACTGACGGAGGAGGAAAAGGCCCTTCTGGACGAAAAGCTCCGCCTGCTGGTGGAGACAGGCGGAGTGGGCGCATTTACCTGGTTTCTGCCCGATGAACGAAAGGACGGCGGAGCCTACGTCACCAACCTGGGAACGGTCAAGAAAATTGACCCGCTTGAAGGGCGGATCATCCTTACAAACCGGACAGTCATCCCCATTAAGGATATTCTGGAAATTGAGATCCAAGTGACTCCAGGGCAGGGCTTGTAAGTTTTTCCGTTTTCCTCTATAATGAAGTGACTGCTTTCATTGCGCGGCACCCGCGCAAAATACATTTGAAACTGCGAGGTCACCATGAATCAGAAAGAGACCAGCGAGCTGAAACGCCGCTTCAAACTGGGCAAAAACGCCATCAGCCATATCTGCGGCTGCTATGTGAGCAGCCGGAAGGAGATCGTCTCCCACCTGAACGAGCCCCTGGACCGGATGCCCGAGGAGGAGGCGGAGAAATACTTAAATCTGCTGAAAAAAGCCCTGTCCGGCACGCTGGGCCGGAACCTCATCGACATCGTGTTTTCCACCCAGCAGGTGGCGGACAGCGACGAACACCGCCGCCTCATGGCCCTGCGGGATTCCCGGCTGAAGGAGGTTGAGGTGCGCCAGGAGTTCTATCAGACGGTCATCGACAGCCTGGACATGGGGGAGAGCAATTACCTCATCCTGCTGGCCCATGACGCCTATGACGTGCCCCATCGCGGCAAAGACGGCGAAGATCGCGCGGACGAGGGCGACACCGTGTTCTCTTATATCGTGTGCTGTATCTGTCCGGTGAAGGACGGCAAGCTGGAACTGGGCTACTGCCCCGGGGAGAACGAGTTCCACAACTGCGCCGCCAGCCAGATCGTCTCCCCACCGGAGTTGGGCTTCCTGTTCCCTGCCTTTGACGACAGGGCGGCCAACATCTACAACGCCCTGGTCTATGCCCGGAAGCCGGATGAGCTGCACCAGGAGTTTCTGGACGCCATTTTCCACACCGAGCCCCCCATGTCTGCCGGGGAGCAGCGGGAGGCATTCGAGACGGCCCTGCGGGATGGGCTGGAGGGGGCCTGCGGCCTGGAGGTAGTGCAGGCCGTCCACGAACGCCTGACCGCCAAAATTGAGGAGCACCGGGAGGCCAAAGACCCGGAGCCCCTGGCCGTCACCGCAAAGGACGTGGCCGCCATCCTGCGGGACAGCGGCGCAGAGGATGGGCAAATTGCTGCCTTCTGCGAAAAGTGCGGGGAGCTGTTCGGTGAGGATGCGGCCCTCAGCCCCGTCAATCTCATCGACAGCAAACGGTTTGAGGTGAAAACGGCGGACGCCTCAATCTCCATTGACCCGGAACACAGCTACCTGGTGGAGACGCGGGTAATCGACGGAAAGAAGTACCTCCTCATCCCCGCCGGGGAGGGACTGGAGGTCAATGGGATGCCGGTGGACTGGGTTGACACAGATCATGAATAAATCCGCATAGCAGCTTGATTTTTTTGTTCTGACCGTATATAATGCAGGGGATATTTGACCCGAAAAATACGAAACAGGAGTGGTAACCATGGACGAGGAAAAGAAGGTCAACGAGACCACTGAGCAGGCCCCCAAAAGGCGGGGCGGCAGAAAGCCCATGACAGCGGAGGAAAAGGCCGCCGCAGCCAAGGCCCGCGCCGAGCTCAAGGCCAAGGCGGACGGCCTCAAGCCCACCGTCATCGTGCAGTTCCAGGGCGCCGAGGTCGATATGGACACGCTGGTGGAGGCGGCCAAGGCCGACTTCCGGCAGACGAAGAAGCGCACGCCCATCACCGACTTGAAGCTGTACGTCAAGCCGGAGGAGCGCATGGCCTACTATGTGGCGAATGAGAAGCATAACGGAAGCGTGACCTATTAACGATTCTTCTTTCACAGGCTATCAAAAATAAAAAGCAAGGGAAACGCTGGCATAGCGTCTCCCTTGCTTTTTATTCAGGTGGGATAAACCGATAACCCACACCCCAAACAGTCTCAATGATATCACGTTCTGATATACCAAATTTTTTGCGCAGTGATTTAGAACCTGTATACACAACCTCGATTCACCGTCAGGCCGGGTCTTTTCCCGCCATGCCGCGTTAAATT
>CAJTVM010000180.1 GCA_910579595.1 uncultured Oscillospiraceae bacterium
CACAGAACTCGATCACGCTGGTATCCGCCAATTCCGGGGTGCGGCTGATAAAGGCGTCCAGCAAATTTCTCTGGTTCGTGACGCTGTTGGATTCAACTTTGCCGCTTTTCCCTAAATCATCATCCTCCGAGGACAAGCGGATATATTTTGCGGTGATAACGCTCATGCGGACACCGCCTCTCCCTCTGCCGCCAGCAGCCGGAGCAGGGCGTTGTATTCGTCCCGGTAGCGCAGAGTGATGGAAACTCGGTTCGCCCCATCAATCTCCACCCGGTCAATCAGAGCGTGAGCCATGGCCTCCGTCAGCGCGGTTTCTTCCTTGAATTGACCGCAGGCGGTAAGCCAGGGGTTTTCCGTGGTCCGCTGCCGCTCGTCCCTCTGCCGCTGTTCCAACTCATCCAACCGGGCCTGCGCCTGTTCCATATCAGAGCGGTACTGCCGCTTCATTTCCGTGTATTCCTGCTCGGTCATCAGCTTGTCAGCGTAATTCTGGTACAAGCTGTCATAGAGCATTTCCACACGGCTGAGGGCCTGTTTCGCGGCGGCAATCTCCCGTTTGGCCTCCGTCTCCCGGCTGACCGCCTTTGCGGATTTGTGGTACTGGCGTACCAACTTGTCCAGATTTTCAGCCAGCGCGATCTCACGCCGCAAGGTATCCCAAAGAATTTCAATCAGCTTCGTCTCATGGAAATACTTCTTGGGGCAGGAGGCCAAATCATTAGAGTGGCTTTGACAGATGTAAACGTAGTAAAGGTTTGTTCCCTTGTTCGTAACACATTTGTAGCGCACCAATGGACGGCCACAGTCAGCACAGAAGATCAGGCCCCGCAGGATATTGGGGATCGTCCCCAAGGCGTCATGACATCCAAGCCGCTCCTTATAGGCGCTGCTGGCCTCTACGGCCATTTTCTGAACCGCACGGAAGGTTTCTTCATCCACCAGCGGCTCATGGGTGTCGCGGACGATCACCCACTCGGATTCCGGCACATAGTAGGGCTTTTTCCCCTCGGAGAAGCCGGACCGCTTGCGTCCCTGGACCATGTGACCCAAGTAGACCTCGGCGGTCAGGACTTTTTTTACGGAGGCTATGGTCCACCGGGAATTGGCATAGGATTCGCACTTTGCCGCCCCCTTCAAGCAGAGATACCGTCCGGGGGAAGGGACTTCCTGCTCATTCAAGGTCCGGGCAATCCGCTGATAGCTCATCCCCGTCAGACGCAGGGAGAATATCTCACGCACCACCGGCGCAGTCTCCGGGTCCGGCTCAATCCGGTGGGCATTACCGGCACACTTCTGGTAGCCGTATGCCGCCCATGAACCGATGAACTCTCCTTTCTGTTGCTTGGTCGAAATGGCCGGAAGAATCTTCCTGGATATGTCCTTGCTGTAAACGGCGTTCATGATGTTTTTCAGCGGCACTATGTAGCCGTCCTGGGTCCGCTCGGCGGTCAGCGTGTCAAAATTGTCGTTGACGGCGATAAACCGCACGTCCAAGAGCGGGAAAATCCGTTCCAGATAGTTGCCGGTTTCCCGGTAGTTGCGGCCAAACCGGGATAAATCCTTCACCACAATGCAGTCTACCTTGCCAGAGCGAACATCCTCCATCATCCGTTCAAACTCCGGGCGGTCAAAGTTCGTTCCCGTCCGTCCGTTGTCGCAGTAAAGGTCATAGAGCCGCATATCCGGCTGGCCGTCAATGTAGCTTTGAATCAATTCCCGCTGGGTGCTGATCGTGTCCGCTCCGGGTTTTCCGCTGTCCTCTACCGATAAGCGGGCATAGCCGCCCACCTGATAAACCCGGCGGGGCTGTTCCGTTTGGACAGCTGCCGGCAGAATGGGATTGACCTTGCGTTTCGTCCGCGCCATTTCAGACCGCCTCCCTTCCGGGAAGGGTTCCCTGGGCCTGCCGCAGCAAATCCATCTGCCAGTGAAATTCATCGTGCCAGCGGTAGACGATCTCCACACGGCGGTCACGGAAAATCAGGATACGCTCAATCAGCGATACAATGATGGTACGGTCCAGAGCGTCAATGTTCTGGTGCTTGCGGAACTGCTCCATCCAGCCCCGGCCCTCCGAAAAATTGCCCATTTCCCGGCTCATTTCCTCTTGGATGGCCTCGGCCTGTTCCTCCGCCTCGGCACGGCGGCGGGAGTAGGTCTTTTTCAAATCCTGGTATTCGTCCCGGTCGATCACGCCGTCAGCGAGGCTTTCATAAAGGGAGCGCAAAAGGGCCTGATTGCGGTCGATTTCTTCCCGTTTCTTCTCCAAACGGCCTTGCAGCTTTCGCATACCCGCTTGCTGAAGCTGGGCCGTGTCGGTCAGTTCCAGCAGGTCAGAGAGGTCGATCACATCCTGGATGTATCTTCTCAATGCGTCCAGCACGATCTCATCCAGCGTTTCCACCCGCATGGAGTGGGAGAAGCAGCGCTTTTCGTTCTTGTGCGCGGCGCACACATAGTACACATACTTCTTCTTGGCGGTGGGGACGGTTTTTCGTATCATGGCCCCGCCGCACTCGCCGCAGTAGACCATGCCGGAGAACAGCTCCACCGCCTTGCCGCTGACGCTGGTGCGCGTATCCAGGGCAAGCACCTTCTGAACGCTTTCAAAGTCATAGCGGTCAATGACCGGCTCATGGCAGTTCTCCACCACCGCCCATTCTTCGCGGGGCTTCACCACCAGCCGCTTCACCCGATAGCTGGGGGTGGTCACGCGCCCCTGCTCCAACACGCCGATGTAGACCGGATTTTTCAGAATCCGCAGCACCATCCCGGCATCCCACACGGATTCCTCTTTCAGCCGGAAGGACGTAGAGTAGCGCATCCCCTGGGAACGCTTGTAGTCCATAGGCGTGGGGATGCCCGCCGCTGTAAGGCGGTCGGCAATATCGCCCGCGCTGATTCCTTCCAGCTTCCACTTGAACATATCCCGTACCACACCGGCGGCGTATTCATCTACCAGCAGGCGGTGGCGGTTCTCCGGGTCCTTCCGGTAGCCAAAAACAGCAAAAGAGCCAATGAAATCTCCGCGCTGGCGTTTGATTTCAAGCTGGCTCCGTGTTTTCACCGAGGTATCCCGGCAATATGCCTCGTTTATGAGGTTTTTGAACGGGATGACCAGCTCATCAGATTCCACGTTGCTGTGCAGACTGTCATAGTTGTCGTTGATTGCGATAAAACGCACACCAAGGAAGGGAAATAACTGTTCCAGATACTCCCCCACGCCCAAGTGGTCCCTGCCGAAGCGGGACAAATCCTTGACCACGATGCAGTTGATCTTGCCAGCCTTGACCTCGGCCATCATCTCATGAAAGGCCGGACGGTCAAAAT
>CAJTVM010000181.1 GCA_910579595.1 uncultured Oscillospiraceae bacterium
TTGCGCTTGATGTTCTTGATCGCCTGGGCCTGGTCGATGGACTGGATATGCAGGTTCACCGTCACGGCGTCGTCCAGGTCAAGGAGCTCCGCCAGCAGCCGGTCCGTCAGCTCCGGCGCTAAAATCTGCAAAAAGGACGCCGCCCCGGAATGGTCGGCTACCCGGAAGGTCTTTCCGTCATTCGAGAAGGACAGGCCGGAGGGCGCAATAAAATCTTTTGTGGACAGCCCGGTTTTCGGGAGGTCCGCCCAGGTAAAATGAAACTTTTCCTGCCCGTCCGGGTGGAGCTGGCTGTGAAGGAGCTCCAGGCGTTCCAGCCCGTCTAATGGCTTTGCCTGGGCTCCCAGGGCCTTGAAATTCGCCAGCACGTCGGCCTCGATCCGCTCCAGGCGCATCTTCGCGGTGCGAAGGTCGTCAGCCTCAATGCCAAAAGTGATATATTTCCGCTTGGTAAGACCGTTGTTGCCTTTTTGGAGCTGACCTTTCAGCATATCCCCATACTCCCTGCGGATTCCGTCATATTCGTCGCCGCGGATGGGGATGTCGATACTGCGGGCGAAATCCTGCATATTGGCCCGCTGGTTGACAAAGGTAAGCTGCACATGGATCGAAGCGTCAAAATAATTGAGGAAATCACAGTAGCCCTCAAAAATCTGCGCCTTGTCATCCGCCTGTGCGAGCTGGTAGTTAATGTCAAAAAACTGCACCGTCTTGGTGTAGAGCTTATCCGTCAGCCGGCAGATCCCATCCCGGTACATTTCCTTATAGGGAATGCTCTGCTGGACCGTCTGCGGGGCGTCCGATTTAAGCCCACTGAAAAAGCCGCCTTTCCTGGACGGCTTTATGCGGGAAGCATTACGCCCGCCTGTTTTTGCGTCTGCCCTGGCCTTTTTTGCCTGCCTGATGTTTCTTTGCAGGCGCTTTTCCTGGGCCTCCTGCTGTCTGGTTTTTGGCAATCCTCATAACCTCCTTCTCTGACATGGATTTATACAAATTTTCCGTCCGGTATGGCCGTTTCTTCGGCCAGAGCTTATAGCGGAGCCTGTTTTTCAGAAGTTTCTCCGCCGGCTGCCCGTCCCGCTCATACATGGCGAAAAAGAAAAAGGGCATCATAATCCCGATCATCATCAGCACCGCCGCCGAATTGCCGACAGCGCCGCGGGTAAGGAAATATACCGGCAGCCCGGCCAGTGCGGCCAGGCTGAAACAGATAAGCTGGCGCTTCGTCAGGTTGAACGCCAGCTTGGTCTTGACTTTCGTTAAGTCTTTGGGTACGGGTACATAAGGCATGTAAATTCACCTCCATTCATGCTGTATCTCACTGGTTTTGTTCCTGCATCGTGACCGTGGATTCCACCTCATTGCCCCACACATCCCAGCCGGGGGTCTGCTGCCTTGCAAAAAGCTCTATCCTGGGCTGGTCGCCCATGAGCTTCACAATCTTATCCCGTACCTCGTCCGGCTTCTTGCTGTGCTGCTCAATATGGGAGATTACAAACTGGTGGATTCCCGCGCACTGGCGTTTCGGGCGCCCGCGTGTCGCCAGAAGGCATACCTCCGCATTAGAGCGGGTCCAGAACCCCATCCCGTAAAACCAGGAATCTGCTTTCCGGTTCTGTTTGAGCCAGAGGAAGGCCAGCGTCTTATATTTGAACCCCCATGCTTCGATCACCCGGAACGCCTCATTAAGCTGTGGGAAGGTGGCCCATAGGAAAAGCGCACTGTCTTTGGCCGCAAGGTCTGCAACCGGCAGCGCGCATATTTCTTCCATGCTCATGGTGGGGTAGTGCTTTTCGGCCACCCCATTTCCGCGTTTCATATCATAGCGCCAGGGCGGGTCCGCGTACACGATGCCATATTTTCCGGCCTCCGCCATTACCGGGCCTGCTCATTCTTGGCCGGGGCGGATTTTGCCGGGGGCGTCTTGACCTTGCCGGCATTTTCTTTCAGGGCGCCGGCCAGGGAAGGCTTCTCCGCCGCTCCCTTTGTCGCTTCAAGGGTGGCCTGCAGGTTTTCAATCGCCTGGCCGTACCCTCCGATCAGGGCGTCATTAAGCTGCCTGCGGAAATCCGCCGTCACCGGCCAGCAGACATCCCTCCATTTTCCCTGCTTATCCTGGGTGGAGGGCATATTGACGTACAGGCCGTTCTCGCCGGAGCAGATACGGAAGCCGTCGATCTTGAAACAGTCCCCAATCGTCACATTGGCGAAAGCCAGAAGGTTCCCCATCGGGGCAATCGGGCGTACCGTTACATCCAGCTTCAAGCCCTCGCCCGCCTGGGCCTCCGGCTGCATGGTTTCATGGTTGGTCTTACTCATATAGAAAAATCCTCCTTCTTGTTAAAATAGGTCGGTTACACACTAATGCGAGTTAAAAATACTTTTGGATAGCGAGCCTGTCTTAAACAGGGCAAAGGCCAGCAGGACCGTATAGCCTGCCGTGCCCCAGATCGCGCCGTGGATGTCGCCGGAAGAAGGGATTGACTGGACCAGCGCCGCATAGATCGCGACGCAGACCATAATCAAAAACCCCTGGAAACCTAAAGCAAACAGGGAACGCAGGTAATTCGTCCCCATCTGCCCCCATTCACGGTTTGCCATTGTGGAAAACGGTATGGGTGCCAGGCTGACCGTGAGATATATTTCAATCATGCGGCCATACACAATGACAAAGATCACGATGGACAACACCCACATGCACAGGTTGATAATGTTGGTCTCCAGCCACAGGCCGATCAGTTCCCACATCCCCATTGCTTCAAGCTGCGTTTCCAGGTCGGCCAGCGCGGCGGTAACATCCATGCTCCCGTTTATCACGCCGGAACTTTGATTCACCACATGCTGGGCGACGTCAAACACCGCCATGACGATGGTAAAGCAGTTGGTGAGCAGGTATGTGGCAACAAAGGTTTTGAAAATCCACTTGAAGATGTTGAACGTATCAAAATCGTGCATGTTGTTCTTTTCGAGGATCATCTGGATCAATTCATAGACAAGAACAAAAGTCAGGATGATTCCCGCAATGGGAATGACGACGGTTTCAGAAAGATTCTGGATCATGCTGAACACGCCGCCATTCCACCCCTGCGGTGTCTGGCCTACCTGTGAGGCCACATCCGAGACCTGGCTGTTGACGGACTCAAAGATACCGGTGTATTGTCCTGTGATCGCTTCAATCAAGCCCTCTTTAATCCAGTCTGTTATCCATTCAAACAGACTGCCCATCGGCTATTAACCGAACAGGCCGGAGAGCAGCGGGATCAGCGTGGCACCCACCAGCGCAATACCTCCGCCAGCCATAAGCTGTTTCAT
>CAJTVM010000182.1 GCA_910579595.1 uncultured Oscillospiraceae bacterium
TAGCGGCATTTCAGCAGCATATCGCTGGACTTCTGCGCATCGGTGGTGGAAAGCCCCGCCACGTTCCGCATTTTCGTGTAGAGGAACAAATTTTTGTAGGAATGTGCTTCGTCAATAAAGAGGCGGTCCACGCCAAGCTGCTCAAAGGTCACGGAGCTGTCCTTCCGGCTGGTGTTGTTGAGCTTTTCCAGACGGGCCTCCAGGGAACGCTTTGTGCGCTCCAACTGCTTGACGCTGAATCTCTCCGCGCCGCTGTCCTCCAATTCCTCAATGCCCTGTTCAATCTCCAGAATCTGGTCCTGGAGCAACTGCTCCCGCCGCTCATAGGAAACGGGGAGCCGTTCAAACTGCGAATGGCCCATGATGATCGCGTCATAATTCCCGGTGGCGATACGGGAACAGAACTTCTTACGGTTCCTGCCCTCAAAATCCTTTTTGGATGCAACGAGGATGTTGGCGGTGGGGTACAGCCGCAGGAACTCGCTGGCCCACTGTTCGATCAGGTGGTTGGGAACGGCGAACAGAGATTTCTGGCACAGCCCCAGGCGTTTGCTCTCCATCGCCGCCGCGACCATTTCAAAGGTTTTGCCCGCGCCGACCTCATGGGCCAGCAGCGTGTTTCCGCCGTACAGCACATGGGCGATGGCGTTGAGCTGATGCTCCCGCAGGGTGATCTCCGGGTTGATGCCGCCGAACACGATATGCCGTCCATCATACTCGCGGGGCCGGATGGAGTTGAACAGCTCATTGTACTGCTTCTCCAAGGTCTGCCGCCGCTGGGGGTCTTTCCATATCCAGTCCCGAAAAGCGTCCTTGATGGCCTGCTGTTTCTGCTGGGCCAGGGTGGTGGCGTTATGGTTCAGAACGCGGCGTTCCTTGCCGTCCGGGTCCTTGATGGTATCATAGATTCGCACATCGCGGAGGTTCAAAGTGTCCTCCAGGATGTGATAGGCGTTGAGCCGGTCCGTGCCATAGGTGGTGTTGGCGGCAACATCATAGCCGGTTACAGTATTTTTGCCGGTGATGTTCCATTCCCCGGTATATTCCGAGAAATTCACATGGATTTTTCCCTTTTGGACCGGCGGCGTTTTGAACAGCTCATACATAAACTGCTGGACATAGCGCTTATCCAGCCAGGTGGCCCCCAGGCGCAGGTCGATCTCCGAGGCAGTCAGGTCCTTGGGCTGGGCGGATTCCAGGGCCTCCACGTTGGGGCGCAGCCGGTGTTTTTCCCCTTCGGGCAGCGCGTCCAACATGGCCCTGGCAGCGCGCAGTTTCTGCCGCACGTTCCCGGACAGGTATTCATCAGCGGCAACAAGGGGAAAGCTGTCCACATCCTCCAGGGACCAATCCCTGCGGCTGGGGTCTCCCTGGCACTGAATATCCCGGAAAATCACGCCGGACAGCTCCGATTCCAGTTCCGCCTCCGTTTTCCCGGAGAGCTGGGCCATATAGGACATATCCACTCCGGCCTTTTCCCCGATAGAGACGGCCAGGGCTTCACTGGCGGTGTCCACATGAGTGACCGCCCTGTGGGGCTTGATGGTCCGCTTGGTGAACATATCCGCTTTGCGCTCCAGCCGCCCGTCATTGTCCAGCATCTCCAACGAGCAGAGCAGAAAATAGGAGCTGTCAGCGGAAAAGGCCAGCGCGTTCTCCCGATTGTTGATAAGGCCGTACTTTTTAGAGAAAGCGTCATACAGGCTGTTGAGGGTCTGCCGCTCCTTTTGGACGGAGATTTCATCGGCGTCCTCCATCTGAAGGTCGATCAGCCGATGCACACAGTCCCGCAGCTCCACCATGCCCATGACGCGGCCCCTGGCCGTGGCGCTCAGATTGGGCTTTGCCATCATGGAGGTTTCCCGGTAGTATAATTCGCCGTCAACAACGCCAAAGGAGTATTTTTCTATATTGGGGTCTGCCGGAATCAGTGCGTCCGTCTTGATTTCCTCATCCAGTTCGGACAGCTCGACACGCTTGATCTCGCCGTGGATGTGGGACAGAGCGGTGCGGAGCTGCTGGGGAAAGTCCTCGTCCTTCCGGGACTTACAAGCCAACTGCGGTCCATAGGGGCCGGAGGTGATCTCTAAATCGCCCAGCACCATTTCGGGGTGGGTCTGGAAATAGCGGTTCATGCTCACAAAGCCGGGGCGTTCCTCGCCGTCCTGCCCGACATAGGTGTGGCGTTCAATGACCTCCGCCTCCACCCATTCCGGCAAAGGCTCATTTTCACGCAGGGGAATCTCCCGCTTTTGCAGGAACATGATGGACATGGAGGTATCTGTCCCGGCATTGGCCTGGAAAACGCCGTCCGGCAGACGGACCGCGCCCAGCAGATCGCACCGCCGCGCCATGTACCGCCGCGCCCGATCGTCCTTTTTGTCCATCGTGCCGCCGCTGATGCCGTTGGAGGTAATGAACGCGATCACGCCGCCTGCCCGGACCTTATCAATCGTTTTGGCAAAGAAATAATCGTGAATCAGAAACCGCTCCCGGTCATAACGCTGGTCCACCACGGGATAATTACCAAACGGCACGTTGCCGATAGCAAGGTCGAAAAAGCTGTCCGGGAAGTCGGTTTTTTCGTAGCCGCGCACCGTGATACGGGCCTTGGGATAGAGCTGCTGGGCGATGCGCCCGGTGATGCTGTCCAGCTCCACGCCGTACAGCTTGGACGCGGCCATGCTCTCCGGCAGCAGGCCGAAAAAGTTGCCCACGCCGCAGGACGGCTCCAGAATGTTTCCCTTTTCAAAGCCCATGTTCCCGATGGTCTCATAGATGGCCTTGATAACCAGAGGGCTGGAGTAATGGGCATTGAGGGTAGATGCCCGCGCCGATTTGTACTCGCTGTCCGTCAGCAGGCTTTTCAGCTCCTGATACTCGGCAGACCACTCGGCCTTGTCCGGGTCAAAGGCGTCCGGGATGCCGCCCCAGCCAACATAGCGGGAAAGGACTTCCTGTTCTGCTTCAGTAGCGGACCGGCCCTCGGCCTCGATCTGCTGCAAGGTGCGGATGGCCTCCACGTTCCTGCGGTACTTGACTTTCGGCCCGCCCACGCCCAGGTTGTCATCGGTGATGCGGAAATTCCCGGCGGCAACATCCTGTTCCATGACGGGGGCCTGCTCCGGCTGTGCGTGTTCCGGCTCGTCAAAACGCAGGGTCTGAACGACAACATCATAGGGCAGGCCGTTTTTATCGCCGGGATAGAGGGTTGTGGTTCCTGGTGTCGCTGTGGTGCCGCCAGCCGGGGGCGGGGCCTCCGGCTGTTCCTCCTGGGGCGGCGCTGGCTGGGCCGG
>CAJTVM010000183.1 GCA_910579595.1 uncultured Oscillospiraceae bacterium
CTAAGCAGAAGAACAGCACATAGGTGCTCACAAAACCGCCCAGACCGCCGCACCAGGCGGCAAGGGAGTCAAAGAAGCTCAGCCCATTGGTCAGGATGACCACCACAGAGGCCGCCAGCGCAGCCAAGACGGGGTTGAGGCCTTTCACACATAGGACGATCAAAACCGCGATGCCCAGGATCAAACCGATTGCGCCAATTGTCATGTTATTTCCTCCTCATTTTTCTGTTTTTTAGAAGAATAGCAGCATCTTCTGTGCAGAACTCTCTTTCATTATGGATCGCGTCGCTGCTGGCCGTTCTGTTCCACCTCCCCGTTGCGCAAACCAATCTGGATCCATAAGGTCAGCTATATTGTATGGACTCCACCTCAGCCTGCGGCTGACGGTCGCTTGAGACCCATGATCCGCTCCGCAAAGATACGCGGATCCATCTCCCTCAAATCCTTGGAGATCATGGGCACGAAGTCCATTTGGGCCAAGATTTCCTTTTCCAGGTCGATCCCGGGGGCAATCTCGGTCAGCACCAAGCCATCGGCTGTCAGCTCAAAGACAGCGCGCTCCGTCACGTAGATGACTGGCTGGCCTTTTTTCACAGCGTATTGACCGCTAAAGGTGATCTGTTCCACCGCTTTTCTGAACTTTTTGGCCCGGCCTTCCTGAAGGATTTTCAGCTTACCTTCCTCTATGGATAACTTCAGTCCACCGGCTGTAAATGTTCCACAGTATACCAGCCGCTTGGCGTTTTGAGTGATGTTAATAAAACCGCCGCAGCCGGCAATCTTCGGGCCGAACTTACTTACATTTACGTTGCCCGCCTGATCCACCTCCGCCAGCCCCAGGAAAGCCATATCCAGGCCGCCGCCGTCATAGAAGTCGAACTGGGCCGGTTCATCCAGCATACAATCATAATTCAGAGAGGCGCCGAAATCCTGCCCGCCTGCGGGGGTGCCGCCGACCAAGCCAGACTCTACCGTCAGGGTCATATCATTGCCAATTTGCTCCTCGTCGGCTATGTTGGCGATTCCTTCCGGGATGCCGATGCCCAGGTTGACCACCGCACCGGGAGTCAGTTCCATTGCGCAGCGCCGGGCGATCACTTTACGCTCATTCAGGCGCATACCATTGGATGCTGTGGCCTTTACCCTTACCTCACCGCTGAAGCCAGCGTTATATTGTGTGCCAAAGGTCTGCATATGGGCCTCCTGAGGCGCAATTACAATGGCATCCACATAGATTCCCGGAAGCCGGACAAACCGCGGATTCAGCGAGCCCTTTTCCACAACACCCTCTACCTGGAGAATGACTTTCCCGCCGGAGTTCTTGACCGCCTGGCACATTGCCACCACTTCCAACTGTACACATTCACGCTCAAAGGTGGCGTTACCCTCTGTGCCGGCATAGGTGGCCCTGACCAGGGCCACCTCCATGGGGAATGCTTTGTAGAGCAGATAATCCTTGCCGCCCACCTGCATCAGCTGCACCAAATCCTCAGTTGTGCGCTCATTGAGCTTGCCGCCCTCTAAACGGGGGTCTACAAAGGTGTGCAGGCCCACGTGGGTCAGAGTTCCGGGCTTACCGGCCGCCACATCCCGCATCAGGTGGGCGATTACGCCCTGGGGGAAGTTGTAGGCCTCCACTTTATTTTCTAGTGCCAGCTTTTGCAGTTTAGGAGCCAAAGACCAATGGCCGCCTATGATGCGCTTGACCAGCCCCTCGTGCCCCAAGTGGTTCAGTCCCCGGTCGGCCCCATCACCCTGACCTGCGGCGTATACCAGGGTCAGATTATTGGGACGTCCTTGATCCAGGAAACAATGTAAAGTATATATTTGTACCATGAGTAATAACCAAAAGTAATCATTCGCTTATAATATCCACACCTGAATGAGCTGTTATTTTTTAGGAGGCGACGTTATGGACATCAAAAAAATATATTATTTTGTGGAGGTCGTCAAAGAGCGGAGCTTTTCACGTGCAGCCAGGAACCTTTTCATCTCTCAACCAATGCTGAGTAAGGCTGTTCGTCAGTTGGAGGATGAATTTGGGAGTCAACTGCTGGAGCGGAACAGCAAATCCGTCCGCGTCACTGACGTGGGAAAGTTATTTTATGACCAAAGTCTCAAAGTGCTGACAGCTTATATGGAATTGCAGCATCTTTTGGATGATAAAGAAAGTTTGGCTCAGGGTGAGGTCACGATCAGTGTACCATCCGTGATCCTGACGATATTCTTTCCCCCTTTTTTCTCCATTCTGGAAAAGGAATATCCCAATATCCGCCTGAATTTATACGAGGCAGGCTCTTATACTGTCTACGATAACGTGTTTTCCGGTACAGTGGACATGGGTGTGGTAATGATGCCTGTTCCTATGCAGGATATAGACGCCTACCCCATCCTGTCTGACCAATGCGTCCTCATCACCGGGCCAGATCACCCCTTGGCGCAAAAGCCCTGTGTAGATATATCTGAGCTGGCAAACGAAAACTTTATCGTGTTCAATGACCGTTTTGTCCTCAACGATATGATCCGACAGGCTTGCAACAGCCGGGGATTTTCTCCGTATATCTCTTATCAAAGTTCATTGGATTCCTTTATTTTTAACATGGTTTCTTTAAACCAGGGCATCACAATTATGCCCAGACCTTTAGTGGAGACCTCGTCCCATGACATCCGCTATACGAATATTTCTCCGAAGATCCCTTGGGATCTGGCACTCATTGTAAAGAAAAACAGGTATCTTTCCCATGCTGCGCTGCAGGTTGTTCAGAGTATGCTGTCTTATTTTGAAACGCTGTCCATGAATCAGAGGGGGAGATAAATGTTCCTTACTGGCTTGAAGCAGTTATGCCATATGGCTGAAAAAACCGATAAATAACAGGCAGCGTAAAATGGACTGATGATAGAAGGAACCTGAGCGTCAATCTTTCCGGCGTCTTGCACAGCCCAGAGTTAGCCGTCCGCGTGGAGATACCCGGAAAAGCCCTCCAGGAACTTCGCCGCATGCTCCGCCTGACCGCTGGGCTGATACTCGTAAAGTACGATGGGCGGTCCACCGTCCCGGCCCGTCCGGTACAGCCACATATAGCTCTTCGTCTGGGCCTTCTTCCCCGGCTTGTGGAGTACCTGGAGGGTGGTCTCGTCGGCGTGGAGCACCTCGCCTTTCACCAGCTGCCGGTGCAGCTCCTCGTACACTGGCAACAGATGATCCTCCGCTGCCCGCAGCACCCAGTTGGACATGGTCTGCCGGGACAG
>CAJTVM010000184.1 GCA_910579595.1 uncultured Oscillospiraceae bacterium
GAGGGGGAACGGCAGAAATATATGGATTTGCTGGAACGGCAGTAATGTCCAAAACACTGTTGCGTTATTGCAAAGCTGAGAAGTTTTGAACCCTGAACCGCCAAGCGGTTTTTCGCCCCCTTGCTAATCGCTTGCTAATTGCGGCCCTAAAAAATGGCCGTGATTAGCACGAAACCGTGGCAAATCGTGGGGAATGAAATTTGAAAAAAGTGAGTGTTTGCAAGGGTTTGCGGGGGTTTGTGAGTAACCGCCGCAAACCTCCTGGGGCTACTCCTAAGCGGTAGGCCAGAGGTTCGAATCCTCCCGCGGGTGCCATTAGTAGCACAAAATCTTCGGAAAACCCGAAGATTTTGTGCTTTTTCTATAACCTTTTGAAAGGCGAGGGAAAACGCTATATATCTCACCTAAAAGGTGGGCGCTTTATCCTTTATTTTTTGCTAATCACTGTTATCCCCAAACTCAAATCGAACTACATACCGTCCCCCCCCTGATACCTTGCTAATCAATTAGCAAGGTTTTTTGTTTTTCCACCGAAAAATGGGGCGGTTTGCTAATCGGGCAGGAAAACGGCTTCAATCCTTGCTAATCCAAAATCGGAGAGGTTGCCAGTTTGAACATTTTCGCCCTGCCCAAAAGCCTACATAGCCGTCTAAATCCCGCTGACGGCTGTGAATTTTACAGTAGGAGGACAAGTCATGAAGTGGAAGAAGAATGAGGCGCAGAACAGCGAGGCCCGCGTTGAGAAGCTGGCCGACGAGGTTCGCAGCACCGCCCAGCAGAGTATGGAGGCCCTGTGGAGCGCCTTCCTGGAGGTGGGCGAGCTGGACATGGTGCGGGCCACGGAGAAGGCCCTGCGGCTCATGGTGAGCCACGGCGACTGCACCGGGGCCATGAAGGTGCTGGAGGGCGTCTATGCCCTGGTGGAGATCGCGCCGTCGGAGGACTTCACCGACTGCCAGCAGTACCCCGCCCTGGCGCAGATGTTCATGGACGAGGAAATGGAGCAGATGGTGGAGAGCGTCAAAGAACGCGGTGTTCTTTCCCCCTGTGCTGGTGCGGCCCATGCCGGACGGCAGTTATCAAATGGTGTCCGGCCACCGGCGCAAGCTGGCATCGGCGCTGGCGGAACTGCCCACGGTGCCCTGCATCGTCCGGGAGCTGACCGACGATGAAGCCATCATTAAGACAGCAACCTCCAGCGTGAGCGCGTTCTGCCCTCAGAGAAAGCCTTTGCTTACAAGATGAAGCTAGACGCCATGAAACGGCAAGGAGAACGCACAGATTTAACTTCCAACCCACTGGGTCGGAAGTTAGCAGGAGTGGAATCTGCTGAAATTATCGGCAAAGATAGCGGTGATAGCCAAACACAAGTGCGCCGCTATATCCGCCTGACGAACCTTGTGCCCGAACTGCTGGACATGGTGGACAACCTGACAGCAAAGCAGCAGAAGAAGCGCACTGTGGAAGATGGCAAATACAGCATCACCTATGATATCCGCCGCATTCGCAACGACAAGGAGCGGCGGCCAGTCCGGCCCCCAGAATTGGACCTTCTACGGGATCGAGCTGAATGACTTCCTGGATGTGTTCCACGCGCCCAACTACACCTTGAGCATGGTGGATACCAACGGCAAGACCCAGTTCTATGCCGAGGACGCCAGCGGCAAGGCCTATCTGACCACCTCCGCCGAAGAGGCCAAGGTCTTCGAGGACCTGCGCAAGGAGATCGCCTACGTCAAGGACAACATGGCCACGTTTGTGCGCCAGTTCGACGTGAGCGACGAGGTGGAGGTCGGCGGCAAGACCTACACCATGGACCGCACCTATGAGGCGGCGACAACCCTGCTGGAGGACGCGGCCTACGGTGTGGCCAACGGTGCGGTCGCCGCGCCCGGTTATGCCATTGGCAACACCTGGTCTATGCATGAGCGCTGGCCCTGGCAGGTGTTCATTGACACCGGCTACAAGGGTGGGAGCAAGTAACTGCGCCGCTTCTTTTCCGCGAAACTGATTGAGTGACCACAAAAGGATCCCGCTTCCCCTGCATGAATCGGGAAGCGGGGTCCTTTTTGCTTGGAAAATTGAAAACTTAGATAGGAGTGTGTTTTTGTGAAGCAATGCATACCCATCATGAACGAAACCCTGGAATTGGCGGGCTGGAGCGCCGGAGGGGCCATGTCGAGCCTGGTGGGCATCACCGGTGACGACCCCCGCTATCTCCCCTTTTTGGAGGAAAACGGCGCGTTTATGGACCAGAGCGATGGGATCTATGCCGCCCAAATCTATTGTCCCATTGTAGATTTGGAGCACGCCGATTTGGCCTATGAGTGGCAGTTCCAGAAGGACCCGGAAAATGAGCCCTCGCCCGCCGGCCCTGCCGGGAGCATGACGCCCTTCCAGGCCGCCCTGTCCCAAAAGCTGGCGGTGGCCTATGTGGCGTATTTCAACAGCCTGGGGCTGAAGCATCCCCGGACCGGCGCGCCGATCATCCTGAATGAGGACGGCCGAAGCGGATCCGGCTACGACTACTTGATAGAGCAGCTGGAGCGGTCTGCTTCGGATTACCTGACCCGGCTGGATGAAGTGGGATGGACATAGGGCCCATATCTCCGGTCTGGACGACTATATCCTCAGCCACCGGGGACGCATGAAGCCGTGCACTTCCTTTGATACTTTGGATATGGACAGCAAAGAAAACCGGGAGTTCGGTACGCCGGAGCGGGACTATATGCACTTTAACGAGTACATTGCCCCCGCCATTGCCGAGCTGAAGGGGCGTTTCCCCGACGAATACGCCCGTTATTATGAGGGCTATGCGAGGGCCGCCGGCGACGGAGCCCTGGCAGAACGGCGGACGCTCATTAATCCCATGGAGTTGATCGGCTCAATGGGAAGCGCCGCGGCAAAATTTTTCCGAATCCGGGTGGGAGCCTGCGACGCTGACACTGCGTTCACCATCTCCATGGCCCTGGCGCTCAAGCTGGCCAAGGCAGGGAAGGATGTGGATTATGCGTTGGTTTGGGACCGCCCCCACTGTCAGGCGGACTACCCAAACGAGGCTTGTGACTGGATCGAGCGTGTCGTTGGAGCGTAAAATGATGCTTGATTTGTTAAAGCGGGAGCCTCTTTATTTTGGATGAGGAATAGCTTGCCTGGGTGAAGGACACCCTGGCGGGCCTATCCGTAGAGGGAACAGTGAGTC
>CAJTVM010000185.1 GCA_910579595.1 uncultured Oscillospiraceae bacterium
ACTGTTGCAATTCTTCTCCAAAAACTGCGGCATACACAACGCATTTGTTCTCAATTTTCTTTACATCAATTTAGGTGTCAAGTGCTTCATGCCCTGCGATTTAGCTCACTACGGATAAAGAAGCAAAGAGAGGTTAAAAATTTTTGCCGTCACTATCCGGCGGGGCCTCGCCGGATAGGTCTGGCTCAATCGTCAGGCAAGTCCACCTTGCCCACAAAAGAATAATAAATCTCGATGTCCTGGTGGCGCGTTCCCTGCTCGTCCTTCCAGCACTCATGCACCACGATTTTCTCCACGAACTCCCGCAGGAGGGTGGGGGTCAATTCCTCAAAGCTGGTGTACTTCCGAACGACTGCCATAAACTTCTCTACGTTCACAGCGGCCTCCTGCGCCTGCCCCAGCTCCACCTGTAACTCAGCGACACGGGCTTTCAGCGTGGCCTGCTCCTGCTCGTAATCGGCGGACAGTTCCATGAAACGCTCGTCCGTGATGCGCCCGCTCACGCTGTCCTCATACAGACGCTTGAAGATGCCGCTCAACTCTCCGATGCGCTTCTGCGCCGCCTCCAGCTCCCGGCGGCGGGCGGCGTTCTTCCGCTTGCCGCCGTCCTCGTTCTGCGCCATCAGCAGCTTCATAAACCGGGCCTCATGCTTGGCGGCGTAGCTGGTGACTTTCCGCAGATTTTCGGTCACGCCCACCGTCAGAAGGTCGGTGCGGATGAAGTGCGCCGTACAGTCGGCGGTACGCTTTTTGTAGCTGCCGCAGATATAGCAGTCCTGCCGTCGCTTGTCTGTTTCATACCTCTGCTGGTACATGACACTCCCACAGTCGGCGCAGAACAACAGGCCGGAGAACAGGCCAACCTCGCCGTAGCGGTTGGGCCGCTTACGCTGTTTGCGAAGCTCCTGCACTCGCTCCCAGGTGGCCTCGTCAATGATGGCCTCGTGGGTATGCTCAAAGACCATTATCTTGTCCTCTGGGTTGGCAACGCTGGTCTTGACCTTGTAGGACACCTTCTCCGTCTTGAAGTTGACGGTATGCCCCAGGTACTCCCGGCGCTCCAGGATGTGCGCCACAGTGTTGCTCGACCACTTGCAGGGGTAGTCCGGGTAGTAGCGGCGGGTGCTGCCGGTGCGCCGGTACTCCATCGTCCCCGGCGTGGGGATGTTCTGCTCGGTCAGCATCCGGGCAATCTTGGTGGGGCCGTTCCCGGCAAGGCACAGACTGAATATCTGCTTTACAACAGGTGCGGCCTCCGGGTCAATGATAAACTCGCCGTTCTCGCCTTTCAGATAGCCATAGACCGGCTGGCTGGTGATGGGTTTTCCGCTCATGCCTTTAGCCCGGAAAACCGCTTTGATTTTCTTGCTCGTGTCCCTCACCATCCATTCGTTAAATAGGTTCCGCAAGGCGCTCATGTCGTTGTCGCCCTGGGCGCTGTCCACGCCGTCATTGATGGCGATAAAGCGGACACCTTTCTTTGGGAAGGTAATTTCTGTAAATAGGCCCACTTGCAGATAATTCCGTCCCAGGCGTGAGAGGTCTCCTTGTGTTGACAAAGCACCAAATTTTTTACGGATGCCAGAGGCGGCTAACAGGTCTTGTTCAGACCGCCTCCGGCATCCGCTTTATGAGGAAAGCAATCACAGATCAGCTTTGTTCCGCACAGCCTGCATCGTCCGCAGGAGCCGCCCCGTATCCAGAGTGGAGAGTTCACCATTCATGCAGACGATCTCCACGCCATGCTCCGCCAGCCAGCCAATAAGTTCAAGCGTGGCATAGGGGTCGCGCCCCAGCCTTGAGGCGCTGTGAACGAGCAGGATGTCAACCCCGCCCCGGAGTACCGCATTGGTGATCTCCGCCAGACCGGGGCGGGCCATCTCCACGCCGCTCTCATGCCTGGCCGTGCAGCCCACGACCTCATAGCGGTTTTTCCCGGCAAAGTCGTAAAGTGCGTTCTGCTGAACCCTCAGCGCAAAGGCATCCGGCCTCGCCGTCCGGCAGTATATCCACGCCCTGGGCGCTCTCGCAACCCGCATATAGATCGCAGCCTTTCTTCTCTTATCCATCATGTACTTCCTCCTCATTCGTATCGGTGTAGCCCTCAAACACATCCCGGAACTTCCAGACGATTTCAATCTCGGTGGGGGAGGACACCAGAACCTCCTTGATGAATGTCCCCGCCAGCTCCGCCGTCAGTTCCGTTGCCCCGGCATAGGTGGTGAACACATCGTCCTCCCGTGCGCTGTTCTGAAAAGCCATGCGCTCCAATTCGGTCAAAAGCTGTTCCTGACTGTCCTGCTCACTTTTGACTTCGGATAGTTTGCTGTCTATCTCCGCCCGCTGTTTCAGGTAGGCGTCCTTGGACAGTGTGCCGCCGCTGAAATTCTCGTATGCCCGGAGTTTTTCCTGCTTGTACCGCTCCTGTTCCTGCTGGAGCCTTTGCAGGTCCGCAACACAGGCGGCGATGCGCTCCCTGCGGGTCAGCACCAGGGCGGACTTCTGCGCCCTGCGCTCCTGGCACACCGCGTACCGTGATCAACATCAAGGGCGAGTCTTACCGCCTGAAAGAACGCAAGGAATTTATGCGTCAGAAACAGCAAATCGTGAACACTCTTTTTGAGCAAGGCAGCACCTGATTTTGTTACCCCCCCCCGCCGCGAAACGACAAAATTTCTTCGGCGTTTTCTTACAATTTCATATCGGCGTTGACATGGGTTCCCGGTTGTAGGGCTGGACGGTCAGGGCCTTGGAGGGGGATACCCCTTTCAGCCCGTGATTGACACAGTAGGCGGTGCCGGTCAGACCGTTGTTACTGGTGTACTTCCAGTAGCCGCCGCCGATGGTGCCGCCGTTCTTCTTGGACAGGTAGTTGCCGTATCCGGCCTGTTGGATGGTAACGGTGCCGCTGTCGCCCAGCGAGGCGGCGCTGGCGGGGACGGCCATCAGGCCGAACAGCGTAGCCACCACCAGCAGCATGGACAGCAGGCGGTTGAAATGCTTGTGTTTCATGGGTTCTCCTTTCTTTCCGGGCATAAGAAAAGGCAGGCTGTTTTCACAGTCTGCCTATCCAATGCGGTGTTCGGTTGTCTTACTTGGTGCTTCCGGGAACAAGCAGCTCTTTCAGGAAAGCCGTCTGCTCCGGCGCTCGGTCTGGATGGTTGGGGTAGGTTTCCCGAAGCAGCATGGAATGGCTG
>CAJTVM010000186.1 GCA_910579595.1 uncultured Oscillospiraceae bacterium
GCCCGGCACTCCCAACGTTTGCCCTTACCCACCTTTACTCCGCCGAACAGACCCGGTCAAGGCCCGGCCCGCCCCCTACGGGGGGCGGGCCGGTGCATTTCAGCCTTGACGGGGGCTGGGCGGCGGAGTACGCTCCCACGGGGGCAAACGCTGGTCAGCGCTGCCATTTCCGGGGGCGGTGCTTTTTGGCCTGTTTCACCTTTGGCGGTGGTAGTGACGATTCTCGGAGCTTTTGGCGGATAGCGGGGCCGTCAGCCTCGATTCGCCCGCACAACTTCAATTCCCGCCGCAGGGTTTTGATAGATTGATTTATAGATAGGATAGCGGGGGAGAGGTCTGTTTCAGTGGGATTTTTCCTCCTGGCGGTGTAAAGCCCTTTTCGTTGGCGACAAAGGGCATCGAGTTCACTTTGTACCGCTTCTTCCAGCATGGAAAGCTGCTCCCAGGTGTCAATGCGGTATTTCATCAGCAGTTTCGCCTGTTCCACATAGCGGTCAAATTTGATAATTTCATCTGTCATGTAACGTCTGCGCCGTGGCGAGGCCGTGGGCTTTTTCAGCTTGCCCAGTAAATAGAGATAATGGAAGTATAACGCACGAAACCCCGTCAATTTCCTGGGTTTGCGCTGGATTCTGTAATTTTGCTTCAACGCTGGCCTGGGTGCAGGGCGGCGGGGCGGCGGCTCATGGGCACGAATGCGCTCCCGGATGGCTTCTTCGGTGTAATCGTCCCCCAGGGTTTTCAGCCGGACGAACCGCTCTTTCCCCGGAGGCCGGACAGCGATATATTTCCCCAGCTTCACCGCATAGCCCTGTTTCTTCAAATTGCTCAAAAAATGCTCAAACAGGAATGCGTGGGCAATACAGGCGTCCACATCCCGGCGTATCTGCCCATACCATGTAGGCTTGCCCTTCTGTTGGGCCTCCCAGGTGTCATAGCTCATGGTTCGGCCCTGTTCCGGCTCCTCAATGACGGTCAGGCCGTGCTCCCGGCAAAGCTGGTCGGAGGTCTGCCGCATGAGGGCGTAGGTACTTTTGCAGTCGTTATATTTCTTTCCGTCCACGAATGAAACGGAGTTCAGCACAAAATGGTTATGGATATGCTCCCTGTCCAGGTGGGTGGCAACCACAACTTGAAACCTGTCCCCCCATAACCGCTGGGCCAATTCCACGCCAATCTCATGGGCCTGTTCCGGCGTGACCTCCCCAGGGGCAAAGGACTGATAGCCGTGAAAAGCAATAATGCCGCCTTCTTTCCCAAACTGTCGTTTCACCATCATCATCTGATCCCTGGCGATTTCCGGGGCGCAGTTCACGCCGCTGACATACCGCTGTTCCTCGGTTTTATAGTCCTGGGTGGCGTAGTCCATCACATCTCGCAGATTTTGCATTTCATCCGGGGCAAATGTGGTTTTGTCCGGGTTGGCGGCATAGTTCACCACCTGCCCGAGATTGCCCTTCACCTTCCAAATCGCCGTGGTCGCCATCAGATATCCTCAATTTTTGCCGGGACAGTCACGGCCTCCTGGAGTGTGCGTAAAGCCCCCAGCAGTTCCCGGTAGATCACCGGGTCGGTCACTGTGCCGCTGGCCCGGTTCAATTTCTGGAGCACTTCAAAATAGAGCTCCGGCGGGTAGGCTTTGGGGACATAGCCCCGTATCAGCATCCGCAGATAGCCGGATTGGGACAGCCGGGTTTTGGTGGTTCGGGACTTCAACAGCGCCATGTCCTCCGGGGACAGGCGGATGGTCAGCTTCACGGTTTTTCCCATTGGTTTCCTCCTTTCGCATAGGGGTCAGGGGGACGGTCCCCCTGCCAAGCGGATTTGTGCCATACAAATCCAGTGCTTGCTAAAATCGGCGCGTGCCCTATGCGCCGCCCGTGTTGCGGTCGATCCATACCGTCAGCTTATCCTTCGGCACCATGAGCCGTTTCCCAATACGGAGCGTGGGAAAGCCCTTACTGTGGATCAGCGTGTAGGCCCCGGCCTTGGAAATGCCCAGCGCCCCGGCCAGTTCCGTCGCCGTCAGCATGGCGGGAAGTTCGTCAAAGTGTCTGCACTCGGTTTTCAAATGTCTGCCCTCCTTTCCGTGATAGGATTTCATATATTCCTGACACATTTCTTCTTGCATTCTGTATCGTGATATGATATAACTATATTATATCACGATTGCATTCCAGTCAAGATAAATCAATCGACACGATTCGACAACAGATCTTTTGACAACCTGCTATATTTGTGCTATGCTGTATTCGTGATATAGTGCGCTAAAAAACTATGACGAGAGAGGGATAGATGTATGCCGCAAATGAACTTCGCGCATTTCCGAGGGGCCGTCCCCCGGTTCCAAAACTATGCCGCTGTTGCGGAACAGGGCGTTCTGTTCATCACGCCGGAGGCCAACGTACTACCCCGGCGCTACGACCCCTTCGAGGACAGCGAGGGCTTGCTGCTGGACGTGGTGCGGGCCGGGGCGGCGGTGGCGGGTTGTGACGCTTTCATGGACTACTGTCTGTCCTATAAAATGCTCCCCCTGCGGGACGCCGAGTTTTGGCGCTATGGAGACTTTTTTACTGCCTGTCCCAACGAGGCCCAACCGCTGCTTGACGCGATTTTGCCTTTTGTCCAGAGGTATGGCCTCCCTCTATGGGAGCAGAACAACATCATCACCACAAGCTACCCCGCAAGGCATGAACAGCGGGCCATGGCAATCCCTTTCAGCGAAGATGATAACGGTGATGATGTGGGATATCTGATTCATTATGAAGCCGTTAAACGGGCTTGCAGCCGTTTCGGAGCCGTCCCTGCGTGTACGTTGGCCCTCATGCTGTTGGATTTCTACCTTCGATTTTTAGAAGGTGTGGATGGCAGTCATTTCTTCATTCGCAACGCCGAATGGACGCTGGATTTTGAGCATAACAAAACACCTGAGCTCAGAGCCCAGGTGTATGATTTGACAACCTGTATCGATTTGGCCTATGCCCAGCTTGTGTCCGGCGAGGGCAGGGCCGTCCGGCAATGCAAACACTGTCAAACCTTTTTCATTGCCGATGATTGGCGGGCGGAATACTGTTCTCCCCGGTGCCGGGGTGCCTATAACTCCAAAATGAC
>CAJTVM010000187.1 GCA_910579595.1 uncultured Oscillospiraceae bacterium
TAGCGCAGGAAGTCCCCCACACGGTCATTGCTGCCGCATTGACAAATACAGAAGGCAGTGAGGAAGGGGCGGCACTGCTGGCCCGGATCGGCGTAAACGTCAAAACCGAAAGCGGGCTGCTCCCCTTCCACGCGCAGCTCCAACGTTCCAGCTTCACTGCCGCCGGCATGGCCATACTGCTGGTCATTGCCCTCTTTGCCGGAACCCGGGTGTTCTTTTCGGCGCAGAAACGTTTGTACAGCCAGGCGGACCAAGCCGTCAGCGGCTATCTTTGCGGGGATTACTCCCAGCACTTGCCCCGGAGCAGCGAGGGCGCAATCTATCAGATATTTGCCCAGGTGGAACAGCTGGCAACCATGCTCCAGGCCAAAACAGAAACCGAGCATCAGGCGAAGGAATTCCTCAAAAAATCCATATCGGACATCTCCCACCAGCTAAAGACGCCCTTGGCTGCCCTCACCATGTATCAGGAGATCATTGCGGATGAACCGGAGCATCCCGATACGGTGCGGGAATTTTCCGCCAAAATGTCCGTTTCGCTGAAGCGTATGGAATATCTGATTCAAGCCATGCTGAAAATCACCCGGCTGGATACGGGGAATATCGTGTTTGAGAAGGACTGCCTCAATGTCGCCGCGCTAGTATCCCAATCCATCCGCGAGCTGACGACACGGGCCGAGCACGAGCACAAGCAGATTCTCGTTGACGGAGATGCCGGACAGCAGCTGGTATGTGACAGGGACTGGACCTGCGAGGCCATCGGCAATATCGTGAAAAACGCTCTGGACCACACCGGTCCAGGCGGAACCGTGCGCATCCATTGGGAGCATACCCCTGCCATGCTGCGTATTTTCATTACAGATAACGGCAGCGGCATCGCTCCGGAGGACATCCACCACATTTTCAAGCGGTTTTACCGCAGCAAGCGCTCCCTGGACACCCAGGGAATCGGGCTGGGACTCCCCCTGGCGAAGTCGATTATAGAGGGGCAGGGCGGCATCATCGCCGTGCAGAGCGATCAGGGAACCGGCACAACCTTCACCCTCTCCTTCCTTACAGAACTGTAAGCTGAAATTCACCTGATTGTAAGCTGCCTCTGTTATACTCAAGCGCAAGGAGGCATTTGTGCTATGAAAATTTTGACCGTACAGAACCTGTGTAAGACCTATGGCAAGGGCGAGGCAAGGGTTGACGCCTTGAAAAACGTATCCTTCTCCCTGGAAAAGGGCGAATTTGCCGCAGTGGTCGGCGAATCCGGCTCCGGCAAGAGCACCCTGCTCAACTGCATCGGCGCTTTGGACACCCCCACTTCCGGCGAAGTCCGGATGGATGGACAGAACCTGTTCTCCATGGGGGAAGAAAAGCGCACCATCTTCCGGCGGCGGAATATCGGCTTCATTTTCCAGTCCTTTCAGCTTGTCTCCGAACTGAATGTGGAGCAAAACATCATCTTTCCCCTGCTCTTGGACTATAAGAAACCGAACCCCGCCGCTGTCCAGGAGATTCTGGAGCTGCTGGGCCTGACCTCCCGCCGGAATCACCTGCCCAACCAGCTCTCCGGCGGCCAGCAGCAGCGGGTGGCCATCGGCCGGGCGCTGATTACAAAACCCAAATTGATCCTGGCCGACGAGCCTACAGGGAATCTGGACAGCAAGAACAGCCGCGATGTCATGGAGCTGCTGACCCAGGCGTCCCGGCACTACCAGCAGACCATTCTGATGATCACCCACAACCGAAACCTGACCGCTTCCGTGGATCGTGTTTTCCAGGTGGCGGACGGTGTGCTGACGGACTTGGGAGGGGAAGCGGATGAAACACTTTCTTGACCTGATCCCCATCTCAGCAAAGGTACACCGGAAACAGAACCGGATGTCCATCCTCTGCATTATCCTGTCCGTATTCCTGGTAACCACCATTTTCGGCATGGCGGATATGTTTATCCGCAGCCAGATCTTACAGGCCCAGCGGGACGATGGCAGCTGGCATATCGGCCTGAGAAACATCAGCGCTGAGAATGCGGCGCTGATGGCGGCCCGGCCCGACATTGCGGTGATTTCCCCCTATGGCACTTTGAATTTTGGCGCCAATCTGGGCTATACCATGGGAGGAAAAGAGACGGTGATCTTCGGCAGCGATGAAGCCCTTGTCACAAAAATTTTTCCTGATATGCTGACGGAGGGCGCTTACCCACAGGCAGAGGGCGGCGCGCTGGTCACAGAAAACGCCAGGGAGATGATGGGCCTCCACATTGGGGACGAGGTAACATTGAACACCCCGGATGGGACTTCACTCCACTATCAGATCACTGGATTTGTAGGGAACGCCTCCGGCCTGATGCGCAGCGACGCATATGGAATTTTCCTGTGTATGGAGGACTACTGCGCCATTTATCCCGGCGTTGCAGAGGGGGAACCCTCCGATTTTGACATCATGTTCTATGTCCAATTCTCCCATACCCGGGATATCCAAGGAAACATCAAAAATCTCAAGTCGGCCTTCCAGCTGTCAGACGGCCAGGTATCCGAAAACACAAAGCTGCTGGGCCTGCTGGGACAGAGCCGGGACAGCTTTATGATGTTCATCTATGCGGCGGCAGGGATCCTCTTCGTTCTGGTCATGTCCGCAGGGATTCTGATGATTGCAAGCAGCCTGAACAGCAATGTTGCGCAGCGCATGGAATTTTTCGGCCTGATGCGCTGTATTGGGTCAACGCCCAGGCAGGTCATGCAGATGGTGCGCAGGGAAGCGCTCGGCTGGTGCCGCTTTGCGATCCCCGCCGGTGTGGCCTTGGGGGTCGTTGTGATATGGGTCCTGTGCGCCATCCTTCGATACCTCAGCCCGGGCTACTTTGCGGCAATGCCCGCCTTCGGCCTGAGCCTGCCCAGCGTGGCCGCCGGCGTCCTGGTGGGACTGCTGACCGTGATGCTCGCGGCCCGCTCCCCGGCAAAACGCGCCGCAAAGGTCTCGCCGCTGGCCGCGGTTTCCGGCAGCGCAGGCGAAGCCCGGCCTGTCCGCTCCGCAGCCAATACACAGCTGGCAAAGGTGGATACCGCCCTGGGCATCCATCACGCCGT
>CAJTVM010000188.1 GCA_910579595.1 uncultured Oscillospiraceae bacterium
CATACTGAAGGTAACGCTGGATGGTATACATTTCGGTCATTGAGTTGCTGATGGGCGTCCCTATATTTACACTTTAGTCACTATCTATTGGATGATAGATGTTACCTAATCTATCCAAAATCGCAGGTTTTTGAAACAAACAAGTACAGTTGCTGATGAAGGTTCAACCCGCAACGCCGCCCAGGGTGGTGTCTGCGGCGTTCTATGCCCCGGACGGATGTAGCCGCGCTATATTCCCGTCCGGGGCGTTTCTTTATTGTCACTGCACACATATAGGCAATAGCGCCGGTGGCGCTATCGCCGCAAGTCCCCCGGAGGATACAGCAGAGCTGCACCCTCCGGAGGACTTATTTTTTTGCCCTTTTGCGTCCCCTAATACTTTTTTTCGCTTTTTCATACAGTACAAACGTGCGATAAATGGCGGCTTCTCCCGCCACGCCTCCCCCTGGGGTCCCCTCCCGATTGCACAATTTCGGGATGGCCCCAGGTGGTTCGGCGGCGGGAGAGGTGCCAGCGTACACCCAGCCCCAAAGTCTCCGCCGGGATGATGCCGAGGTGATTGCGGAACGGGAGCAGGGGTCTCGCTGCGGGGTGTCCGTCCCGCTCTGCGTCACAGGCCCCACAACTGCCGTTGCGGTCCCTGCGGCTTGACCGGGCCGCGTCCCAGTTCCCCCATGCCGGCCCTCGCCGTCAGGAGAACCCGGAACGCTCCCACGTCCACTGCGCGGAAATCGCTTCACGGTTTGCTGCGCAAGCCCTACGATTTCCGCCCCTCCGCTCGACCCCTGCCGGGGGGAGGAAACCCGCTGCCCTGCAAAGGAGGCAGACCCAATGGCAAAGAAGCGCATTACCACCCTCTATCCCCGCGACAAAAACGCACTATCAGCCCTTGCCCGCTGCGGCTATGTCAGCCGGGAACAGCTGGGCGTATTCCTCCGCGAGAAGCGCGTTAACGCCTACTGCAAGGACGGACTGGTTGAGAAATCCGTCTGCAGCCGCCCCGGAGCCAAAGCGCAGGACATAGAGGTCTACCGCCTGACCAAAGCGGGGCGGGAACTCTGCCGCCGGGAGCTGTCCCTGCCCACCTACTGCGCCCAGAATCCCGCCCATGACCTTGTCCTTGCTGACCGCTACTTTTCCCTGTCCCAGTCCGAGCGGGAGACGTGGCGGACCGAGAGCCAGAGCCGGGAGGATGTCTATGCGGAAATCCGGCAGCTGCGGGACCAGGGCGAGGAAGAGCGTGCGGGGGAGCTGTGGGCAAAGCTGCAAGAGGGGCGGCTGTCCATGCCAGATGCCGTCTATACGCGCTCTGACGGTGTTTCTGTGGCCTATGAGGTAACTACCGGCAACTATGGGCAAGAGGAAATCACCGCCAAAGTGGAGGCGGCGGAGGCCCTGGGCGCGGAAATCGAATTTTCCCGCGCTTAATCATGAAAGAAGGTGATGAAAATGCTGCAAATCCAAGAAAAAACCGTGGTCTGTCAGACCCACAAGGCCCTGTTGTATCTCCTGGTCCGGTATGGAAACGGCGCGTTGCCCCTGCCGCTGCTGCGGACGCTGGCGGTGCAGATGCGCTTGTACCCCAACGGGCAGGCGGTCAACAAGGCCGTGCGGGAGCTGCGGGAGGCCGGGGTACTGGACCGGCAGACGTGGGTGGATAACAACAGCGATCTCATTCTTGTGCGGAAATTCGCCCTGCGCTTCCTGTTCAACAAAACGAGCCAGGAAATCGCCACCCCACAGCGGCCCCGCACCATGGCCCCCTATATACTTCAGGCCCGCAAGGTGGATTGGCTGCTTGGCGCAATGGAGAAAAAGCATCTGGATACATTGATGTCCGTAGAGACATTCATGAAAAAACATGCTTGCAGTCTCTTTTGCCGTCTGCCGATGCTCCCGGCCTACTACCGGGACTATGCCGGAGTGCTGGAGCGGGAGAAGCCGGGGAACTACCGGGAGCAGCTGGCCCGTCTGGAGGGGGAGCCGCAGACCAACCCCGGCCCCACCCTGGAGCAGCTGCACCGGCGGGGCATTTACATCGTGGGCATCAACCCTCAAAAGCGGACAATCCAGCTGGCGTCCTTCCCCGGACGGGACGCGAAAGCGGACCGAATCATGGACTGGACCATAGAAGCCTATCAATGGGTTGCCTCGCTCCTGCCCTATTACCACATGTATCACTATCTTTACGCCCTGGACGGAAACCACAGGGAGGCCCTGCGGGCCGCTCTGACCGCGACCGCCCCTGATACCACTGCAACCGCCTATCTGGACTACCGGCTCCAGGGGGCAAGGCTCTCCGGTTCGGTCCACATCGGTGTAACCGACAGCGATTTCGTAAAAAACTGGTGCGGCAACGTTCGCCGCACCGGAATCTGAAAGGAGTTTCTTATCATGTTGAACTTTGTACCGTTCCCATTCCACTTTGTCTCTGCGGACCACGAGGAATTTTTCCACCAGGCCGTCCACGCGACCGGCACCGCCTACCCGCCCGCCATTGCCGCCCTTTACCTCCTGTCCGCCTGTGCGGAGACACGGGAGCGCGTCTGGGAGGTCATGGACCCGGACGGCTATGTCAAGGACGATTGCTGGGACTGCTGGCAGGACGAGGACAGCCGCCGCTGCGTTGCCCTGGCGGTCAATCTGACCGGCGGCGGGTCCTATCCCGTCCTCTCCCCGGCGTACCTCTACGATACCCCCATTGCCCCCGTCCTCTGGGCGGCAACGGAATTTTGGTTCCGCAACCGGGACATTGCCTGAGCCATTTTAGGGTATACCCCATCTTTACATAGCAGAAAGGGCGGAAAGCAGTAAAAATAGAGTTGCTTTCCGCCCTTTTTTACATTTTGCAGACCAAATCCAAAGCCTATTTTTACAATGGAGGATTTCAGAAAATGTCTAAAATCGCCTATGTCCGGGTCAGCACCCAGGAGCAGAACGAGGCCCGGCAGCGGGAGGCCCTCGCCGCCCGTGGGATTGATAAATGGTTCATCGAGAAAACCAGCGCAAAGGACACGG
>CAJTVM010000189.1 GCA_910579595.1 uncultured Oscillospiraceae bacterium
CGCAGTTGGGCTTGGACACCTCGCCGGTGTAGCTGGCGCTGACGGTGTAGCCGGTGGCGTACCGGCTGGTGGCGGTTCCCGTGTAGCTGGCGGTGGCAGTATAGCGGGTGACGGGATTGCCCTCGCCGTCCACGTCCATGGACTCGCTCCACTTCACATCCCCCAGGGTCAGGGTCTTGCCCTTGTCCTCGATGCTCTTGGGGATGAGGGAGGTATCCGCTTCGGACAGGTTGGGATAGCTGCGGCTGGCGGTCAGGGTGCTGGTCTTGGTGGCGTAGCCGTCCGTGGTCACCTGGACGCTGGTGTGATCCAGCCGCAGGACGCCAACGTAGCCGTCCTCGGTGGTGACCTCCATCTCCGCGTCCAGCCGCTGGAGGATCGTTTCCAGGCTGTTGGTATCGCTGGCCTGGGTGACCGTCTCAGTGTGGGTCTGGATGTCCACGCCCACCTCGTCCTTCCGGGTCATGTCCAACAGGTAATACCTCCGGCCATTGCGGACGAAGTCCTCGGTGGGGATGAGGCTGGGATCGTCCGACAGGGAGAGCTGATAGGTCTTGTTGATCCGCAGCTCGTCCAGGGGGCCGTAGGTATACTCCTCCACAGAGATGGGGTAATAGCTGGCGCTCTGGCCCCCCTCGGCGGGTTCCGCGGCCAGGGCGGTGGCGCTCCCGGCCATAACGATGGCAAGGGCGCACAGGATAGTAAAGATGCGTTTCATGGGATAATTCCTCCGTTTTTAGTTTTTTTGAGCCTGAATAATACGGTTATCTGGCCGTTGCCTGACGCTGATCCCCCCTTTCTCTGGCACGGCCACGCTGCTGCAGGCACTCGTTCCAGTCCTTACCCTGGGCGGGCGTTCGGGTGGACACGTCATAGCCCTTCTGCCCATACTCCGCCTGGAACTTCTCTGTGGCTTCCTGCCCCGGCCCATCCGCATCCAGACACAGGACAATCCGCTTCAGGTGAGGATTCTCCCGCAGGTAGGTGTCCAGCGGGCCTTGGTACAGGCCGCACAGGGCCACGGCGTTGCTGGTGACCGCCCGGTGCAGGGTGCAGAAGCTCATCAGGTCGATGGGGGCCTCGAACACCGCCACCCAATCCAGGGCCGGGTCGCAGGGGAGCCGGAAGGCCACGCTTTTGTCGCTGCCAACGGCGTCCCCCTTGAAGCCGGAGCCGTTCAGGTCATAGGTGCCGCGCTTGCTGGCGAACACCGCCTTTCCGCCAACCTCCCGGCCCACGAACACGCAGTTATGATGTAAGCTGTCCTCGTAGAGCAGGCCGGAGTCGATGAAGCCCCGGATCACCTGGGGGGCGATGCCTCTCTTTTGAAGATAGGCAAACACCCGGCGATGATCCCGGTTGGCAATGGGTAGGACAAAGGCGGGCTTTTCCTCCTGCTGGGCAGGCTTGGGGCGCGGGGCGGGGGAGTCCCTGGCGCGCTTGCCGTTGAACTCCAGCAGGTAGTTCACCGCCTCCCGGAAGTCCTTGCCGCAGAACTCCTGGAGGAACGTGATGGCGTCCCCGCCCTTGCCGTTGGAGTACCGTTTCCAGGTGCGGCGGTCCTTGATGCGGATGCTGTCCATCTCCCTGGTGGTGTGGTACCGGCTGCCTACCCGCCGGACGCTGTAGCCCAGGTGTTCCAGCAGGTCCGGCAGATCTGTGTTCTTAGCGGTCTCCATCTCCTCGTCCGTGAATTTCCAGAGATCCTTCTGGCCTGTTTTCTGTTTCGTGATTCATCACCTCCTCCATAAACGCAAAACAGCCAGGGAGAACGTCCCGCAAACGGGGGCGCTCTCCCTGGCTGTTCAGTCGTTTCGCTTTCGTTGTTTTGACGGATGGCTGGGGCCTTTGCGGGGCTTGCTTTTCTTCGGACGGGGGCCGTTACGCTGCTGTTATGTACACCATATTTTGGGCAAAACAGGGAAAACGCCACTATGGCTTGTATGGCTGGGGCAAAAGTGGTATACTGTCCCTCAGTGAAAAATATAGGGAGATGGGTCAAAATGGTGTTTGTCTGCGATCACTGCCACTTTGAGATCGAGGCCGTGTCCAAGCCCTGCCAGTGCCCGGACTGCGGGAAGCTGAACCGTATCCGCACCGCCACAGCGGAGGAGAACCGGGCGTTCCAGGCCCGGAAGCTGGAGGACGTCTGGCGCGACACGGCGCCTGTGCTGGCAAGCTGACAACAAAAAAGCGCCCCGGAGGTTTCCCCAAAACTCGGGAAATCTCCGGGGCGCATTGCTGCTGTGGGCAGGAGGCCGTCACGCTGGGCCACAAAGGGGCCGACACCGCGTTTTACCGTCCTGGCAGGGCACACGGATGCCACCCTGCCTTGGGCTGGCACAAACGGCTTGAAACGGGCCGGGGCCGCTCCCTTTTGGAGCAGCCCCGGCTGGGGGTGTCAGATCTCTTGCTCGGTGCTGTCATCCGCCTCGTCACCGTTGCTGATGGGGGCGGCCTCCTCCTGCCGCTCCGCCGCCTCCAGGGCCTCCTCGATCAGCCCCAGCACGAACTCCCGCTGGGTCAGCTTCCTGCCGGTGCGCTGGGTCTCGCGCTCCAGGTGGATTTTGATCCGCTGGAAAAGTTCCTCCGAGATCTGAAAGGCCAGGGTCCTGGTGTTGTTGTTCGTCATGGTGATGTTCCCTCCATTTTCTTTCATTTTGAAGTATTCGGTGAGCAGTTCGGTGATGTATTGTGCGGTGGTCAGGCCCGCCGCCTCTCTGGCTTCGGAAATTTTCTGATGCAGGTCGAGGCTGATTTGTGCGCAGAGGTTCTTTGTGGCTGGCATAGCGTCATTCTCCTTTCCGCTGATTGCAACGCAAGTATAGCCGAAAGGCGTGGGGAAAGCTATTCACCAATACCACCAAGGAACCAGAGACAAACCAAGCATAACCACCAATCTGGTGAGGTTGTCCCGCAGGGCGTTTACCTGCTGATAGAGAGCGTGGAACCGCTGGCTGGGGAACACCGCCGCAGGCTTCCCAGCGCCCACCCGCCGGAGATACCCGGACAGG
>CAJTVM010000190.1 GCA_910579595.1 uncultured Oscillospiraceae bacterium
CTGATCCGCGGGGCGGTGTGGATGTTCTGCGGCTCCATGTCCTTCTGGACGAAAAGCACTGCCAATTTTACGGACATGGTAGGGGAGCTGTTTGAGCGGGTTTCCATGTATCCCCTCACCATTTATCCCAAGTGGGCACAAGCGCTGTTTACCTTTCTCCTGCCCCTGGCATGGATTACTTTCTGGCCTGTGAAGGATATGCTGAGGATGGGGACTGCTGTTGTCCCTGTGCCGCTGGCGGTAATCACCCTGACGGTGGGACTGCTCCTGTTCGCGGGGAGCTGCGCGGTGTTCCGGGCCGGGATGGGGCGATACGAGAGCGCCGGGAGCTGAACGCGCAATCAAAACAGAAAAGAGGCGCGCATAATCAATGGATTTTGCCGGGATCTATTCGCTCTATCGAGATGATCCGCCATACACATGGGAATATAAGGACACCAGCCGGGGGAAGGATGATTTCCGCCGCACAGTCTTTGCGCGGTGGGAAGATCGAGGGCTGGCAATCAAAATTGCGTGCAATGATTTTACGACGCCCCACCGTGTGGAGATCTGGCGGAAAACTGCGGCGGCTTACAGGGCAATGGGCTATTACTGCCCTCAAATTATCGACAACAGATACGGGAACGCCGCCGAGGCGGTGGACTATGAGGGCAGGCCCTGCATTGTGTATGCGGAAGAATTGGCGCAGCTTCAAACGGCGGAGCAGCTTGGAGATTCGACAATCCGGCAAAACGGACGATATATTTACCATGACGATGCCCTTCGGTTTCTCTGTGAGGTTGGCTCGGCCCGGCTGGATTTTGGGGATTTTCCCTCCGGTCTATGTGTCCTGGAGCGGTTCTGCCCCTCCGACCCCTGTGATGAGATCATGGAGTGCGCCCTGGAATTCAAGGAAATCATAGAGGGGCGGTTTCCCCAATATATCGAGCGGTTTCAGCGGATATGGTCCCGCTTTCTTGCGAATCGCGGTGCGCTGGAGCGGATATACGGCCGGCTCCCTGTCTCCGTGTTTCAAGCTGATCTGAACCCGGGCAACATCCTGCTGGACCGTAATATGCGCTTCGCCGGTGTGCTGGATCTCAACCTCACCGGCAGAGATACCGCGCTGAACGTATTCTTCCGGGAGCTGTGGATCAATTTTGACGAAGACATCCCGGACAAACGGGAGAACAATATGTATTATGTGGAGGAGAACAGTGAAAAGTCCCTCCGGTCCTTTCTGCATAATCTTTCGCTGATGAAAAACAGCTATCATTTTACACAGGCGGAGAAAGAGGCCGCGCCACTGCTTTACCGGTATCTGCGGCCTTTCTGGTGGCGGCCCCTTCATGCCCTCAAGCGGGACCAGAGCGATTCGGAGAAGGTGGAACAAATTTTGAGCTGGATCGAAACAGAACAATCGCGCAGCATTGATTTCGAGCGGATCATGGCGGGAAATCCTTGTGGAACGGATTGAGACAGAACAGCGGATACAAAAGCGGCAATGGATAAGGGTCGGGAGGCGCATCCATGAACATCATTGAAGTCAGCCATCTGGTGAAGGAATACAAGAAGATCAAGAAGGAGAGCGGTCTGCGGGGAGCGGTCAAGAACCTCTTTGTACAGAAGGCCGAGTATGTCCGGGCAGTAGACGACATCTCCTTTTCCATTGAAAAGGGGAGCATCGTCGGCTACATAGGCCCCAACGGCGCGGGAAAAAGTACCACGGTGAAAATGCTGTCCGGCATCCTCCAACCCACCAGCGGTGAAATCCTAGTGGACGGCATATCGCCCCAGAAGAACCGCAAACGGGTGGTACAGAACCTGGGCGTGGTGTTTGGACAGCGCAGTCAGCTGAACTGGGATCTGCGGCTGGGTGAAACCTTTGAGCTGCTGAAACGGATTTACCAGATTGAAGATAAAACCTACACAGATAACCTTGGTATACTCAATGAGATTTTCCAGATAGACCGCTTTATCGACACCCCGGTGCGGCAACTCTCCCTGGGGCAGCGGATGCGGGGCGATCTGGTAGCGGCTATGCTCCACTCACCGGACGTGCTGTTTTTGGACGAGCCTACCATCGGCCTGGATGTGGAGGCGAAATACTCCGTCCGGAAGTTCATCAAGGAGGTCAACCAGCGCAGTAAGACCACCATTATCCTGACCACCCACGACCTGGGCGATATTCAGGAGCTGTGCCAGCGGGTTATTATCATCAACGAGGGCAAGATCATTGAGGACGGTTCGCTGGACGCGTTGATCGACAAGATTGCACCCTACCGCCATCTTATCATAGACTTCTATCACCCCGCCGCTGTTTCCCATCCCCATGCAGAACTGATCTCCGTTAACGAAGCTCGTTCGGTTTACCGCTTCCGCAAGGATGAGATTACCGCCGCCCGGTTGATTGAGGATATTTCCCGCACAACCCCCATCAAAGAAGTGGGCTTGGAGGAGGCAAAAATCGACGATATTATCAGGACTGTATATCAGCAAGGAAATGCTTCTGGATAACGGCTTGGCGTATCATTTGTCTTACGCTTTGTTTGCAAATGACAGTAGTAGCAAGCAATGCGCCGGTATATACCCGGCGCGTGCTTGTTGGTGGCTGACCGCCCCCAAACCCCCGTAAGGGCCAGCGCAGTCGCGCCGGCCCTTTTAAGCCGCCTTCGGCGTCTGCGCGTCGGGACAAACTCCATTCTGCTGCGCCCGCCTAACGGCGGGCATCCGCTCCGTTCCGTTGTCCCTCCTTTCCCCACGCAACCCGCTTCGCTGGGCTTGCGTGGGGGCCCCGTCATGCAGGGAGAGGAAAATCATCATCTCGCCCCCTGCTGGCGGCCACGATTTTTCTCTTTCTCCGTCGCGCCCAAAATCCGCTCCACGTTGTTTTTTGCGGTGAGCAGTTCTATCATTTTTTCTCGCGCCTGCTTGTACTCTGGATGCTGTTCTGCAAGCAGACAAAGCTCCGCTACGGCAAATGTCAGCGCCGATGATAAAATGAAAGAAAACGCCGAGGAAAAAATGTAATT
>CAJTVM010000191.1 GCA_910579595.1 uncultured Oscillospiraceae bacterium
GCCAGCGCACCCAGGGCTTCCTGTGCCTGTTCGGTGGCCTTATGATAGCCTTTGCTAAGGAGATTTTGACCACCATCGGCGCGCTGTAAGCCGCCCAAGGGGGCGGGCCGCAGCGTCCGCCCCCTACCTTATAATATATTGTCGAAATGCGTCTCAATTTGAGACTTATTTCGGGGCCCCCGCCAAAACCCAGCAAAGCGGTTTTGGCGGGGAGAGGAGGGGCAAAGAAATGGAACGCAGTTTTCGCCGTTAGGCGGAAACGGAGTGAAATGGATTTAGCCCCGACGAAGGAGGTGAATCTTTTGAGCGACAACTGGATCGTTGGAAACCTGCAATCGGCTTTCAACACCTGGAATGGAAAACTGACGGAGATATGGTCCCTTATTACTACCACGCCGGAGACCTTCCGGGGCGGCACCGTATGGGGCACCATCGTTACCATCAACGACGCGATGAAGGCCGTGGGCTACGGCCTGCTGGTGCTGTTCTTCGCTATGAGCATTTTCCAGACCGCCGCCAGCTTTCGGGACTTCCAGCGCCCGGAATTTGTACTGCGGCATTTTATCCGCTTTGTGCTGGCAAAGCTGGCCGTCGGCTCCGCTATGGAGATCATGACAGGCATTTTCTCCGTCTGCGGCGGCATTGTGCAGACCGTCATGGGCGGTATCGGCGGTATGGCCGCCGCCAGCATTACTGTCCCCCAGGAGATCGTGGACGCCATCGAGGGCGTGGGCTTTCTCGCCAGTATCCCTTTGTGGCTGGTGTCCCTGCTGGGCAGCCTGTTTATCACCGTCATGTCCTTTATCCTGATCCTCACCGTATATGGCCGCTTCTTCCGGCTGTACTTCTATACCGCCCTGGCCCCGCTGCCCCTGGCCTCCTTCGCCGGGGAGGGGACCAGCTTTGCCGGGACCGCTTTTCTCAAAAGCTATGTAGGCGTGTGCCTGGAGGGGGCCATTATCGTACTGGCCTGCCTGATCTTCTCCGCCTTTATGTCAAGCGGCACCCCCGTGGTGGACACCTCTCTGTCCGCCGTCACCATGAGTTGGCAGTACATCGGGGAAACCATTTTTAACATGATGGTGCTGGTGGGACTGGTGAAGGGCGCGGAGCGGATCGTGAAGGAAATGTTCGGCCTGTAAAAGCATCATTTTTCTCTATGCGCGAATTTTTCCGAGTCAAATGCATAGACATCCAAATCGCCGCAGTAGCCGCATATCCCTATCCGGGGGGAATTTGTTACAGGCAGAGAAAAATCCTCAATTTCACTCTCACGGGCACAGGCTTTGCAGAGAAACGGTTCCTTATGCTTATAGATGTTATTATCCGTACTGACATAGGCCGCAGGCGCCCCGCACCTTGAGCATGGGATCAACGGCGGGATATTCCGGGCAAGAAGCCGGACGGCCGCCTTTTGCGGCTCCCGGCGTGTATGGCCCGCCACCGTGATAAGCGTCTCCGTTGTATCCCCAAAATCATACTCATGCAGGAATTGTTCTCCCGGCTCAAACGTGCTGAATTTCCGGCTGTTCTTCATCTCCTGATGACCTTTTCCGAAAAAGGCGCTCATGTGTCCGCAGCACTCCAGCCATATTTCACGCAGAAAGCGGTCGAGACTGTCCAGTCCTGCCGTCAAAGGAACATCAAGGAACAGCCAATAGTCCTTATAATACGCCCCTTCGATTTTGAGCAAGGCACATTCCTCGCCGGTCTCCGGCCCATTGTACTGATGCACAGCCAAATGCTTTTTCACCCCGGCTTTGCTGAGTTCTTTTCCACAAATATAGCAATTACCCCTGGCAGCCATAGCAAACCCTTCCTCACAAATAAAATGATAAATTGTAATGTCGAAATGTGTCTCAAGTTGAGACGCATTTCAGAAGTTGAGACGCATTTCAGAAAAGGAGCGACTATATGGAAATCAAAATCCCCAAGGAAGTACGCCAGCATAAGGAGACCATCTTCTTCGGCCTGTCTGTCCGGCAGTTCGTTTGCGCGGTGCTGGCCGTCGGCATGGCCGTGGGCGTGTACTTCCTTCTGAAAACCATCACCGGCCCGGAGACCGCAAGCTGGGCCTGCATTGTGGCGGCGGCTCCCGTGGCCGTCACCGGCTTTTTCCAGTACAACGGCATGACCTTTGAGCAATTCCTATGGGCCTTTTTGAAATCTCAATTCCTCTGCGCCGGGCCCAGGGTGTTCCAGTCGGAAAACCTCTACGGCACAGCTCTGACGAAAAAGGGGGTACAAGACTATGATTAAAACCCTGGCCGCCGCCAACAAGAGCGAACGGGAACCGTTCAAAATTCCCCGCAGTGTGCAGCAGTCCATCCCCATCCAGCGGGTATTCCGGGACGGCATCTGGCAGACTGGCCGCAACCGGTACAGCCGGACGTGGCGGTTTGCGGACATCAACTACTCCGTGGCGTCCCATGAGGACCAGCAGGAAATGTTTCTGGCCTACTGCGGCGTACTCAACAGCCTGCCCACCGGGGCCACCGCTAAAATCACCATCAATAACCGCCGTCTCAACGGTACGGACTTCCAGCACAGTGTCCTTATGCGTATGAAGGGGGACGAGCTGGACCGCTACCGCCAGGAGTATAACGGCATCCTCACCGAGAAGGCGCTGGAGAGCAACAATCTCATTCAGGACAAGTACATCACAATCTCCGTTGCCCGGAAAAGCATCGACGAGGCCCGTACCTTTTTCAAGCGGGTGGATATTGACCTGTCCAAGAGCTTTGGCAAGCTGGACAGCGGGGCCAAGCCCCTGGACAACCATGAGCGCCTGCGGATCTTCCATGACTTCTTCCGGCCCAGCGAGGAACGGGATTTTCAATTCGACCTCTCCGCCGCCATGCGCCGGGGCCATCACTTCAAGGACGCCATCGCCCCGGACGGGATGCAGTTCAAAGCGGACCACTTCGAGCTGGGCGGCAAGGTGGGCCGCGTCCTGTTCCTCCGGGAGTACG
>CAJTVM010000192.1 GCA_910579595.1 uncultured Oscillospiraceae bacterium
TTCCCGCTGGGTAGTGGGGAAACGCAGAAAGGCAGCACCCGAAAAAGTGCTGCCTGACAAAATTTCGCATTTTATTTCACTGTCTACTTGACGGGGGGCAGTTCAAAATGTCCCAAGGTGCGGAGCGGCTCCCCCAGGTGCCGCTCCCCGCCGCCCTCCATACAAAGTCCTCTCCACGGGGCAGCGTTTTTGTTTACCGGATGGTCTGAATCGCCGCGCGGATCACGTTGGCGGCGTTAAATTGCAGGTCAGCCAGGGTAATGCGGTAGCCGTCAAGCGCCTCCCCGCTTTCCACAGCCCAAACGATATCATCCACATTTTTTTGGTAGCCTGGCATCTGGATGTCGTTTCCGGCGAAAATACAGCCGGTGGAGGCGGAAATGGGATAAAGTACCTTGCCGTTCCCCGTAAAGTCCGGCACGCTCTGGGAAGTGAACCAGTCGGTCATGAATACCCCCCGGAAGCCCCACTCGTCCCGGGCCGCGGCTTGGAGCAAGTCGCGGCAGTTGGCGGTGTGTACCCCGTTGAGCAGGTTGTAAGAGGTCATGATAGATAGGGGCTGGGCCTCCCGGACGGCGATCTCAAAGCCCTTCAGGTAGATCTCCCGGATGGCACGCTCGCTGATGTGGGAGTTGGTGAAGTAGCGGTTGTCCTCCTGGTTGTTGGCGGCAAAATGCTTGATAGTGGCGCCCTTGCCAGAGTGGGACTGGACGCCCAGGGTGATGGCCGCGGCGGCTTTGCCGCTCACCAGCGGGTCCTCGGAGTAATATTCGAAATTCCGCCCGCACAGGGGGTTGCGGTGGATGTTCAGCGCTGGGGCCAGCCACAGATCCACGCCTAATTCCTCCATCTCCACCCCCACCATGGAGCCAATCTCCTCCAGCAGGGCGGTGTTCCAGCTCTGGGCCAAGGCCCAGCCAATGGGGATGGCGGTGCAGTACTGGTAGTAGGTGTCGGAATTTTCATCGGTGTATTTGGGATCGAAGGGCTCAAAGATGTCGCCCATCACGCTGCCGCCGGGGAGCAGATGGCCCTGCTTGTCCGTCTTAAAAACGGGCTGGAGCCGCAGGCCGGCGGGACCGTCGGCCTGGATCATGTTCTTTACGCCCCGGCTCTCCCAGATGACAGCGCTGCTGTCCCCCGCCGCGCCGGGCACGGTGCAGGAGGCGTTGCCCACCACCGAGCCGCCGCCCACCCGATGGGTGCCCACGCACAGTTCCGCCATTTCCCGCACTGTCAGCTGGGCTGTCAGTTCCTCCACGGTGCAGCGGCCCGCCTTCACGTCAGCTGCGGTGAGCACGCCGGTTTTGACGGTGGTATAGGGCTGGCGTTCACCCTGATAAAACGCCCGTTCCGTCACAATAGCGGCGGGATCCAGGGTGATGCGGGGGACGGAGGCATCCACAGCCGCCGTCCTGGCGGCGGGGGCTGCCATCTCCTGTACCGGGTGGTCATCGGCAAATAGATTTTTCAGCACCTGGGTTTTGACGGTTTCGCCCAGGGTGAGGACTGCGGCGGGCTGCGTCTCCCGGGAACTGCTGCCCACCCAGAGGACATATTCCCCGGCCTCCAGCACCCAGGCGGCACACGTCTCGCAGTAGGAGGCCATGTCCTTTACGGCAAAGGCAATCTCCACCGTCTCGCTCTCGCCGGGCGCCAGCAGTTTCGTCTTGGCAAAACCCACCAGCTCCTGGCAGGGCTTGGGCAGTTTCCCGGTGGGGGCGGAGCAGTAGACCTGCACCACCTCCTTGCCGGAGTGGACGGATCCGGTATTTTTTACCACAGCGGGTACCTTGACTCGGCCATCCCCCACCTTCACCGCGCCGGGGGTGATGGAAAAGCTGGTGTAGGATTTGCCGTAGCCGAATGGGTAGAGCGGATTTACGCCAAAGGTATCAAAGTACCGGTAGCCCACATAGATGCCCTCGGTATAGTATTCATCATCAATATTGCCATCGTTGTGGCTGAACCCGGCGGAGGATGGGTAGTCGCTGTATTGCTTTGCCCAGGTGTCCGTCAGCTTGCCGGAAGGGTTCACTTTGCCCAGCAGCACATCGGCCAGTACGCTGCCGCCGATGCTGCCCAGCTGGCTGAGCAGGAGGATGGCGCTGACGCCGGGAATAGCTTTCAGCTCGGACAGATCCATGACGCCGCCAGTATTCAGTACTACGATCAGCTTGTTGTATGCCTTTCCCAGCTGCTCCAGCTGGGCTTTTTCTTCCTCGTAGAGCAGATAATCCCCCCGCTTGTTGCAGCGGTCCGCCCCCTCGCCGGACGTGCGGGAAATCACGTAGACGGCAGCGCCGGCCTCGGAGGCGGCCATGTCGTCCCCGGTGATCTCCGTTGGGGCAGGCACCTGGAAGGGGCAGGAGAAGGTGACCAGAAATTCGGTGATCCCTTCCTCCTTGGCATAGCGGGGAATCCATTCCAGATAGTCCTTCCGGGCCTGGGCATAGGCAGCGTCCTGGCGATCCAGCCACGCCTTGGTGGAGATTTGGAACCCGGCGTCCTCCAGGCCCTGCTCAATGTTGACCATGCTGCGGGTGTTCACGTCGCCGGAGCCGGTGCCGCCCCGGATGGTGTGGCGGGCGCCGGTGCCGTACAGGGCCAGCCTGCCTGCCTCCGCCAGGGGCAGAGCGCCGTCATTTTCCAGCAGGACGACGCACTCGCCAGCCAAGCTGCGGGACAGGGCCATGTGATCCAGCTCCCGCTGGGTGATCTCGGGATTTTTCGCGGCAAAAATTTTAGGCATATTTCTTAACTCCTTCTTCAAAAATAAAGCTGGGGTTTTCTTCGGTTGGGGGCGCAGGAACTGCGGCAGGAGCGGATTGGCCCGCACAGCGGCGCAGGCAGGGACATTTTCCCGAGCGTCCCGCTCCTAGGCATCCTGTTATTTCCGTTTGAGCTTGGCACCGCGCTGCTGATCCGCGTCCGGCCAGAAGCC
>CAJTVM010000193.1 GCA_910579595.1 uncultured Oscillospiraceae bacterium
TTCCTATTATCTCCCACTCCGCCATTTTTGTCAAAAGATTTTAAACAGGCTCTAACTTTTTGGGGGCACTTCAGACTTCCATGCCGGTGCTTTTTTCTTGGCGGTCCGTCATTTGACATTTCCCCCGGCTTTCGGTATAATAATGCGAATTCGCAGAGAGGTGAGGGCAAATGAAACGAGAAAACTTCCGCTCCCGGCTGGGCTTCCTGCTGGTGAGCGCCGGGTGCGCCATCGGCATCGGCAACGTGTGGAAATTCCCCTACGTCACCGGGGCAAACGGCGGCGGCGTATTCGTGCTGTTCTACCTGGTGTTCCTGCTGCTCATGGGTGTTCCGGTGCTGACCATGGAGCTGGCGGTTGGCCGGGCCAGCCGCAAAAGCGCCGTGCAGGGCTACAAGGCCCTGGAACCCAAGGGCTCCAAATGGCATATCCACGGCTGGTTCTGCCTGATTGGCTGCTACTTGCTGATGATGTACTACACCACCGTGTCCGGCTGGATGCTGGGCTACTTCTTCAAATTCGCCGGGGGCACCTTCGACCACCTGACCAACGAGGCGGTGGACGCGGTGTTCCCCGCCATGCAGTCCAACCCCGCCGAGATGACGGTGTGGATGACGATCACCGTACTGGCGGGCTTCCTGGTGTGCTCCCTGGGTCTCCAGGGCGGCTTGGAGCGGGTGACCAAGTTTATGATGATGGGCCTGCTGGGGCTGATCGTGGTGCTGGCGGTGCACAGCCTCACCCTGCCCGGTGCGGGTGAGGGCGTGAAGTTCTACCTCCTGCCTGACTTCGGCCGGGCGATTGATACGGGCCTGGGCAAGGTAATCACCGCCGCCATGAACCAGGCTTTTTTCACCCTGAGTCTGGGCATCGCCGCCATGGAAATTTTCGGAAGCTACATGAGCCGGGACAACACCCTGGCCAGCGAGGCGGTACGCATCTGCGGCCTGGACACCTTTGTGGCTTTGATGAGCGGCCTCATCATCTTCCCCGCCTGCTTCTCCTTCGGGGTGACGCCGGACGCGGGGCCGTCCCTCATTTTCGTCACCCTGCCCAAGGTATTTGCCAACATGACGGGCGGGCGGTTATGGGGCTCGCTGTTTTTCCTGTTCATGTCCTTTGCCAGCTTCTCCACGGTGATCGCGGTGTTTGAAAACCTGCTGGCCGGGTGCATCGACAACTTCGGCTGGAGCCGGAAAAAAGCGGCGCTGGTCAACGGCGTGTTCGTGCTCATCGCCAGTATGCCCTGCGTGCTGGGGTACAACCTGTGGTATTTTGAGGCTGTCCTGCCCAACGGCAGCGTGGGCCAGGTGCTGGACATTGAGGATTTCCTGGTGAGCAACCTGCTGCTGCCGCTGGGGTCGCTGGTGTACCTGCTGTTCTGCGTCACCAAATTGGGCTGGGGTTTCGACAAGTATCTGGAGGAGGCCAACACCGGCAAGGGCGTCAAAATGCCCCGTGCGCTGAAGCCGTTCTTCCAGTTTGTGCTGCCGGTGCTGATTCTGGTGATTCTGATTCAGGGACTGCTGAAATAAGGCAGACGCGTACAAAAGCCCCCCTCCGCCGGAGGGGGGCCTTGTTTTATTCCGTTTCCATCAAGCCATACATCCGGGCCAGCTCCCGGAACCGGGGCAGGGACTGCTCCACCCGGCTGGTAGGCACGCAGTAGGCAATGCGCACATAGCCCGGGCAAGCAAAGCTCCCCGTGTCCGGGAACAGGAGATCCAGCTCCATGGCCTTGCGGCTGAAGGCGGCGGCGTCCGGCTCCGGGGACTTCATCATCAGGTAGAACGTCCCCTCCGGCCTGACGCAGTCAAAGCCCATGGCGGTGAGGTTGTCGTACAGCAGATTGCGGTTGACAGTGTAGGCGGTCAAATCACTGACCATGCCGTCGCAGGCGGCGGCCACCTGCTGGAAAATGCTGGGGGCATTGATGTGGCCCACGCACCGCCCCGCGCCCGCCACCGCCTGGTACACCTCGTCGTGATCCTCCATGGACGGGGGCACCAGCACATAGCCGATGCGCTCCCCCGGCAGGGAAATGGCCTTGCTGTAGGAATAGCATACCAAAGTGTTTTCATAGCAGTGGGGCACCCAGGGCACCTCCACCCCATCGTAGACCACCTCGCGGTATGGCTCGTCTGAGATGAGGTAGATGGGTGCGCCGTACTCCCGACCCTTCCGTCGGAGCAGATCGCCCAGGGCATTGAGGTTTTCCCGGGGATACACCACGCCGCTGGGGTTGTTGGGGGAGTTGATCACAACCCCCTTCACATGGGGATCCAGCGCCGCCTCAATAGCGGGGATATCCAGACGGAAGGTGTCCTTCTCGGCGGGGACCTCCACCACCGCCCCTCCCGCTCCGTGGATAAAGATCTTGTACTCGGTGAAGTAGGGGGTGATGACGACAAACTTGTCGCCGGGACAGCACAACCCCTTCAAACAGGAGCACAGCGCCGGGGCGGCGCCGCAGGAGAGGAACAGATCCGTCCCCTGGCATCCGGCATCAAACCGGCGGTTCAGGGAGCCGGCGATGGTGTTGCGCACCTCCAGATCCCCTGGGGCGCTGGTGTAGGCGTGGATGGAATCCCGGCGATCCCCGGACAGTATCTCCATAATCACCTCGTTCACCCGGGCGGGCGGGGGGACGGAGGGGTTGCCCAGGGCAAAATCCAGCACATTTTCCTCGCCCACAATGGCGGCGCGCTTCTTTCCGTATTCAAACAGCACCCGCATGGGGTTGCCTTGGGCCCCCAACTGGCGCATGGACTGTGAAACCATTTCCAATCATCCTTCCCGTAGCCGATGCTTTTCGCTCATGTGCGTTAAAGCAGCAAAGCACCGCTCCGCCATTATACTACGACGCTTTTCCCTTTGCAACTATAAATGAGCAAATCTGAAAAAAGACGAAAAAGAAGGCATAGCCTCAAGTG
>CAJTVM010000194.1 GCA_910579595.1 uncultured Oscillospiraceae bacterium
TGAGGCGGAAGTTTTCCTGGGTGGCGTAGGTGCCGCCGAAGCCCTCGGTGGTGGCCCCGTAGGGGACGTAGTCCAGCAGGGACTGGCCGGTGGTGCGGATGACGGCGATGACGTCGGCGCCCTGGCGGGCGGCGGCGGTGGCCTGTACGATGTCCTCGTAGATGTTGCCGGTGGCCACGATCAGGTAGATCCACGGGCCGTCCTTCTCGCCGCCGTGGGCGGCAATGAAGTCCTCGCGGCGCTGGCGGCGGGCGCGGATCTTGGCCAGGCTGTCCTCCACGATGGGGGAGAGCACGTCATGGATCTCCGCTTCGCCGTGGGCGGGGATCGCGGGCAAATCCAATTCGCCGTTGGCCACGGCCTCGGCAATTTCCTGGGGGTTCTTGCCGGTTTCCACCATGGCGTTGCCGATCCAGAACGCCGCGCCCTGGGGCAGCGCGCCCTTTTCCATCAGGTGGTCAACCACCACGCTGGGCAGGGGCACCTCCTGGGAGTCAACCCCGTCGATGCCCAGCAGGCGGCAGATGGTGCGCTCAACGGCCACGGTGGTGCAGCCGTCAATGAAGTGCTGGGTATCGTCGGCCACCCGGGAAGCATGGGCACGGGCCCGCTCCACCAGTTTGAAATCAAGGTTCAATTTGGATTCCAAATGCACTCACTTCCATTCTTTGATTTGTTGTGGGGCTGCGGAAATCAGTCGTGATGGACGCGCTTATGCCGCTCCAGGTTGGCCGGCTCCATGGACAGAACCTGGCCACGCTCCAGTCCGGCGACGCCCATCAGCTCCACCTTGCGCTCGCCTGCCCGCTCCGCCTTGCAGATCTCGCACTGGCAGTTCTCCTCGTAGTGGTCCGGCTCGGTGTAGGTGGTGATAACGCCCTCGTAGTTGCGCAGGATGATCTTGTGGGGGGACTGGGAGACGATGTACTGGGGCATCACGGGGGTCTTGCCGCCGCCGCCCGGGGCGTCCACCACGAAGGTGGGCACACAGAAGCCGGAGGTGTGGCCGCGCAGCGCCTCGATGATCTCAATGCCCTTGCTGACGGGGGTGCGGAAGTGCTCCAGGCCCATGGACAGGTCGCACTGGTAGATGTAGTAGGGGCGCACACGGATCTTCACCAGCTCGTTGACCAGCTTCTTCATCACATGGACGCAGTCGTTCACGCCGGCCAGCAGCACGCTCTGGTTGCCCAGGGGGATGCCGGCGTCGGCCAGACGGGCGCAGGCCGCGGCGGACTCGGCGGTGATCTCGTTGGGATGGTTGAAGTGGGTGTTCAGCCACACGGGATGATACTTCTTCAGCATGGCGCACAGCTCGGGGGTGATGCGCTGGGGCATCACGACAGGGGTGCGGGAGCCGATGCGGACGATCTCCACATGGGGGATCTCACGCAGCTTGGCGATGATGTACTCCAGGCGCTCGTCGGAGCAGAGCAGCGCGTCGCCGCCGGACAGCAGCACATCCCGGATCTGGGGGGTATTGCGGATATACTCGATGGCCTGGTCGATCCGGTCCTGGGGCATTCCCGCGTCGTGCTGGCCGGCGAAGCGGCGGCGGGTGCAGTGACGGCAGTACATGGAGCACTGGTCGGTGATCAGCAGCAGGCAGCGGTCAGGATAGCGGTGGGTCAGGCCGGGAGCGGGGGAGTCGGCGTCCTCATGCAGGGGATCCAGCAGGTCGGACTTGGACTGGTGCAGCTCCTTGGCGGTGGGGATGGCCTGGAGACGGACCGGGTCGTGGGGGTCGTTGGGCTGGATGAGGGAGAGGTAGTACGGGGTGATGGCCATGCGCAGGGTGCCCAGGCAGGCCTTGACGCCTTCTTCCTCCTCGGGGGTAAGCTCCACGTATTTTTTCAGATCATCCAGGGTCTCAATACGGTTTCTAACCTGCCAATGCCAATCGTTCCATTCCTCGTCGGTCACGTTAGGGAACAGGATATTGCGTCGGGTTTCCATCATGATCGAAGCACCACCTTATAAAAATTTTAATTGATCTGCTTGTGTTTGGTTGGGTTGTGGAGATGTTGCGGGGATGGGATCAGAGGTATTTCGCTTGGAAATAGTCCTTCAGCTGCTTGTTCTCACGCAGCTCGCTCAGGGTGATCTCGGCGTGATCCTTGGTATAGCCGTTGCCGATGATCATGGTGACGTCCTTGCCGCAGCCCTCGGCGCCCAGCGCCGCCTTGGCGAAATCGGTGGCCATGGAGAAGCAGTACACGGTGCCGTTGTCGCGGACGGGCAGGATGGCGCTCATCTCGCAGGCGGGGACGTTGACGATAAGGATGGACACATCATACTCCCTGCCGCCGTTGACGGCCAGGGACTTCTCCAGCACGTCCATGGGATCGGTGGCGGAGCCGACGATGGCATGGTGGCACAGATTCATGTCCTTGAGCAGCTTGGCATCATCATCGCAGATGACCAGGGCCACCACGTTGCCGGTAGGACCAACGCGCTTCATGGCCTCGTAGCAGCACATCATACCGCCCTTGCCCGCGCCGCCCAGAATCAGAACGCTGTCGCCGGGCCTCACCAGCTTGGCGGTCTGGGCGGGGGCGCCGGCCACGTCCAGGGCGGCCAGGGCCAGCTCCTCGCTCATGTCGTCGGGCAGCTTGGCGTACAGGCCGCTCTCAAACAGGATGGCCTGTGCGTCCACTTCCACGCGGTCGATTTCGGGGTGGATGGCCTTGATCTTGTCGATCTTCAGCGGGGTCAGGGACAGGGACACCAGGGAAGCGATCTTGTCGCCCTCCTTCAAGTCGATCTTGCCCTTCAGATCCTCGCCGATCTCACGGACGGTGCCGATGAACATACCGCCGGATCCGGTGACAGGGTTCTGCATCTTGCCGCGCTCGCCCACGATGTCCAGAATCATCTGCTCGGTCT
>CAJTVM010000195.1 GCA_910579595.1 uncultured Oscillospiraceae bacterium
GCCGCCTACTGCCGGGTGTCCACCGACAGCGAGGAGCAGCTCAACAGCTACGCCGCCCAGAAGAATTATTACACCCAGAAAATTGAGGAAAATCCCGATTGGGAGATGGCGGGCGTATTCGCTGACGAGGGCCTGAGCGGCACCAGCATGAAAAAGCGGACGGAGTTCAACCGCATGATCGCCGCCTGCAAACGGGGCCGCATCGACATGATCCTCACCAAATCCGCCTCTCGGTTCGCCCGGAACACAGTGGACTGTCTCCGGGTCATCCGGGCCTTGAAAAGCCGGGGCATCGGCGTGATCTTCGAAAAAGAGAACATCAATACGCTGACGGAGTCCAGCGAGTTCCTGATCACCCTGTTCAGCAGCTTCTCCCAGGCGGAGAGCGAGTCCATGGGGATGAACATCGTCATGGGGATGCGGCAGAGCATGAAGGAAGGCAAAATCCCCTTCCAGTACAGCCGGACGCTGGGCTACCGCAGGGGGCCGGACGGCAAACCGGAGATTGACCCGGACGAGGCCGAGACGGTGCGGCTGATCTACGCCCGCTACCTGGAGGGGGCCAGCCTGGGAGACATCCAGCGGGAGTTGACCGAACAGAATATCCCCACGGCGGAGGGCATTAAGGGCTGGTCGCGGCAGGTGATCCAGAACATCCTAACCAGCGAGAAGTACATCGGGGATGGGATTCGGCAGAAAACCTACACCACCGGCCCCATCGGCGACCGAAAAGCGGTAAAAAATAACGGGGAGCTGCCCATGTACTACAGCAAAAACAATCATCCCGCCATCATCCCCAGGGAGGTCTACTACCGGGTGAAGGAGGAAATGGCCCGCCGGAACAGTAAGCGGAAAGTGATGCAGAAAACCGCTAAGACCGAACAGGGCAAATACTCCGCCAAATACGCCCTATCCGAGCTGTTGGTGTGCGGGGAGTGCGGGACGCCCTACAAGCGGTGTACCTGGGCGCGGAACGGCAAAAAGCGGATCGTCTGGCGGTGCGTCTCCCGGCTGGAGTTCGGTACGAAATACTGCCACAACTCCCCCACGATGGATGAGAACAGGCTCCACAGCGCCATTGTGGCCGCACTGAACGAGTTCGGCGCCATCCGGGCGGAGGTCAAAGCCGATGTGCTGGAGCTGGCGAGTCTGGCCCAGGGCGGCGGCGAAGACGGCGGGGAAAGCCTCCTGGCGTTGCAGACGCGGCTGAAGGAGCTGTCGGAGGAGCAGGCGGAGCTGATTGACAAGGTGCTGGCGGACATGAAAAACGAGGAGCTGAACACCCAGCTCAAGGCGGTATTGGAGGAGAAACAGGATGTCATGGATCGGATCGCGGCGCAGGAGCAGGATGAGGAAAAGCGGGCCGCCCAGGCGTCCAGGCAACGGGAGATGGAGGAATGGCTGGACCGGCAGCCCCTGTGCTTCACGGAGTACGATGACACCCTCACCCGCAGGTTCGTGGAACAGGTCACCGTGGTGGACGCAGAGACTATCCGGGTCAAGATCCGGGACGCCGGTATAGAAATTGAACAGAAACTGTGCTAAAATAGGGAAAGAGGAGAATACACCATGGCCATATTTCTCACGGGCGATACCCACGGCGATTTCAGCCGGTTCAGGCCCGATATCTTCTACGAGCAGGCGGGGCTGACCAAGGATGACTGCACCATTATTTGTGGCGACTTTGGGGGCGTCTGGGACGGCAGCCCCGAAGAACAGGGCCAGTTGGACTGGCTGGAGCAGAGACCCTACACCACCCTGTTTGTCTCCGGCAACCATGAAAATTATGATCTGCTGGCTCAATACCCTGTGGAGGAATGGCACGGCGGGCAGGTGCAGCGCATTCGTCCCTCAGTGATCCATCTGATGCGGGGGCAGGCATACGACATTGAGGGCAGGAAGTTCTTCACTATGGGCGGTGCCAGCAGCCACGACATCCAGGATGGAATCCTGGAGCCGGACGACCCTCTGTTCAAGAAAAAATGCAGGCGGCTGGATGCCAGGGGCGCGCTGTACCGGGTGAACCACCTGTCCTGGTGGGCGGCGGAGTTGCCCAGCGAGGAGGAATACCAGACCGCCAAGGCCAGCCTGGACAGAGCGGGCTGGGCAGTAGACTACATCATCACCCACTGCTGCTCCACCAGTGTGCAAGACGCATTCAGCGGTGGCTTTTACCGGAAAGACGCCCTGACAGAGTTCTTTGATGAGGTAAGCCCACGCTGCAAATTCAAATACTGGTTTTTTGGACACTACCATGAGGACATGGTGGTAGAGAAGAAATATGTGATGCTCTATGAGCAGATCATCCGGCTGAAACTGTGAGCAGAGAGAGGACGCCAAGAACGGGGTGCTGCCAGTTCCTGGCGTCCTCTCTTTGCTTTCAGAAACTTCGAGCAACCGGCGGCTTTGAATTTTTCTTTACAATTCTGACCATTGATGGTACAATTCAGAAAAGCGGTGAGCAGTTCCGAGGAAGATGCCATAAAGTGAGGAAACCGTTGCGCTGCAACGGTTTTGAGCCTGCATCTTTTTTGTCAACAAGACACAGGAAACATGGGAACCATGTGAAGGAAAAGGCTTCAAATCGAAAGATTTGAGGCTTTTTCTTCGTCTTATATTGCAACCGAAAATTTCAACATCTCTACTCATTTATCGGTTCAGAACACTTTTCAGAACAAAATACGGACTCTTGTAAAATGGTGTCCATAATGCCAGAGGTAGCTTTCCGATCTTCGTCCAGCAGATGCACATAAGTATTGGCTGTAGTGCTGATGTCCTCATGTCCCAAAAATGTCAACGCCGATATGAAATTGTAAGAAAACGCCGAAGAAATTTTGTCGTTTT
>CAJTVM010000196.1 GCA_910579595.1 uncultured Oscillospiraceae bacterium
CTTGACTGAAAGGATGTCTTGTATTCTCTTTTACACAAATTTTTCGGGGCTCTCTGGGGGTGCAGCGCATCATCTTCGGCCAGGGGGAGCAGCATTACATCGACTACTTCACCGAGTGCAGCCGGCGCTGGCCGGACCAACGCGGACGCGTTTGTGACGGCCAGTTTCGACCATCTTATGGGCATGGTCACGGGAAAAATCAGCTTTGACAAGCTGTTCATGAGCGGGCAGCTCAAAGTGTCCGGCAATCTGGCCAAAGGGGCCGAGATCCGGTGGATGCTGTGCAAGTTGGTTGATCTGTTCTTCCAAATAATTTCACCCCCGCAGGGTGGCGCCGCGTGGCGCCACCCTGCGGGGGTGCTTCGTTTCACCTTGCCTTAGCTTACCTGATAGTCCGGCCCTTAACTTCCTTGCCCAGCAGGCCAGCAAAGGCATCCAGGGACATCGCCCCCAAGTCCTCGCCGGAGCGGTGGCGGGGAGATACGGTGCCGTTCTCCATATCCCGATCACCGACAACCAGCATATAGGGCACCTTTTCCATAGTGGCCTCCCGGATCTTCTTGCCGATCTTCTCGTTGCGCTCGTCTACCTCGCAGCGGAAGCCCTGCCCGTCCAACTTGACGGCCACTTCCCTGGCATATTCCGCCGCCCTGTCGGTGACGGGCAGCACCTTCACCTGCACCGGGGCCAGCCACGCCGGAAATGCGCCCGCAAAATGCTCGGTAATCACGCCGATAAACCGCTCAATGGAACCCAGCACTACCCGGTGGATCATGACGGGGCGGTGCTTCTGGCCGTCCTCGCCGGTGTACTCCAGCTCGAACCGCTCGGGGAGCTGGGAATCCAGCTGGATGGTGCCACACTGCCAGGTCCGGCCAAGGGAATCGGCCAGATGGAAATCCAGCTTGGGGCCGTAGAACGCGCCGTCCCCCTCGTTGACGACAAAGCTCTTACCCATACCGGTGATGGCATCTTTTAAGATATCCTGGTTGCGCTCCCACTCCTCCACGGTGCCGATGTGATCCTCCGGCATGGTGGACAGCTCAATTTCATAGCTCAGGCCAAAGGTGGAGTACACTTCGTCAAACAGGCGCACCGTCTCCTGGATGACGTCCTTCATCTGGTCCCGGGTCATAAAGACGTGGGCGTCATCCTGAGTGAAGCAGCGCACCCGGAACAGGCCGTGGAGGGCGCCGGACAGCTCGTGGCGGTGGACCAGGCCCAGCTCCCCCACCCGCAGGGGCAGTTCCTTGTAGGAATGGGGCTCGCTGGCGTACACCAGCATCCCGCCGGGGCAGTTCATGGGCTTGACGGCAAAGTCCACATCGTCGATAACAGTGGTATACATATTGTCCTTGTAGTGGTCCCAGTGGCCGGAGCGCTCCCACAGCTGCCGGTTGAGCATGATGGGGGTGGAAATCTCCACATAGCCGTACTTCTTGTGGATCTGCCGCCAGTAGTCGATGAGGGTGTTTTTCAACACCGTCCCCTTGGGCAGGAAGAAGGGGAAGCCAGGGCCTTCGTCCCGCAGCATGAACAGGCCCAGTTCCTTGCCCAGCTTCCGGTGGTCACGCTTCTTGGCCTCCTCGATCTTTTCCAGGTACTCGTCCAGCTCGTCCTTCTTGGGGAAGGCAATGCCGTAGATACGCTGAAGGGTTTCACGGTTGCTGTCGCCCCGCCAGTAGGCGGCATTGCAGGCGGTGAGCTTGATGGCGTTGCCCTTGATCCGCCCAGTGGAGTCCAGGTGGGGCCCCGCGCACAGGTCGGTGAACTCACCCTGTTTGTAGAAGGAGATGGCCGCGTCCTCGGGGAGATCGTTGATCAGCTCCACCTTGTACGGCTCCTCCCGCTCCTCCATGAACCTGACCGCCTCGGCGCGGGGCAGTTCAAACCGCTCCAGCTTCAGCTTTTCTTTGCAGATCTTGCGCATCTCCGCTTCCAGCTCCGCCAACTGGCCCTCGGTGAAGGGCTCGGGGGTGTCGAAGTCGTAGTAAAAGCCGTTGTCAATGGACGGGCCAATAGCCAGCTTCACCTCGGGGTGGAGCCGTTTCATGGCCTGGGCCAGGACATGAGAGCAGGTGTGCCAGTAGGTCTTGCGGTACTGCTCATTTTCAAAGGTAAATTCGCTTTTTTCCTCGCTCATGGGAATTCCTCCTTATTTTTGAGGGGTGAAAAATAAAATCCCACCCCTGACAGAATCAGGGGTGAGATCAAAAAATCCCACGGTTCCACCCTGCTTGCAAGAATGTTGTGGAGCCATTGTATGCTGCGGGTCAAGCTAGAGGACTCATAACCGCGTCGCAAACAGGCACAGCGTAACACCTTGCCGCTTTGTGAGCGCTGTAACAGGCGCACCTGTCCCGGTCATCCCGGGCGGCTCGGGAGTGGTACCAACCACCAGCCTGCGCGGGGCACTTCCACCAAATGTGCTCCTCTCTGTGCGCCGCTTCGCGGTTTCTTCTCCGTCACTGCCATTTTAACAGGCACAGTATATCACCCGTTTCGGAAATTGTCAAGGGCCAGCTCCTTTAGCAGCCATTAAGAACCTGTATTCACAACCTCGAATCACCGTCTGGCCGGGTCTTTTCCCGCTATGCCGCGTTAAATTTTCTTAAAATAAACACAATGATTCCTGCGAAAATTTGCCTTGCCTGACGGGAAAATCCCTCGGTCATCCGGCGGATTCGGCTGTGAATACAGGTTCTAAACCAGAAACACCCCCACAACAGGGGAGCGCTGGTTTAGTCCTGTTTTTATTCTATGAACCTATAAATGAGCAAATCTGAAAAAAGACGAAAAAGAAGGCATAGCCTCAAGTGTT
>CAJTVM010000197.1 GCA_910579595.1 uncultured Oscillospiraceae bacterium
CGCTGGTACAGTGCGGCGACGATGGCCGCGCCATGTACGCCGCCTATGTGGCGGGAGCGCGGGACGTCGTGCAGGCCAGGCTGGACCGGGTGGCGGACTTCATCGTCAGCCAGGGCGCCCAGCGCACCGCCAGCGGGAGCTGGTACGTCTACTGCGAGGAGCTGGAGGAGAAGTTCGGCGTGACCATCCGGGAGGGCAGCGGCCTGGATGCCATGCTGATAAAAACGCTGGAACGCCGCCCGGAGGTGGCCCAGGTAGACATTTCCCTCCAGCACATTGAAACCACCTTCCGCCCGGAGTTCTGCGCCCAGCACCAGACCGCCGAGGCGGAGAAAGCGTCGGACATCCGTGTGCGTGACATCTTGCCCCTGCTGAACGGCAGCGGGCTTGCCTTCCTCACCCACGAGGAGGCAGGCGCCTCCGTGCTGGCGGAAAACCTGCGGGAGCTCACCAGCGTGGGCCGGGAGGATCACGCCGCCCTGTTCAACGCCCGGGTGTCCGAGATCAGCCCCGGCCCGGAGGGGGTGGAGGTGGTGCTCACCGATGTGGATCCGCAAGAGCTGGCTCGGTTCAACCAGGCATACGAGGATCACCAGGCCGCGGAGTGGGCCATGGGCGATATGACACCGTAGGAGGTGCATGATGAGCAGATCTGATCTTCACCTCGCGGCAGAGGAACTTAACGTCTGCGGTAGCCCGGACGAGCCTACGCAATGGGAATTTCATGTTCTGTGAAGAAGGAGGAATCGAAAATGAAAAAAGCAAATATCACGGTGGCGTTCGATGAGGAGAAGCTGGGCGCGCTGGAGTTCTCACTGAAGAAGGAGGGCTCCTCTGTGCAGGCGCGGCTGGAGCAGACGCTGGGACAGCTTTATGAGCGCGCCGTGCCCGCGCCGGTGCGGGAGTACCTGGACAGCCGCGCCGCCCCCGCGCCCCGGCCCAAGCGTCCCCGGCCCGCGCCCAAGGAGCGGCCCGTGCAGGCGGAAACGGAGGCGGATCATGGGTAAACGTGGTATCGTCCTGCACCTGGACAAACGTTGGTATGACGCGCTGTCCCGGCAGTTGAAAAAAGGGGACACGACCGTGGAGGAGAAGCTGGACGAGTACCTGGACACGCTGATTGGTCAGCTCCCGGAACGGGTGCGGGAGCGGATCAGCGGGGAGATCTGGAAGGAGGATCAGCAGCGGCGCGCGGAGGCGGAAGCGTCCCGCCATCTCTCTGTATTCCGCGTTACCCAGAACGGGCGAACCGACCACCTGGTAACGGAGTGCCGTATGCCGATAGATGTGCTCCATGCCGCCATGGCGCTGCGCTCCTACCTGCTGGCAAAGGGGAGCAGCACCCAGCGGTTTGCGGAAAGCCTGCACAGTGTGACGGACATCGCCCCGGAGGTGTTCCAGGATTACGCTGACGAGTTCCTCCAGCGCACCGGGCGCGTGATCAGTGCGCTGGACATCGACCTGGACCGGGGCGAGTTCTCCGCCCTGGACACGGCGGACGGCTGGGAAACGTACACCATCCGGGATGTCTGCTCCGCGGCGTGGCACGCCAACCGCAATGACAGCTTGGACTGGGCGCAGCGGATAGAGATTTTCGCCGGGCGGCTGGAGCATCTTGGAATTGCCCCGCCGGAGCGTCTCTCCAACGAGAAATTCGAGTTCCAGGAGCAGCCTGAAGCCGCCCCTTTTGAGCAAACCATGTGACCCATGGCGGGGCCGTTCCGCACCTGCGGGGCGGCCCTCCCGCCGTTTCCCCCGTGTTGGGCCGTTTGAGGGCGTTTGCGGCCCTCCTGGGGGGCGGGCAGCGTCCCAGCCCCATCGGGTAGGTGAAACGCGGTGTCGCACCCCTGTGGCCCGGTTGTGGCGGTCGGCGGTTTTGGCCCCTCTGCTGGGGCCGCTTTCCGCCCGCCCGGAAGGGCAATGCAGACAGGGATTGGAGAGTAATCCAGACGTTCGATTTTTGTGCTGGATAAAGCGGTGGCTCACCGCCTGTCACACCGCCCCGCAACGCGGGTCGGAAAGAACAGAGAAGCGGATGTTTTATACAGTTTCCAGTCTGTTTCCGAAAGGTCGGCGTGGCTCCGATTTTGGGCCGTTGAGCCAACCATGGCTCCAAACCAACGGAAATGCCCGCCGTTGGGCCGTTTCGGATGGCTCCGAGATGGCTCAGGCGGGTGTTTTCAGCATTTTTGAGGAGGAAAACTATATGTCAGAAGAAAAACTGCGCATCCACACTCGGGTATCCCCGGAGATGGAGCGCAAAATCAGCGCGGCGATGGAGAAGGACAACTGCCAGAGCCGGAATGAGTTTCTGGAAAAGGCACTCAAGTTCTACTGCGACTACCTGGCCGCCGAGGATGTGGCGGAGTTCCTGCCGCCCATTTTTGTCCACGCCATGCGCGGCACCATCCAGTGCAGTGAGGATCGGATCGCCCGTCTGCTGTTCAAGCTCACGGTGGAGATTGGCATGATGATGCACGTGCTGGCGGCGGGGCTGGAGATCGATGCCAGCCAGCTGGATGACCTACGCTGGCAGTGCGTCCAGGAGGTGAAGAAAACCAACGGAGGTATCTCGTTCAAGGACACGCTGAAACAGCATGAGGACGAGTGAGCGCGCAAAAAAATCAGCGTCCGCCAAGGGGCTTTTATACCCATCATCTGGACCGAGCCATGGTTCATGGTGGACTGCCCAGAAGGTATTCTCTCTAAGAGCCTGTTTAAAATCTTCTGACAAGGACAGCAATAAGGGCAAAAGTAAGCATC
>CAJTVM010000198.1 GCA_910579595.1 uncultured Oscillospiraceae bacterium
CACGTCCCCGCGCCGGAGCAGGGCGCGCTCCGTCTTGGGCAGGGGGCCGCACAGGGCCACGCGGAGCTTTTGCTCCTGATTTAAGTTTTGATGTTCCATTGGCAACTCACCCCTTTCACGCACCGGCTGTCTCCTGCTGGAAGGACTTTAATACACACCGTCATCCCACGTCCTCCCGCGCTAAAAAACCGCTGAACGCCTCAATAAATACGGCTATGGACAATCCGGCAAGAGTGACCTCTGGCTCCAAGCTCTCCTCGGAAAACCGCTGCCGCATTTTCTCAACCACTGGCGGTTCTTCATCATCCCAATTGCGCCACAGCTCCGAGAAGTAACGATTTATTTCCGGCATCACTTCCCGGATCATCCGCGCCCGCAGATCGTCCAGGCGCAGCTCCCCATCGCGCAATGTCCGCAGAAGCCACGCCTCTACCGGGTTCCCGGCAAACCGCTCCATGTCCCCCAGGCGCAGGCCGGGGAGGCCGTCCTGGTCGATCATCTCGGCCTCCGGGTCGAGCGCGAGGGTATCCTCCCGCTCCACTCTGCGTTTGGTCCTCTCCCACTGCCGCCGCTGGCGCTTCTCATGGAGCAGTCTGTCGATCTGCTCTGTCACCGGCTCCATATCGGCCTCGCTGATGGTGTCCGTCACCAAAAGCACCGGGCAGTCATCTCTGGCCGCTCGGAAATAGAGCGGGTACAACCCCGCGCCTCCGGCAGACTCCACCAGCGCGAGGTCAATGGGTTCGGCCTGATCGTCCAGCAGCCGGTCCCGCAGCACCCAACTGTCCTGGAACAGGCAGTACCTAATATCCTCCCGGCAGGCCAGCCGCCCCGTCATATCGGGCATATCGCCGCAGATGGCGATTTGTAAGGTATCCGATACCATAAAGCGTCCTCCTCGTTCAGATTAGATGCAGTTTCAGGGCGGCGTCCTTCACCGCGCCCCTATTTTTCACGTCCAGCTTCCGCAAAACGGCGCTGACGTAGGTTTTCACGGTGGGCAGCTTGATACCCAGAATCTCCCCGATCTCCGCGTTGCTCTTGTGGTGGCACAAAAGCCGCAGCACGTTCATCTCCGCTGGGGAAAGGGGTTCCGGCAGGTCCCCCCGGAAGCGCAGAAAGTCCGGGTACTGTGCCGCCTGCTTCCGGGCGGCGGCGGTGAGACGGTCCAGGAAAGCCGGGTCAGCCGTCCAGCCGCCCTTTTCCAGCAGGGGCAGGATGGCCGCGCCGTATTGGGACACGGGCCGGATGAACTGATAGTCCCGGCAGGTATCCAGCGCGGCCCGCAGGGACGCCTGCCAACCGCCGTCTCCTGAGCGGAACTGGCAGAGGGCGGTGAGCAGGTCCAGGTAGATGCCGTCCATCACCCGGTGGGCGGCTTTGAAGTAGGGCCGCAGGGGAGCCATAACCAACAGCGCCTCCTGATACTTGCCGTAGACGATCTCCACCATGGCGCGGGTCAGGTACTGGTAGCGCAGCATTACCCGCAGCTTCAGCAGGTCTCTGGGGGCCTTTTCCCGATACCATGTGTCAACCGCCTCGTCGTTTCCCTGATACATGGCGATCCGGCACATCAGCGCGTCCAGGTTGGGCAGGAAACGTTGGCAGTCAGGCCGCTGAAACCGCTCCCGCAGGGCCTCCAGATGCTCTATGGCCCGGTCCGCCTCCCCCTGGTCGATCCGCAGCCGCACCAGCAGGCCGATCAGGGCAAATTCAATGTCCGGGGTCCCTTTCTTCTGAATTTTTTCCAGACGGCCCAGCAGGTCCAGCATCCGCCCGGATATTTCCTCGCCCTTTTCAAATTTACTCTCCGCGATGGCGCACTCCGGGAGCGCCACGCCGTCCCGTTTCAGCAGGAAACTCACCGGGATACGGTACTTGCGGTAGAGATCGTCATCCTCTCTGCTCCACGCACAGAAGTCCTTGCCGCCGTTCATAATGCTGGGCAGACGGCTGGTGACAGAAAACTCCGGCATGACGATCTCCTTGCTGGACAGCAGGCTTACAACATTGGTGAGCTTGGACAGAATGTCGCCCACACTCCGCTGGGGCAGAGCGATGTCCAGATAGGCCAGCCAGCCCCGAACAGATTTGTAGTCCGCGTCAGACCGTTTCAGCCGTCCGGCGCAGCGTTCCAGTTCCAGATACCACGCCTCGGAAGCGTCATAATCCATGCAGATGGAAGAAAGCATACTCATCCCCGCCATCAGCGCAGGGGAGGACAATACCTGCTCCCTGGGCAGGGCGCGGTAGTAGTCCTCCATCTCGTCATAGTGGGCGAGGCCGGGATGAACTTCACTGTTCTTAATCAGCAGTTCGGACACCTTCTGATACTCCCCGCAGCGGGTGTAGCAGTCCAGGGCATTTTTATAGTTGTCGTGCAGTTCATAATAGAGGGCGGCGCGGCCATAGAGCCAGTTTTGTTCCTCGGCGCTATATTCCCGTTCCTGCTGCCAAAGGAGGAATTGCCGGAACACAGGCCAGAAGTGGCAGCGGTGGAGATCGTCATAGCGGAACATGGACGTGTCCTGCTGCAATTCACCCAGCAGCTCCCCGGCGCGGCTGTTTCCGGAGAGAATCCGGGCGAACTCCACGTCAAAGGGTTCAAAGGGGGCTAAGTCCAGAAGCAGGCGGCGGGTCATTGGCTTAAAGCGGCGGTACACCGCTGTTTGAAAATGGGTGAACAGCTCCCGCCGCACATCCGCATCCACGGTTTCATCATAGGGCCTGCCG
>CAJTVM010000199.1 GCA_910579595.1 uncultured Oscillospiraceae bacterium
CCAGGGCCGTCACCTGGGTGGGCATGACCAGGATGGCCATGATGAAGGTGAAGGCCGCGTGCTTCATCTTGAAGTCGTAGGCGTAGATGCCGTAGGCCGTCAGCGCGGAGAAGTAGGTGACGATAGCGGCGCAGCAGCCGGAGACGATCAGGCTGTTGAGGATGCCCTTGACGATGGGGATGGCCGGGTCGTTGAGCACGTTGGTCAGGTTCGTGATCAGGCTGCTCCCGGGTAGGGCGGAGAAGCCCAATTGAAGCTGGGCATGGGAGCGGGTGGCGTTGATGATCAGGATGTAGAAGAAAAACAGACACATGAAGGCCAGGATAATCAGCACCACGTGGGCCAGGATGGACCGGCCGTTGATTTTCCTCTTGTTCTCCATTACGCGGCGCCCCCCTTCTTCGCCATGCGGCGGGCGCGCCTGGCGGCGGACTTGGAACCGTCCGGATCGGGATCAGTGTTCATCTTGAAGACGATCCAGCACAGCACGGCGCTGATGAGGAACAGGAACACGGACAGGGCGCCGGCCATGCCGTAGTTCTTGGCCTGAAGGTGGTTGTTCAGATACATAATCAGCGTCATGGTGGTGCGGTCGGGCGCGCCCTGGCCACCGGTCAGAATCTGCGGCACGTCGAACATCTGGAGGCCGCCGATCAGGGAGGTGATGAGGGTGTAGGTCAGCAGGGGACGGATCTGGGGCAGGGTGATCTTGAAGAACTTCTGCAGGTGCGTACAGCCGTCCAGGTCCGCCGCCTCAAAGATGGACGGGTTGATGCCCATGATAGCCGCCATCAGCATGATGGTGGTATTGCCGAACCACATCAGGAAGTTCATCAGGGCCACCAGAGTCCGGGCCCCCAGGGTGGACTCCATGAACCGGATGGCCTCCCCCACCACGCCCAGGTTGAGCAGGATGTTGTTCACCGGGCCGGAGTTGGAGAACAGGGCGAAGAACAGCATGGCAAACGCGGAGGCCATGATGAGGTTGGGCAGGTAGATAACCACTTTGAAGAACTGCTTGCCGTGGATTTTCAGCCGTGCATCGGTGAACCAGGACGCCAGGACCAGGGCCACGATGATCTGGGGCACGAAGCCCAGGATCCACATGACGAAGGTGTTCCAGGCGTATTTCGGCAGGTCGGCGGCCAACAGCTCTATGTAATTGGCCAGTCCAACCCAGTTGGGGCCGATGGCCTTCAGGCCGGAGTAGTAATACTCATAAAAGCTGTTGCGGATGGTGTCCACCAGCGGGATCACAGAAAAGACGGCGTAGGTCAGGAAGAAGGGCAGGATGAAGATATAGCCCCACTTCGCGTAGCTGACGCTTTTGATTTTTTTCTCGTTTTGCACAAAAGCTCCCCCTTTGCTGCATCAATTTCTCAGGAAAGACGCGCTTCCCGTTATCCTGGATAACGGGAGAGGGGCGGGAGCTCCCGCCCCTCTCATTGCGTTGACCGGACCTGTTGCTCAGGGCCAGCGCACGCCGCCGCTCTTCAGCTCGGGGTAGCGCTCGCCCACGGCGGTCTCAAAGTTGGCCTTAGCCTTCTCCAGGTCGATCTTGCCATTGAAGTAGTCGCCAAAGGTGTTCTGGAACTCCTCGGTGCAGCCCTGGTCGTAGGGGGAGACATTGGCCAGACTGATGCTGGCGGCGGCGTCGGACAGTACGCCGATGTAGTTCTGCCCGCCCAGCATATCGATGCCGAACTCGGGGGACTTGGCCAGCTCCTCCATGAGAGGCTGGTCGTTGCTCATCTCGCCGTTCTGCTTGGCCAGATTGCGCAGGATGTCCCGGTCGGAGGTCATCTTCAGCATGATATCCTTGACCTGGGCGGCGTTATCGGTGCCGTTGCAGGCGATGAGCCAGGTGCCGCCCCAGTAGAAGCCCTGGGGGCTGGGGCAGACGGCCCAGTCCTGGGCGGCGCTGGTACCCTCCACGTTGGGCTTGATGCACACGTCCAGGCCCCAGGCGGGGAGGAAGAAGCAGAACACCTTGGAGTCGGGGCCCATGTCCTTGTTCCACTCGTCGATCCATTGCCCCGGCACGTTGTGGTTGATGCCCTCCTGGGTGTCCTTCATGGAACGCTCCACCCAGTTCATCATGTTCTGATCTACCACCACGGTGGTGCCGTCCACCCAGGGGGCGGACACGTTGTTGGAGTAGACGCGGTAGGTGTCGGCCCGGCCGGAATACATATAGTAGCCGCCCGCCTTCATCTTTTCGGCGGTCTCGTAGAACTTATCCCAGTCGGCCACAGCCTGGGCCACAGTGTCGGGATCCTCGGTGCCCAGCACATCCTTGGCGATGGAGCGGCGGTAGACCAGCATACCGGGGGTAGCCTGGTAGCTCAGGCCGCGGATCTCGCCGTCGGCGGTGGTGACGGCCTCCAGGGTGTACTTATACTGGTTGGGCACGTCCGCCGCGCTGATGCCCAGCTGGGAGACGGGCAGGGCCACGTTTACCTCGGGGTCGATGTACTTCAGGGCGTAGTCGGCCTCCACCAGAAACATATCGATCTTCTCATCGGCGGCGGCGGTCCCCTGCTTGGCCAGGGCCTCGTCCAGCTTCTGCTGGTATACGCCGTCCTGGTTGGGGTTGACGATCCAGTGGACCTCGGTGCCGTCCTTCAGGTAGGTGATGGACTTGTCGCTGGACAGCTTCTCCACCTCGGGGTAGTTGTCGTTGA
>CAJTVM010000200.1 GCA_910579595.1 uncultured Oscillospiraceae bacterium
CAGGAACGCTTTGCCCCGGCCATGTAGAGATCCATCAGCTCCTCCGCCCAGGGCTGCCAGGCCCGCAGCGCACATTTCAGTTCTTCTATGAGAACCTGATCCGCTACAGCGCCCTCGAGATTGAATCCAGAGGGAACGCATTCGTGCAGCGTCTCTACATCAGTATCCGGGACTCCGGCGTCCAGAGACTGATGTGTATAGCGCATACCAAGCTTACGATTCTTCTGTCTGATCGTATTTTTGCTGTTCCACTCCCGATGCTCCGAGGCGGGCACTTCGATATACATACAATCCACTTCATCCCCGTCCTCAATACAGTCCTTCATGAAGCGGCGGCGCTGCTCTAACGGCAGCCGCCTGTTTTTTTTCAGAATGGCGTCCCACTCCTCTTGTGTCGCGGCGGCAAGCTGCCGGGTACCGTTGACCTGCTTATAGACCAAATATGTAAATTTCATTTGGGTGATCTCCAATCTCAAAATTTGGGGGAAAGGTGCGGTTTTGAGATTGGAGGTCACGGGTATTTCGCTGTATAGGGCTGCCAAAAGTGCAGAGACATAAAAATCCTTTCCGCCTTTCAGCTGGCGAAAAGGACAACAAAAAAGGAGCCTTACACATAGCTAAAAAGCTACCTGTAAGGCTCCGAACGCGATGGCTCCCGTAGTTACATCCCTGATATCCCGGCCTGCCGCGGCCCGAGTATCGGGCGGGGCCGGTCAGGAGAGGCAGTGTAGTGCGATGTGATACGCTGCCTGCTCGGTGATGACGGGCGGTTGGTGCGCTTGACTAAGTATTGGGGTTGAGGGAGAGACGGGATCACGCTCCCGCCTGCTGCTGCTCAATATTTACTTCTCTCTGAAATATCATGCCGATCTGTGCCCCGCATTTTGGACATTTGGTGAACCACTCCGCCTTGGCGGACTGCCGTGGCCCGAAGAGCCGCAGGTGTGCGGGATCTGTCTGGCTTGCCGCGTCCAGAATACGGCCCCGGTGACAAACCGGGCAGTAGATCGTGCGGGATTCCTTCTCCTTCATTTCCACCTCCTGCTGTTCCCTTTTTAGTGAACATAACGATAAAACTTTACAGCAGTCGGTGGTTGGTGAGCCGGATGCGCATGGCCTGTCTGGACACCTGAAACACATTGGCCATATCGTCGATGAGCTGGCCGTCCTGACGGCCTCCCCGGAGCTGGTAGAAGCACCGCTTGATTTGGGCGATGGGCATAAGGATGGCGGAGCCAAGCATATTGGCCTGTACTTCCAGGGTAGTCTCGGACTGTTCTGTAATCATAGCCGCGCTCCGGCCTGTGCCGGTGTACAGCTTTTTGTGGAGTATCCAATGGGCCAGCTCGTGGGCGCAGGTAAAGCGCAGACGGCCTGTGCTGGCGTCCTCCTCACAGAGCGAGGCGTCAATGAGAATGGTGCCGGCCCGGACAGGGAAGAGGGTGTACTCCCGGTTTTCCATGTCATACACCGCCTCCAGACCTTCGTCAAAAATGGTCTTGCCCAGGATGCGGCCATTCTTCCGGAGATACTGGTACTCCAGGGATACGCCGTGGGCCTCGATCATCTCCTCAATGGGGACGGCGGCAGGGGAACCGTAGTACAGCGCGGAATCATAGCCGCACAGCACCTTTCGCGCGATATTTTCAAGCACCTGTTCCTGATAATAGATATTTGTCATGGTCCATCCCTCCTGTTCTTGGACGTCCGTTTGGTGATACGGTCAATAAACTCCTGCCACTCCTCGTCAGTGGCATCCACCTCCTTGGCGGTGCGCAGAGCGGCGCGGACGATGTCCCGCTCCATGATATACTCCGGCAGGTCTGCCGGGACCTTCATTTTTTGGGACGCGGCTGCCAGATCCAGAAACAGCTCCCGCTCCTCTTTGCTCAGATGCAGTTCCTCTGCCAGCCTGTCCAGATGTTCCTTGGCCGGCGCAGGTTTACGGTCTGTTTCGATGATGCTCATATATACGGGAGACAGGCCCAGCCGCGCGGCCAGCCCCCGGAGGGAAATTCCCAGCGCCATCCGCTTCTGGCGGACAAAGGCGCCGAATGTCTGATTCATTTTGCATACCCCCTTTATCGTTTACCCGGTAGTAAACGGCTTGACCATAGTATATCGTGTCTTTGTTCGATTGGCAAGAGGGCAAAAATGAGGTGTCCCCAGTTGGGAACACCTCACGAGGTTTCGACTTTTTTTGACACTGTATTGGGCGATAGACTGGAATCCGCTTATTATCCAGAGGGATATATACGGGATCGGACCGTCAACAGCAGTCCCAATTGTAGAGCACCCGGCTGAAATCCAGCTTCTCCAGGTCCGTCCGGGAGATGAAGAAGTTGGCTACGCCGCAGTCCCCCCAGAGAATGGAGTAGCCGTTCTCCTCGTCCCGCATGGAGTCGACCTGGAGCAGCAGGGTGTCGAAGGGGCTGTCCTCGCTCCGGGGGTCCTCCTGGGTAAAGCTGGGGTAGCCCAGCATCCAGTGGCCGCCGTTCATGCAGCCGTCGTCGGTCTCCAGGAAGGACTCGAACAACTCGTCATAGACGTCCTCGTCCAGAAACTCATAGGACTTCTGCTCTCCCATATCCACCCCCATCACCGCTTTCACGGTCTCCCGGAAGGCCTCCTCAAAGACGAAGGAGCGGTCGTTGGCAGAGCTGTCCGCCCGCTCC
>CAJTVM010000201.1 GCA_910579595.1 uncultured Oscillospiraceae bacterium
TCGGGCATCTTGGTCTCGGCGATCTTCTGGCAGTCGGCCTTGGACAGGGTGGCCACCTTGGTCTTGTTGGGCACGCCGGAGCCGGACTCGATGTTGCACGCCTTCTTGATGAGCACGGCGGCGGGAGGGGTCTTGGTGATGAAGGAGAAGGAGCGGTCGGCGTACACGGTAATGACCACGGGGATGATCAGGCCCATGTCCTTCTTGGTGCGCTCGTTGAACTCCTTGGTAAAGGCGGCGATGTTCACGCCGTGCTGGCCCAGGGCGGGGCCCACAGGGGGGGCCGGGGTTGCCTGGCCGGCGGGGATTTGCAGTTTTACATATCCAGTAATTTTCTGTGCCATTTGAAACAGCACCTCCTACATAAAATGTGGTGGTGACGAAGCCTCGTCGCCGCAAGCTCCATATCCCTCGCTTCCGCCTTGCGGCGAAAGCTCACTCATTTCGCTGCGGCTCCTCTCTCCACGAAAGCTGAAAACAGCTTTCCCAGGGACCCCATGAGGCTTCTCCCACTGGCAGGTCTATCCTGCCTCTCTTTTTGTTGTCACGCCTCGCCTGTTCGCGACGCGCGGCTTCGCACCGACTCGGGCAAACCCCGGCCCAACTCTGTTGGCCCTGGGCTTTTGCCCTCGCTTCGCTCCATCCGCGCTGCTCACGACGGCTCGGACGCTCAGATCGTTTCGACTTGATCCAGCTCCAGCTCCACGGGGGTCTCCCGGCCAAACATAGACACCACTACGCGGACCTTGCCCCGTTCGGTGTCCAGCTCCTCCACCGTGCCGATGAAGGTGGCCAGGGCGCCGTCGGTGATTTTCACGCTGTCGCCCACCTTGTAGGCCACGACGACCTCCCGCTTTTCCACGCCCAGGGCGGCAATTTCCTCCTCGGTGAGGGGGATGGCCTTGTTGGCCGCGCCCACGAAGCCGGTGACGCCGCGGATGTTGCGCACCAGGTGCCAGGTCTCGTCGGTCATGATCATCTTCACCAGCACGTAGCCCGGGAACACCTTGCGCTCCACGGTTTTCGGGCCGCTGTCGGTGATCTCGGTGACCGTCTCCAGGGGGATGGTCACCTCGGCGATCAAATCGTGCATATTGCGGTTTTCCACTGCCTGCTCGATGGATACGGCCACGGTATTCTCATAGCCGGAGTAGGTGTGGGCCACATACCACTTCAGTTCGTCCGCCATGGCGCCTTAACCAAAGAGCTTGAGCAGGGCGCCCACCACGGCGTGGGCCAGGTAGTCAAATACCCAGATGCAGATGCCCACGATGATGACGCACACGATCACGACGCCCACATTTTTGGCGGTATCCTTGGCGGAAGGCCAAGTGACCTTTTTCAGCTCGCCCTTCAGGTCCTTGAGCCAGCGCAGGACGCGGTTTGGCTTCTTGTCCTTCTTCTTGGGGGCCTTGGCCTTTTTGTCGGAGCTTACGGACTCCTTCTGAGCGGCGTTATCCCGCTTTTCCTGTTCAGACATTCAGTTTAACCCTTCTTTCGTTTGAGCTGCGGCCCATTACTTGGTTTCGGTGTGCAGAGTGTGCTTCCTGCAGAAGGGGCAGTACTTGTTGAGCTCCAGACGCTCGGTGGTGTTGCGCTTGTTCTTCTTGGTGTTGTAGTTGCGCTGTTTGCACTCGGAGCAGCGCAGTACGACTTTCACACGGTTTCCGGCTTTCGCCATGCTCGGCACCTCCTTTTGAATTTGGCCTGAACCGGCAAAAAACGCCGGCCCGGCCTTAGCCGATCCGGCGCTCCAAGACAGACGGATTGCGTCCGCTTTTCGCTACGGGGGATCGGCCCATTGCCTCCCTGCGGCCTCCGGGGAGGATCAGGGTTTTTGTGGGTATCCCGTAAAAATACGCACAAAAAGAAAGCCCTGCACACAGGTGCACATAGTCTATCACACCGGGAGGGGGTTGTCAAGGGAGATTTCATCTATTATAATGTATGCGATGCATAAAAATCTGAGGGGATTTGGGGGAATGACAATGCGCGTCATGGCTATTGACTACGGGGACGCCCGGACGGGGGTGGCGGTGTCCGACGCCGCCGGGCTGCTGGCGGGGTATACCACGGTGATCCGGAGCCGGCAGGCGGATTGGGTGGCGGACGAGATCGCCAGGATCGCGGCGGAGCGCCAGGCGGACGAGCTGGTGATGGGCTTCCCCCGGAACATGGACGGCACCGAGGGGCCCAGGGCGGAGCTGTACCGGGAATTTGCGAAATCAGTAGAGGAAAAAACGGGGACGCCCGTCCGCCTCTGGGACGAGCGGCGCACCACTATCGAGGCCCACCAGATCCTCCACGCGTCGGGGAAGAAGATGAAAGCCCATAAAAAGAATGTGGACGCGGTGGCGGCGAGCCTCATTTTGGAGGGGTACCTCGCCTGGCGGGCACGGAACCCGTGAGCTTGCTAAATGTTTGCCCTCACCGAAGATAGTATACCATATGGACCCGCCGGGATTAGGGTTAAACCGTCCTATTTTATCAGAAAAACCGGAGGAGCATTTGCCCCTCCGGTTTTTGGCTTAATTCAGTTACGCCAAAGCGGCGGTATCCAGCGCGATCATCAGCTCCTCGTTGGTGGGGATGAGCAGCACCTTCACCTTGGAGTCGATGGCGGAGATGATGGCCTCCTTGCCCCGGATGTTGTTGGCGTC
>CAJTVM010000202.1 GCA_910579595.1 uncultured Oscillospiraceae bacterium
CCCAGACGGAATCCCAGACCGTGACGGTGCTGCCCAACAGCTCCATCGGCAACACCTTCACCTTCTACAACACCCCGACCACCACGGACGGGGATGGGGCAATCCGCAAAGTTGACGCCGACAACCCCACCGTGGGTATCCCCGGCGCGGTGATCCGCATCACCAGCGTCAAGCTGGATAACGGCGGCAGCTTCGTCAGCGAGTACGTCACCAAAGACGGCGGCTACATTCTGAAGGAGGATCTGGACTTTTCCCAGCTCCCCACCGGCAGCTATGTCGCGGAGGAGATCACCCCGCCGGAGGGCTACATCCTCAGCTCCGACGTGAGCAAGGTCAAGCAACCCTTTGTGTGGGACGGGGAACATGACATTTCCCTGATTTTCGAGAACAGCTCCAAGGTCAAGGTCATGCTGAAGAAGGTGGACGAGAGCGGCAGCCCCCTGGCTGGCGCTATTTTTGTCATCCTCCGGGACGGGCAGGTGATCGGCACCGAGGAAACCAAGGAGGACGGCACCATCACCGTGTCCAACGTCACCGAGGGCTACTATGAGTTCCGGGAGGTGTCCGCCCCCGCTGGCTTCGACTGTGACCGCTCCCCGGTGGGCGTCCACGTCAACGCCGAGGACTTGCAGGGGGAGCAGACCATTGTGGTGGAAAAAATGAACCATCACAAAAGAAGCCTGAACATTACCAAGCGGAACACCGAGACCGGCGAACCCGTGCCCAACACCAGCTTCCATATTCGCGGCGTGAACCTGGGCTATGAGAACGACGTGGTGACGGGGGCGGACGGCAAGGCCACCCTGTCCGATATGCCCAGCGGGTGCTACGAGATCATTGAGACAGATGTGCCCGCCCCCTACCTGCTGGACACCAACAACCGCAAGACCGTCTGGATCGACGCCACCAAGGATCAGGACGTGGTGGTGGACTTCGTGAACAGCACCCGCCCCGGTCTGCGCCTGCTGAAAATCGACCAGCAGACCGGCGAACCTCTCTCCGGCGTTCTGTTCCGCATTGCCGAGGTCAACGGCGGCTATGACGAGCAGCACTTCACCAACGCCGAGGGCCTGATCGTGCTGGAGGGGCTGAACCCCGGCGCATATACCGTCCAGGAGGTCAAGCCCAAGAATGGCTGGGTGGCCGATGATACCGTCCACACCATCTATTTGGAGGAAAACAAGACCACCACCCTGGAATTGAGCAACCTGCGTAAGCCGGATCTGTTCATCAAAAAGGTGGATTCCATCACCGGCAGTCCCATCGAGGGCGTGAAGTTCCAGGTCTGGCGCGGCAGCGATGATACCAAGACCGGCGAGTACAACGACCTGGGCACCTTCTACACCGACGCCCAGGGGGAAATTCACCTGGAGCGGCAGGAAACGGGCTGGTACAAGGTAAAAGAGCTGGAACCCGCCCCCGGCTACACCATCAAGCAGCCCGATACCCAGGAGATCTATCTGGCGGCGGGCAAGGATCACACCGTCACCTTCGAGAACACCCCGAAAAACGCGATAATCGTTGAAAAGTATGATTCCGTCACCCATGAAGCCCTGCCCGGATGCACCTTCCAGCTCCGCTATCTGGCGGGCACCAGCGGCACGGGCGGCACCGTCATTGGACAGAAGGTGACGGGCAAAAATGGCGTCGCCATGTGGACCGGCCTGGAGCCGGGATCGTATGTCGTGGAGGAAGTGGACCCCGCCGATGGGTACTCCATCATTAATTCCTCCGAGACTGTCTTTTTGGCGGACAACGGGGAACAGAGTGTCATCACGGTCCGCTTCGACAATATGCCGGACGGCCTCCTTCTTATCAGGAAGGTTTGCGCCACCAACCCATCCATTACCCTGCAAAATGCCGAGTTTAAGATCACTTACGCGGACGGAAGCGTGATTGGCGATTCCAACGGCATTTTCAGAACCGATGAAAACGGGGAGATCCGCATTGAGGGTTTGAAACCGGGCAAGAGCGTGATCGTCACCGAGGTCAAGGCCCCGGCTGGATTCATCATCGACACCCAATCGCAGACCATCCAGATCAAAGAGGGCCGCACCAGCGTCCTCACCTTCAAAAACCAGCCCAAGGGAAAACTGATCATTCAGAAGCGGGACAGCCAGACCAATGAGGTTTTGCCCGGTGCCGAGTTCCGCGTGACCACGGCGGCGGGCTGCGAGGTGGGGCTGGACGGTGTGATCGGCACGTCCTCCCTCACCTCCAACGGCATTTTCACCACCGACGCCCAGGGCGAGATCCGTATCTCCAACCTCGCCCCCGGCGCTTACGTCATCAACGAGATCAAAGCGCCGGACGGCGGGTACGTCATCGACACCCCCTCCACCAATGTGGTAATCGGGCAGGGCGGTGACACCCAGACGGTTGTAATCAAAAACACCCGCAAGGGGGGTCTTATCGTTGAAAAATACGATAAAGTGACCAAGCAGCCCCTGGCTGGCGCTCAGTTCAAGATCATGACCGCCAATGGCGAGCTGACGCCTGATAATGAAGGCATGACCAGCTCCAATGGCCTGTATACCACCGACCAAAACGGCCAGATCGTGCTGTCCAAGCTGCTCCCCGGCACCTATGTGGTTTCTGAGGAACGCGCCCCGGACAACTACCGCAAGGACCCCACCCCGCAGACGGTGGTGG
>CAJTVM010000203.1 GCA_910579595.1 uncultured Oscillospiraceae bacterium
GGCGGGAATAGACCCGGCCAAACGGTGAATTGAGGTTGTGAATACAGGTTCTTAAAGTTTCTTTTTTGCCCGCTTTTTTCTTTTCAAAGAAAAAGCAGGTTACGCCCCTAATAACTTCTGCTTGTTAAATTGCAGGGTGTAGAGCTGGTAATACCGGCCTTTTTTAGCCAGCAGCTCCTGGTGGTTGCCCTGTTCCAGAATCTCCCCGTGGGAGAGCACGATGATCTTGTCCGCGTGCTGGATGGTGGACAGCCGGTGGGCCACAATCAGCATGGTGCCGATGCTGCGCATTTTTTCCAGGGAATCCTGTATGAGCAGCTCCGTCTCCGTGTCGATGTTGGCGGTGGCCTCGTCCAGGATCATGACGGCGGGCTTGTGCAGGATGGTGCGCACAAAGCTCAGCAGCTGCCGCTGTCCGGCGGAGAAGTTGCCGCCCCGCTCCCGGACCTCCTCATCCAGCCCTTTGTCCAGCTTGCCGATGAAGGAGTCGGCGTTGACGTACTTGCAGGCCGCCCAGATCTCCTCGTCGGTGAAGCCCTCCTCCCGGAGAACAATGTTGGAGCGGATGGTGCCGGAGAACAGGAACACGTCCTGGAGCATCTGCCCGAAGCGCCGCCGCAGGGAGGAGATCTTGATCTTCTTGATGTCGATGCCGTCAATCAGGATTTGACCCTTCTGAATGTCGTAATTCCGGCAGATCAGGGACAGGATGGTGGTCTTGCCCGAGCCGGTGGCCCCCACGAAGGCGGCGGTCTGCCGCGCCTCCACATGGAAGGACACCCCCTTGAGCACCCACTCGTCCGGCTCGTAGGCGAACCACACGTCCTTGAACTCGATCTCGCCCCGGATTTCGTCCAGCTCCATGGCGTCCGGTTCGTCCACCACCTCGGGAACCATATCAAACACGGAGAAAATCTTTTCCGCCGAGGCCAGGGCGGACTGGAGCTGGTTGAACTGCTCCGCCAGGGTCTGGATGGGGTTGAAGAACTTTTCAATATACAGGTAGAAGGACACCAGGGTGGAGCTGGTCACCACCTGCCCCAGGACGGTGGTGTCCTGGATGTACCCCTTGCCGCCCAGGTACAGCAGGCACAGCACCGAGGAGATGTAGAGCATGTACACCATGGGCCGGAAGATGCTGAACACGAAAATCTGGTTCTGCTTGGCCCGTTTCAGCTCCTCGCTCTTGAAGAAAAACTCATCCCGCTTGCGCTCCTCCTGGTTGAAAATCTGGGTGATCTTGATGCCGGACAGGTTTTCCGACAGGTAGGTGTTGATGTCGGTGGTTCGGTCCTTCACTACACGGTACACCTTCCGGGTGAATTTGCGGAAAATGATGGTGAACAGCACCAGGAAGGGGGCGAAGCACAAAAACGCCAGGGTGAGGGACAGGTTCAGCGCCAGCATGGACGCCAGCACCCCCACCACGATGAACGCGTTTTTCGCCATGGCCACCAGGACGTTGGTGAACATCTGGGAGATGGCGTTGGTGTCGTTGGACACCCGGGTGACCAGCTTGCCCACGGGGATGTTGTTGAGCTGGTTGTGGGAGAGGCTCTCGATGTGGGTAAACAGATCCTGGCGCAGGGCGGAGAGGATTTTCTGCCCCGTCTTTTGCAGGATGATGGACTGAAAATAGGTGCTCACCAGGGCCACGATGAGGATGCCGGCATACAGCGCCACCCAGCGCAGCAGGACGGGAGGCTCAAAGTGATCCTTGATCAGCCCCTCCACATGGCCGATGATGAGGGGGGAGGCCAGATCGTAGGTGATGGACAGCAGCATGATGATCAGCACCAGGAGGAACTGCTTTTTGTAGGGCGCGGCGTACTGGAACAGCCGCCGGAAGATCTCGCTGTCGGGGATGTGGCGGTCGAAATCGGGGGCGGATTTATTCCGCAGCTCCCGCCGCCAGGCCAGCAGGAAGATCAAGGAGAAAATCCCGATGATGGCCCCCACTAAGAGAATGGGCAGATACTCACGCATTGGATTAGGCATTATGCTTGGCCCCCTCTTCCTCCAGCTTTTGCAGCTCTACCATGTGATGATAGGCGGGACAGCTTTCGTACAGCTCGGCATGAGCGCCCACGGCGGTGACCGCCCCGTCCTCCAGGAAGATGATGCGGTCCATCTGCTCCACGGTGGAGATGCGGTGGGCAATGAGAATGGTAGTCCGGCCCTGCCGGGTCTGGCGCAGGTTGTCCAGAATGGCCCGCTCCGTCTGGGTGTCCACGGCGGACACCGAGTCGTCCAGAATCAGGATGGGCGCGTCCTTGATCAGCGCACGGGCGATGGAGATGCGCTGCTTCTGCCCGCCGGACACAGTGACGCCCCGTTCCCCCAGCACGGTGTCGTAGCTCTGGGGAAAATCCCGGATGTCCTTGTCCACGTCGGACAGGCCGGCGGCAAAGACCACCCGGTTCTGATCCGGGCTGTTGTGGGTAAAGTCGATGTTCCGGGCAATGGTGTCGCTGAACAGGAAGTTGTCCTGGGGCACGTAGGCCGCCGCCCGGCGCACGTCCCGGATGGGGACGGAGTTTACGTCGCGGCCGTCTATGAACACGGTGCCATCGGGCACGTTGCAGGTGCGCAGGATCAGATCCACCACCGTGGTCTTGCCCGAGCCGGTGCGGCCCACCAGCCCCAC
>CAJTVM010000204.1 GCA_910579595.1 uncultured Oscillospiraceae bacterium
GTTCTGGACGCCCTGGCCCCGCCTCCGGCGTCCATCGGCACGTTCCAGTGCATCACCTGCAACCCGCCCTATATTACTTGCGGAGAGATGGAGGCACTGGACCGGTCCGTAAAGGACTTCGAGCCCCACCTGGCCCTGTACGGCGGGGAGGATGGCCTGGACTTTTACCGCGCCATTGTCCGGAACTGGAAAGCCGCCCTGACAGAGGGCGGGCGGATGTACTTCGAAGTGGGCGCGGGACAGGCGGACGCCGTGCTGGAGCTGATGCGGGACGGCGGATTCGCGGACGTTAACATCCTGCCGGACACCCAGGGGACCGGCAGAGTGGTTTACGGCACGGTGCTGGAGAGGAATAAGATGATCCTTGAAACAGACCTTTTGAAAACGGAGGAAATATCCCTCCGGCAGGTCGAGCTGGAACCGGATGATCCCCAGAGAAAGTGGGACCCTGCTTTCCACTTTGACATCCTGGACCATACCGGCGCCCGGATAGGCGGCTGCAATCTGCGGCTGGGGCACAGCGAGGCCCTGTACTACGCCGGAAACATCGGCTATCAGATCGACGAACCCTACCGGGGACACCACTACGCCGGAAAGGCCTGCAAACTGCTCTTTCAGCTGGCCCGGCGGCAGGGGATGGAGTACGTCATCATCGTATGCGCCCCGGACAACCAGCCCTCCCGGAAGACCTGCGAGTGGCTGGGCGGGGAGCTGCTGGAAATTGCGGAGCTGCCGGAGGACAGCGAACAGCGGCGCTTGACCGGCGAGTCCCACAGGTGCATTTTCCGTTTTTCGCTTTGACAGAGGGAGAGGGGAATATGTTTCTTGACACAGGTTTTCTGAAAAACGAAGAGATACAGCTGCTATTGGAAAAAACCGTGGAGGCCGACCCGGCGAAGGACTGGCTGCCCGCTTATCATTTCTCCATCTGCGATATGGCGGGGAGCAGGATGGGGACCTGCGATCTGCGGATCGGCCATAACGAGAGCGTCTATTACGGCGGAAACATCGGATACCGGGTGGAGGAGCCCTATCGTGGGCATCACTACGCCGGAAAAGCGTGCCTGCTGCTCTTCGAGCTGGCGAAGCGGCACGGTATGGAGTATCTTATCATCACGTGCAACCCTGAAAATGTGCCCTCCCGGAAGACCTGCGAATGGCTGGGCGGGGAGCTTCTGGAGATCACAGAGCTGCCGGAGGACAACGATATGCGGGTCGAGGATGGCGAGACCCACAAGTGTATCTACAAATTCCGCCTGTAGGCGCGTGAAAGGAGAAAAGTACGTATGTTATGCGCGGTAGCAAAGCTTGACCCGGCCTCAACAGCGCGTCTCGCAAGATTGCGGCGGATGGCAAACCAGTTTGGCATTTTTCCCAAAGAACTGCACGGACATATCACGCTCGCAACCTATACCGGCGAGGATGAGGCGGCATTTATTGCATCCTGCAAGGCGATTTTGTCCGGATATGGGAAGTTTGCTGTTCGCTATGATAAAGTGGATATCTGGGTGTCCGTGCCGGAATCGGAATCAATCATTGTAGCCGTTCCCCGCAGGGAAACCGCTATGGCGGCCATGCAGAAAGAAATCGCCCAGGCTTGGGCGGCGGACCTGAACGAGTGGACGCAGGCGGACGTCTGGAGGCCCCACACGACCCTTTTATATGCCCCCGGGGCAGACCTTACGGCCATTGCCGCGGCAATGCAAAGAGAGTTTGCGCCGTTTACCGCGCAGGTGGACACAGTTAAATTTTCCCGCGTGAACGGGGAAATCAAAACGATTGATTTTGCAGAGCTGGCTTAATTGGAGGCACGCATGAAGAGGACCGAAGAGACAGAAAAGCTCCTGACGGAGCGTTTCGGCAGAGACACCCTCATCGCCCTGGCGACGGAGAGCGGCGGGAAGCCCTACGTCCGAACCGTCAACGCCTACTATGAGGACGGCGCGTTTTACATCATCACCCACGCCCTGTCCAACAAAATGCGGCAGCTGGCCCAGAACCCCGCCGCCGCCATCGCGGGGGAGTGGTTCACCGCCCACGGCAGGGGCGTCGATCTGGGATACATTGAGAAAGAGGAGAACCACCGGATCGCGGACAGGCTGAAGGAGGCCTTTTCCGCGTGGCTGAACAACGGGCACGTGGACATGCAGGACGAAAATACGGTCCTCCTGTGCATCCAACTGGAGACCGGCACCCTGTTTTCCCACGGGACCCGGTACGACATAGAATTTTGATATTACGCACAAAGGAGGCGGCAGCTATGCCGGATGATCGTTCTGGCCCTCTGGCAGAGGACCTGTTTGCGAAGCTCTCCTCTCTGCCGGAGGTGGAGGCCATTGCCCTGGGCGGGTCCCGGGCAGGGGAAGCCTATGATGAAAAATCGGACTATGACGTCTATCTCTACTGCACTTCCCCGGTGCCGGAGGCGGTCCGCCGGGAGATACTGACCCTTTATTGCAGATACATGGAGATCGGCAACCACTTCTGGGAGTATGAGGACAACTGTACCCTGAACAATGGCGTTGACATCGACATCCTCTACCGGGACCTGGACGGCTTCGTCCGCGACGTGGCCTCCGTGGCAGAGGACTGCCAGCCCCGGAACGGGTACACCACCTGCATGTGGCACAATCTGCTCACCTG
>CAJTVM010000205.1 GCA_910579595.1 uncultured Oscillospiraceae bacterium
CCCGCCACATAGGCGGCGTACATGGCGCGGCCATCGTCGCCGCACTGTACCAGCGCGCCGTCCGTGCGGTCGTCACCGAGGAGCAGCAGGCAGTGGTTCAGGCCGGTGCCCTGGTGGGGCTCCACCCGATTGTCCCGGATAAAGTCATAGCTGTCCAAGGGCTGGATCATGAAGCTGGCGAAGGCAACGTTGGGCAGCTCCACCACCTTGTCCACCTGGTACTCGTGGGGCCAGAGGGGCGCGTGTCGACGGCCCATCTCTGCTCTGATTTTCATGTTGGTTTCCTCCTCATGGCAGATAATATCGCGGGTTCGTCCTCTGCCCATTGAGCCGCACCTCAAAGTGGAGGTGCGGCCCGGTAGACCGCCCAGTGGATCCGGACAGGGAGACCACATCCCCGGCCTGCACCTGCTGGCCTGGGCGCACCAGCAGCCGGGAGTTGTGGCCGTACAGCGTCAGCAGGCCGCCCTCGTGCCCGATGGTCACATAGTAGCCGTAGCTGGAATCGTACTGCGCCACCCGGATGGTACCCGGCAGCGCCGCCCGGACAGGGGTGCCGGTGGGCACCGCCAGATCCATCCCGGTGTGGCCGTCCCGCTGCCCGGTGATGGGGTCGATGCGCCCGCCGAATTCAGAGGTGACAATGTTCCGCCAGCCCGCCCCCACCGGGGAGCAGAACCCGTCCGCGCCCACATAGGGCACATCCGCCCCCTCAAACGCCGCGCCGCCCTCCCCTGTGACGGGGTAGCCGTATTTGACCAGGCTGTACACGTTGTCCGCGTTGGACTGCTGCTCCCCGGTGGCGGTGACGCCCAGGGATGCGGCGATGTGGGAGTACACTGTGCCCATATCCTCAATGGGCACGAACACGTTGTAAATGCGCTCCACCTCCACATCGTTGCCGTCCTCATCCTTCTCGGTGACTGTTTCGGTGCGGGTCTCGCTGGCGGCAAAGCAGTGGGCGAACTGGCTGACGGGCGGGGCCTCGGCACCGAAGTACAGGGAGAAAAACACAGCCTTGACCCGGATGGGGTCGAGGCTGTTGCCCTCGTCCATATTCGATTGGATGTCGGCGATGACCGTGTCCAGCTCGGTAAAATTTGCCCGGGTTTGCTCAATGCAAATTCGGTATTCCGCAGGGATGTCGGCGGGGATTGGGCCGGTCTGGAAGCAGAGCTGGGCGGCGGAAATGTTGTGGTCTGCCGCCCCGGACCCCAGGGAGCACAGCAGGGCCACCAGCACGATGATGGGGGAGAGGATGGCGACAAGCACCCAGCCCACGCCCTTCCGGGCCTTCTCATTGGTGAGCAGGGTGGCGGCGGCTTTCGCCACCAGGACGGGATCAACCAAGGGTCATACCCCCCATCGTAGCCCCACCGGCAACGGAGTCCGGCCCCTCGCCCTGATCCTGGCCCTGCTCCTGCGCCTGGGTCTGAAGCCCCGCCCAGTGTTCCTCCAGCGATGCCAGGGTATCATCGCACCGCAGCCCATGGCTTTGACGCTTTGCCCATTCTTTGTACTGATCCAAGTCCATCCCCTGGTCCAGCAGCAGCTTGGCCACGTCCACCGCACCGTTCTCCATGCAGGCGTGGAGAGCGTGATAGTCGTTAACGCCCACCCACATCCGCTTTTGCAGGAGTTCCTCCGCCATCCAGCTGTCCCGGCCCTCATAGGTCAGCATATGGAGCGTCCGCTCCGCACTGGAACCGCCAGAAATGCCCTTTTCCACCAGCATGGACATCGTGCGCCAGTCCTTGTCCATGGCGAACTGTTCCAACAGGTGGGGCGGCGCGGCGGCGATCTGCTCATCGCTGCACTGCTTGATGATCTCCCGGGCGATGTGGCGGTGATCCGCCCAGGCATAGCAGGCCATCTCGCCGTGGAAGGACGGGGACAGATCCGCCACCCGGTCTGCCGCGTTTGCCAGCAAGGCGGACACCTTTTGCGGATCGTTGATGTCAATAGCTTTCTGGCAGGCGGCGGAATAGGCCGCCTTCGGAAATTGCTCCACATCATCCAACAGGGAGCGGGTCATGCTCCGGCCCACCGCGCCGGGGCGGCCCGCCGCTTCCACCAGCAGATCGGCCGCATGGGTTTCCAGCACCCTGGGGTACAGCTCCAAAAAGGCGGGCAGTTCCCCATCGCGGATGGCGAGGACGGTTTTGTCGTAGTCGCTCAGGCGTAAAGGCCGCTGCCCCACCGTGTCCATGTAGGCGGTGATACTTCCTGCCATGCGCCGCAGGAGCTGTTCCGTCTGGGACATAGCGGTTTCCTGCCACTCCCGCTGCTCCGCCAGCGCGGCGATGACCACCTTCTCCTCCTGCTGACTGAGATGGATCACCCTGCCGCCAACATCATCCTCCACGCCGCCGATTTTCATGTACCGGGTGTGGGTGGCGTGATCTCCATGGACGGCCTTGGTGATGGCGGAGGCGGTGAGGAACATCCTGTCCAGGTCGTTGCCGTTCTCACCCAGGGTCTTGCCGGTGATGAAGCTCTCGGTGAAGCCCTTTTTCTGCTTCTCATCGTACCACTTGAGGTACACGTCCACGTACACGCCCTCGCTGGCCCCGTAGTCCACCGTGCAGAACAGGCCGGCGTCCCTGGGGA
>CAJTVM010000206.1 GCA_910579595.1 uncultured Oscillospiraceae bacterium
ACATGAGCGCCCTGCCCAAGACCAACTATATCAAATCCATCGTGACCTCGGAGTGCAAGATGGACATGGAGCGCAAGGGCGTCCAGAGCTACCAGAGCCAGCTTTATGTGCGGTTCCTCTGCTTCGGCAACGGGGCCTTGACCGCCCTCCATGACAGGTCTGACGGCTTCTTCCGCCGCCAGATTGTGCTGACCACCAAGGACAAGCCACCAGGCCGGACTGATGATCCTTTTCTCTCCGACAAATTGATTGCCGAGCGCGAGGGAATATTCCTCTGGTGTCTGGACGGGCTTCACCGCCTGTTGGTAAACAATTATCGGTTCACCATCAGCGACCGGGCCAGGGAGAACATCTCCGTTGTGGTCAGAGAGGCCAACAACATCGTGGACTTCCTGACCTCAACCGGCTATGTCCAGTTCAAAGCGGACGGCGAGGCCGCTACCCGTGACCTCTACGCCGCCTATAAGGTCTGGTGCGAGGACAACGCAGAGAACCCGCTTTCTCCCAAGAGCTTCTCCGGTTTCATCGCACAGAACGCCGACATCTACCGGCTGGAGGCTACTAACAACGTGTATATCGGCAGCGGCAAGCGATGCCGGGGCTACCTGGGAATTGAGGTCTTGATAAAGCCGACCGCTTTATAAAAAAGAAATGAAATTATCTGTACGTGCGTACAGGCGTACAAGGGAGGCTGACCCTGTACCGATGTACGTATGTACGGATAGTTTTGAGTTCGCCTTTATCTTTTTATAGGCGGTCATGCTATCGCCACAAGGCCGCTATGTAACGCTTTAGGCCCTTGAAAAGCCCGACATCACGGGCTTCTGGAACGTGATTGAGAGGGGGCCTGTGTAGTTGTATTCGGAGCGCCCAAAACGGGCGTCTAACTGTCCACGAATTTTATGAAAGTGAGGAAATTATTTGAACAATTTTGAAAGCTATGTGTACGAACCCATTGACCTGTGCGCCTGCTATGAGCCGATGTTCGACGCGCCTGCTGACTTTGTTGAGGAGTGGTACAGGGAGCATGGACTGAGAAACCCCTTCGCCTGCAAGGTGACACGCAAAATCGGCAATACCTGGTATATCATCGAGACAGAGTGCGGCGGGGACGAACCGCTCCCCAGCATGGTGCGCCGTCTGATTTTTTCGGATAAGGGGGCGGTTTGATGTCGACAAAGCGGCTGGATCATGTTACAATGGAGCCATGCACTACGGTACTGTCAGCTGACCCACAGAAGAAAGGAGAAGACAACGTGGATCAGCAGAAAATCACGATTTTATACTGCCGTCTCAGTAACGAGGACACCCTTGATGGGGAGAGCAATTCGATTGCCAACCAGAGGGCTATTCTGACCAGATACGCCGCTGACCAGGGCTTCACGAATACCCGCATTCTGGTGGATGACGGGTACACTGGGACGAACTTCAACCGCCCCGGCGTACAGGAGGGTCTTTCCCTTGTGGAGCAGGGCTTGGTCGGCACCTGGATCGTCAAAGACATGAGCCGTTTCGGGCGCGACTACTTGCAGGTGGGCCGGTATACGGAAATCGTTTTTCCCAGCTTCGATGTGCGGTTCATTGCCGTCAATGATGGCGTGGACAGTGCCAGAGGGACTGACGATTTCACCCCATTTCGTAACCTTTTTAACGATTTTTACGCCAAAGACACCAGTAAAAAGGTTCGTTCTGTGATGAAAACCCGTGGCACCAGCGGCAAGCATCTGGGCAAACCGCCCTATGGCTACCGGCCTGACCCGCAGGACAAAGACCACTGGATTCTGGACGAGGATGCCGCCCCGGTTGTCAAGCGTATCTTTGACCTGGCGATTGCCGGAAAGGGGCCGAGCCAGATTGCCCGAATTCTGGAAGCGGATGGTGTGCTGACTACCAAGGCCCTCTACGCCCAGCGCAAGGGCAAGCCCATGCCGGAGCGTCCCTGTCACTGGGTAGAACAGTCTGTTGCCGGTATTCTGGAACGGATGGAGTACACCGGCTGCATCTGCAATTTCAAGACCTACTCCAAGTCCTATAAGCTCAAGAAGCGCATCCCCAACGCCCCGGAGAATATGTTTATTCTGCCCGGAACGCAGGAGGCCATTATCACGCAGGAGCAGTGGGACAGGGTACAGGAGCTTCGCCAGCACAAACGCCGCATGACCAAGGCGGAGCGGCAGGGACTGTTCTCTGGTCTGGTGGTCTGCGCCGACTGCGGAAGCAAACTTCACTTCGCCACCTGTAAGAACTTCGACGGCAAGCAGGATCACTACGTCTGCGCCAAGTACAAGAGCGGACGGGGAACCTGTTCGGCGCACTATATCCGGGAGGATGTTCTGCGGGATGTGGTGCTGGAACGCATCCGGGCCGTGACGGACTATATCCGGGCCGATGTGGAAGGCTTTCAAGAGGACTGGCTGATGTGCCGGAGGGACGAACAGGAGAAGTCCATCCGGGAGGACAAGCGGCGGCTGGAAAAGGCAAGGAAGCGGCTGGTGGACATCGACAAGCTCATCACCCGTATCTATGAGGACATGGTACTCGGCAATCTG
>CAJTVM010000207.1 GCA_910579595.1 uncultured Oscillospiraceae bacterium
TCTACACCCTGCCCCCGGAGCCGGAGCGCAGGCCCGCCAAGCCGCTCCAGAAGGGGCATGAGGTGTTCCAGGAACGGCAGGCCCCGGAACGTGAGGCCCCGGAACAGGTGCAGGTCAGGCATCGGGAGCGTCAGCCCTCGGAGCGGAGGAAGCCAGCTTTGAAGCCCCAGGAGGCCCCTGTGAGACCGCCCCAGCCCCAGCGGGAGGTATCCCAGCGGTCCCCAGACCAGGGCCGCCAGCAGGCCCCTGTGACCCAGCGTCAGGAGAACAAGGGAAAAAACGGTTCTCGGTCGGAACGAGACTCGCCCGTTATAAAAATCAGCTCCTCTATACTCAAAGAGAGCGGCACTACGAGGGGGACGAGTGAGCGTCCTTCCATTGAGGCGCGGCTCCAAGGGTATCGGGTACAGATGAGGAGATCGTCCGCTTCGGCCAGATCCAAGACCAAGACACAGGCCAAACAGAGGTGATCAGTTTTCCCCTGTGTCCGGCTGCTCCCAATCGATGGCAAACAAGTCATTGGGCGTACAGTGCAGCAACATACAGAGCGTCTCAATGCGCTCCAGTTTAATGGACTGCGTCTCGTTATTGACCATTTTGTTGAAATTTTGATAGCTCATTCCAAGCTGTTTGTAGAGCCAGTATTTTGTGTGGCCCTGCCGCTCCAGCAGCTCCAAAACATTCAAGCGCACCATATCTCCTGCCTCCAGTATCTAATGTAATGATTAGATATTAGCGGCTTAACCCCTCTGCGGTATAGACGGGTACATTAGATAATGATATAGTCTATACCGTAGAGGAGGCGCTATTCATGGACGAAAAAGAATTGCGGAAACACCGATGCTGTTTCACCGGGCATCGCCCGGAAAAGCTGGCTATACCGGAACGGCAGATGGCAAAATTGTTGGAAATGGAGATCCGAAAGGCGATAGACAAACAGTTTATCACATTTATATCAGGCATGGCGAGGGGGACAGATATCGTTGCCGCAGAAATCGTTCTGCGGCTGAGAGCGCAGGACGAGCGTCTGAAGCTGATTTGCGCTCTGCCCCATCCCGGCTTCGGCCTGCATTGGGGCGGCGGTTGGACAGATCGGTTCCAAAGTGTACTGGCACAGGCGGATCTGGCGCGGACCATCTGCCCCAGCTTCTCCTATGCGTCCTATCAGGCCAGAAATGAATGGATGTGCCGCCATGTCGGGCTGGTGATCGCCGTTTTTAACGGAGAGCGCGGAGGAACAAAAAACACACTGGACTACGCGCAAAAAATTGGCGTTCCGTGCGTAATGATCAACGGAAAATAAAGGCGAGAGGGGAATTCCGGGATGGCCGGAGTTCCCCTCTCGTCATGGAGGTGAAGAAATACTGAAGAAACAAGCTGGCAGTATCGCGGTGTACCTGTTCTTATACATTTTTGTGGTCTGGGCGGCGCTGCTCATCGCCCAATCCCTGGGCGGCGGCCTGCCGGAGATCATCACCAACCTGACGGCGGCCATGGAACACCCCTTCCTCATCCACTGGACGGAGCATAGTCTGGTGACCATCCTGCTCTGCACCGGGGCCTATATCATGGGGATCTGCCTCTATGCCGACCAGCAGGGCCGGACGAGGGACGGCGAGGAACACGGCTCCGCCGCTTGGGCCTCCCCCCGGCAGGTTAATGCCATGTTCGCTCAGAAGAAGAACAAGCTGCTGACCAAAAACGTCCGTCTGGGGCTGGACACCCACAAGCACCGCCGCTCCCTGAACGTGCTGGTCATCGGCGGCTCCGGTGCGGGCAAGTCGAGAACCTATGTGAAGCCGAATATCCTCGAAGCCAACACCAACTATGTGATCACGGACCCCAAGTCGGAAGTCCTGCTGGCCACGGGCGGCTACCTCAAGAGCCAGGGCTATGACATCCGGGTGCTGAACCTCGTCAACCTGGAGGAGTCGGACGGATACAACCCATTCCGCTATATTCGGGATGAAAAGGACGCCCTGCGGCTGGTAAACAATCTCATCCAGGCCACCACGCCCAAGGGCAGCCACGAAAGTGACCCGTTTTGGACGAAAGCGGAGACGGCTCTCCTCCAGGCCATCATCCTCATGCTGTGGCAGGAGGCCCCGGAGTATGAACAGAACTTCTCCATGGTGATGCGGGTGCTGGAGTACGCCGAGGTCAAGGAGGAGGACGAGGAGTACGTCTCGCCCCTGGATCTGCTCTTCCAGTCCATTGAGCGGGAGAAACCCGACAGCGTGGCGGTGAGGCAGTACAAGGTCTTTAAAATGGCCGCCGGCAAGACCTCAAAATCGATCCTTGTGTCCACCGCCGTCCGGCTGGCCCCCTTCAACCTGCCTCAAATCAAAGCCATCACCGACCGGGATGACATGGACCTCTACACTTTGGGAGAGCAGAAGTGTGCGCTGTACGCTGTCATACCGGATAATGACCAGACGTTTGTGCGCCCGGATAGGGCACTTTGCAATGCAGAAAAATGGTACTGCCCCGTAAGATAACGCGGGAGGCCGCCTGCCTGACCGAAAGGCGAAAGCTGACAC
>CAJTVM010000208.1 GCA_910579595.1 uncultured Oscillospiraceae bacterium
GGCTTTATCTGCGGGGACAAGGTGATCCGGTTCTCCATGGTGAAGGTGGCGAACTAAGGGAAACTTTTCTATCGTCCATTTTTTGAGGGAGGAACTGGAGCATGAAGATTTGCGACAAAAAACACAGATATTTGGAGGAATATGAGTCGTTGCCTGTCTCGCAGGACAATCAAAATGGAGACCGGCATATTTGTGCGGGATGCGCGTATGAGGCGGGCCTGCAAGATGCCCTGGAGGGTAAGACGCCGAGAACGGATCTGTCGGACTTGCCGTACAGTCAGGCGGGAACCGTCCGCCATAAGGACGCGTATGAAGCATATCAGGAGGGATACACGGAGGGCAAAAAGAGAAGCTCGTAGCGGCAGAGCGGCTCTGCTGATTTGTTTATAAATATTTTTCAAAACAGATAGGAGGACAACATTATGTCTAAAATTATTGGTATCGACCTTGGCACCACCAACAGCTGCGTCTCCGTCATGGAGGGCGGCGAGGCCGTCGTCATCCCCAACGCCGAGGGCAACCGCACCACCCCGTCCGTGGTAGCCTTCTCCAAGGACGGCGAGCGCATGGTGGGCCAGGTGGCCAAGCGCCAGGCCATCACCAACCCCGACCGCACCATCGCCTCCATCAAGCGGGAGATGGGCAGCGACTACCGGGTGCCCATTGACGGCAAGAACTACACCCCCCAGGAGATCAGCGCCATGATCCTGCAAAAGCTGAAGGCCGACGCCGAGAGCTACCTGGGCCAGACCATCACCGAGGCGGTCATCACCGTCCCCGCCTACTTCACCGACGCCCAGCGGCAGGCCACCAAGGACGCGGGCAAGATTGCCGGCCTGGACGTGAAGCGCATCATCAACGAGCCCACCGCCGCGGCGTTGTCCTACGGTGTGGACAAGGAGTCCGACCAGAAGGTTATGGTGTACGATCTGGGCGGCGGCACCTTCGACGTGTCCGTCCTCGAGGTGGGCGACGGCGTCATCGAGGTGCTGGCCACCGCAGGCAACAACCGCCTGGGCGGCGACGACTTCGACAAGTGCGTCATGGACTGGATGGCCGCTGAGTTCAAGAAGGCGGAGGGCATCGACCTCACCGGAGACAAGGTGGCTATGCAGCGGCTGAAGGAGGCCGCTGAGAAGGCCAAGATCGAGCTGTCCGGCGTTACCACCACGTCCATCAACCTGCCCTATATCACCGCCGACGCCTCCGGCCCCAAGCACCTGGACCTGACCCTGTCCCGCGCCAAGTTCGACCAGCTCACCAACCACCTGGTGGAGGCCACCGCAGGCCCCGTGCGCCAGGCCATGAGCGACGCGGGCCTCAGCGGCAATGACATCCAGAAGGTGTTGATGGTGGGCGGATCCAGCCGTATCCCCGCCGTGCAGGATATGGTCAAGCGGCTCACCGGCAAGGAGGGCTTCAAGGGCATTAACCCGGACGAGTGCGTGGCCATGGGCGCGGCGCTCCAGGGCGGCGTGTTCACCGGCGACACCAAGGGCCTGCTGCTGCTGGACGTCACACCCCTGTCTTTGGGCATTGAGACCATGGGCGGCGTCATGACCCGCCTCATCGACCGCAACACCACTATCCCCGCAAAGAAGTCCCAGACCTTCACCACCGCCGCTGACAACCAGACCAGTGTGGAGGTCCACGTCCTCCAGGGTGAGCGGGAGATGGCCCAGTACAACAAGACCCTGGGCAAGTTCCACCTGGACGGCATCGCCCCGGCCCGCCGCGGCGTGCCCCAGATTGAAGTCACCTTTGACATCGACGCCAATGGCATCGTCAACGTGTCCGCCAAGGATCTGGGCACCGGCACCGAGCAGCACATCACTATTACCTCCTCCACCAATATGTCCAAGGAGGACGTAGACAAGGCCGTCCGCGATGCAGAGCAGTTTGCCGCCGAGGACGCCAAGCGCAAGGAGGAGGTGGACACCCGCAACGAGGCCGACCAGATGGTGTACCAGACCGAAAAGATCCTGGAGGAGATGGGCGACAAGCTGGACGCGGGCGACAAGTCCAACATCCAGAGCCAGGTGGACAAGGTGAAGGACGCCCTGAAGGGCACCGATACCCAGGCCATCAAGAACGCTACCGAGGAGCTGAAGAAGGCCTTCTATGCCGCCAGCGAGAAGCTGTACGGCCAGGCGGGCGGTCAGGCCGGTCCCGGCCCCGACATGGGCGGCGCGGGCTTCGGCGGCGGTCAGGCTCAGGGCGGCCCGGACAACGTGGTGGACGCCGACTTCGAAGTGATGGACGACGACAAATAAAAAGCGCGGAGAAGCGGGCAGCGAGGGAGCTTGGACCGGAGCGAGGGCGAGCGCAGGGCGGCATAGCCGCCCGCAGACCAGCCCGAGTGGCCGGGAAAGCGACCGAACGTCCTGGCCGCTTCGCAGCGTGACAAGTAAGAAGCGCGGAGAAGCGGGCAGTGAGGGAGCTTGGACCGGAGCGAGGGCGAGCGCAGGGCGGCATAGCCGCCCGCAGA
>CAJTVM010000209.1 GCA_910579595.1 uncultured Oscillospiraceae bacterium
TCATAAAGAATGACACTACACGCAGGACATAGCATCCCTGTTACCTCCGACAAAGCTGATTTGTACTGCGGGCAGAAACCACTTTATGCCGAACCTGTATTAACGGTAGCGGCTACCAAAAATGACGGAGGGTAACACAATGAACGAATTGGAACCGAGAATCCATGACGAGGCAAATGGCCTTGATTATATCCTTGCCGGGGATTACTACATCCCGGCTATAGAACTGCCGGAGGACGATGACCGTCCCATCGGGAAGTGGGGGCGGATGCACCGAGCTTACCTGGAAGAAACAAATCCGCTTCTGCTCAACCACCTGATTTTGACAGGCAAACTGCATTCCTACCTTGCCGACCTCAATAAGCAGGCGCAGAATCGTTGTTGGCTTATCATCAAGCAGATGGCCGCTGCCGAGGGCGTGACCGAGGACTTGAAGCGGCGGTCTCAGTGGGAGTGGATCAAAGCTATGAACAGCATCGTGAGCCGCACCGAGGAAATCATCAAGAGCGAGATAATCAACGCTTAACAGTTTCAAAACCCCGACAAATGCGCTGGCGCAAAAACATGAACATCAAAGGGAGGCTTGCTATGCTGGCAAGCCTCCCTTTGGCATCTGACACATTACATACTGCGGGACTAAGTAAGGCCGCAACACCTGCTGTCAGTTTTGTGATAGGGGCAAATCAATCTCTACGTCCTCTGCTGTTTTTTGGTAGAACACCATCCGCCATTCAATTCGTTCAGGCGGGTCAAAATACAGGGAAGAACAGGCTGCTCTTGGCTGACCACTCTTGTTGGTGGCCAGTATGACGCCCACAGAACTTGCCACTGTTGGCCCAGCCAAATTGGACTGTTTAGGCCGGGGGCGATCTCCCTGCCCGCAGTCCCGCACCGTTAGTGATTGTTGGGGCAGTTCCGGTTCCACTACAAAGGACATAGCGGTATAATGGGTGGGGTATTCCCATTGATCTTTGTCTTGAAAATGAGCAGCATCCATTTGTTGTGCCTCATACTCTACCACCGTCAGAGTATGGGCCTCCCCAGTGACAGGGTTGGTGAAGGGTATACTGTCCCCCGCTTCGGACACGGTGAACCGGGGGCCGGGGACGGACACTGGGCTCTGCTCCAGGGAGAGGGAAAGACTTTTCAGTGCGAGCCGGGTCTTGGTGATCCAGGGGAAGGATTCCCGGAAGAAGGTCCAGCCTTTTTCCTGGTTCAAGCCGTAGTGCTCCATGAGCCAGGCGGCCTCCCAGTCCTGCTGGTTCCTCTGCCCCCGCTCCTCCACCGGGCGACAGGCGTCCGGCACCCAGCCGAAGCCGCTCCCGCTCCGGCGGCGCTGGGGTTTCCCGTTCACCGTCAGGGTGGGCTGGTAGCTTATGGTCATGGGGTTTTCCGCGTCCTGCTGCTCCAGCTCTTCCGCGGTCCATTCCCGGCCCTCCTGCCCGTTGGGCCACCACTTTTCCAGGAAGGCCCGCAGGGCATCCGGCTCGATCTCCACGCAGACATCCATCACCAGCCCTTTCCCGCAGGAATACACCGCCGGGATGTGCCACATCCTCCCAGCCCAGGCGAAGGTTTTACCGATTGGAATTTCCTTCCCCGGCTTGTCGTGGCCGCAGTGGCGGCCGCCGAAGCCGTCACCAAAGTACACCTTCCACTCCGGGCGTTCAGGCGGCCCCTCTGCCTCCGGCTCATCGGGCATCAGGTCGTAGTATTCCTTGGAGAAGGGGATCTTCCCGCAGTCGAAGCCGGCCTGCACTTCTCTGATGTAGCCGTAGGGATCCTCCATGGGCGTCAGCCCCAGGCCGTCCCGCAGGCCGTCCAGGGCGGCGCGCTGCTCCGGCGTGGGCGGGTAGGTCTCCAGGTAAGCGTCGAATTCCCCCCGGTTCCACATCCACGCCTGTTCTGCCGCATCGAATCCGCAGGCCAGAATCAGCCGTACAAAGTCCTCAAAGCTCCGGGCCAGCGGGTGGACATGATCCCCCGGCAGGTTGGAGGGATTGACAGCGAACACCATCTCCCCAAAGCCCTTTACAAAGCAACAGTGGATGCCGTCCACCCCCGCCCAGCCGATGACCTCCGCCCCTTTCGGGGTGCAGAAGTAGCCACCGCTGGTGTCCCCCGGTTCCAAACTAAGCTGGGAAAAGTCAATGTCCAGTTTCTTATATTTCTCGTACAGCGTCATGGTAAGTTCCTCCTGTGGTCGATTGCTGATATTATAGCACCATTGATATTGGGATACAATGCGATTATTTTGAACATTTTTCAAACTGTGAAAAATGTTCAAATTGACATCTTGATTGGTGATACGCTACTTCGCAAGCAGTGTCTTTGTTCCCACAAAGACTCAAAACAGCTTTCCGGCGGTCACGCCGGAAAGCTGTTTTTGCTTGTTGGTGGCACCGCCCCCAAACCCCTTTTCGCAGAATTTCATTCTG
>CAJTVM010000210.1 GCA_910579595.1 uncultured Oscillospiraceae bacterium
CAGCCGGGGGCGGGGCCTCCGGCTGTTCCTCCTGGGGCGGCGCTGGCTGGGCCGGAACCTCCGGGGTAAACAGGGCGGCGTTGCGCTCGTCATGGCGAACTGCGTCCTCGAAAAAGTCTTTGGTAACAGTCTGATGGCTCCAGGCATAAGGGCCGGTATGAATGATAACATCCAAATCGCCGATACCCTCAATGGTTCCGCTGACATCGTGATCGCCGTAGGCAAAGGCCACCTTGTCACCCACCTGATAGTGGAGCTGGCCTGTCAGCTCCACACTCTCCCGCTGGACCGGCTCATGGGAAAAGCCGTCCAGCTCTTGCAGCCAGAGGGCGCGGAGGATAGGCGCGACAGCCTCCCAGGACAGGGACAGCTTTGTGCCGAATTTGTCCTGGATTTCCACCGCCATACTGACGGTAGAGGTAAAATAGTCCGCTATGTCCCCGGTCTCCAGCGTTACCGTCTCGGCGCGGCTGGCGAAAGCAAGGGACAGCCGCTGGGCAATTCCACGGTTGTTCTCACCAGAGCGCAGCCAGCCGGAAATGTAGCCCTTGTCCCGGTCCGTCATCAGATGGGAGGTCAGCACTTCCCGAAAATCATCATTGACGCGGCTCATGTCGGCGGGCAGATAGCTGGTGATCCGGCCATTCCGCGTATCCTGGTGCAGCAGCCGCTCAAAGTTTTCTTTACTCTCGGTGCGGAAAAGGGGGATAGGCAGCGCAGGGTCCCGCAGTTCCACATCCAGCAGGCCGATGCCCGTGATCTCAAAAGCGGTATTGTTCAGATAGACCATATCGCCCGGACGGTAGGGTGGGGCAAAGGGGTCGTGGGGCGGCTGGTCCGCCGCGCCTATGACTTCCTGGATATTCTGCCAGTCCTCGTCAGAAACGGTGATGTCAACCTCATGGGAGGCATCCCCGCTCCCAATGGTGATGGTGTTCCCCTCGCGGGTAACGGGCCGGTCAGAGAGGTCCGGGGGCAGCGCCGCCGCCTGTTCCCGCTCTGCGGCCTGCTGCAAAATGGGAACAATATCACGATATTTTTCATTTTGACGGAGGTAGTCCAGCAGTCCGCCGTAGCCATCGCCTACATCCTGACGGCCCCAAATCCTTACGCCATCCGGCAAAACAATGACGAACGAAACCTTGTCATAGCCGAAAAATTCATCAAACTCCGGGTCTTTGGATTCAATCCATCTTTGTTCTGTCCCATATTTTTTAATGGCAGCTTTTTTGCCTGCTACACGCTTATCATCCGCCTGCTTCATCAGACGGTCAAATTCGTGGACAGAATAGATTTTGTCGGCCTTAAAAACGCCCGTTTCGCTGAACTCACAGCAAACATACGGCGGTGCTGCGGGGATGCCCCTGTCCAGCAATTCACGGATAACAACGGACGCGGCCTCATCTTCCTCATAGTAGCACCATCCATATTCAGTTCCGCCAGCGGCTAAGGTTTCGGGCGAAAGCAGTTTTTTTGCATCCGTTTCCCGTATCATAATTCCGCCATGACGGGCGGTGCTGACTTCATACACACCGTCTGCAAACTGATCGCTCATCTGCACTTTGCCCCAGGGAGAATGATCGCCTATCTCTGTCCCCCAGGGCGGCGTTTCTTCCTCATACCCTGTTGTATCGGGCATCGCATGGGGCGGGGCGGTTTGCTGCTCCTGCTGGGGCTGGGTGAGGGCGGCATAGGTTTCGTCCACGATTTCCCGATGCAGCCGGTAGCGGAAGTCGGGCATATCGTGATACAGACGCATAAACTCCGGCTCTGTAATGGTGAGTGCCGTCCGTTTGACTGCCGCATCGCCCTCAATAATCGCGTTTTCCCGGTCCGAATTTTTGCAGGCGTTTTGATAGGCCACATCTGCCAGCACCAAATCCCGGATGATAGGTTTATAGCGGTTATAGGTCTCCCGGATGGTAGGCGCGGTGCTGGAATCCTGCCCCGCCAGCCGTTCCACATCGGCCATGACCTGTTCCACAAACTCGGAGGGGCTGTCCTGTTCCAGATGCTCCCGGATGGCGGCGGCGTCTATGTCCTCAAAATTGTCCAGTTCCTTCTCGGTGAAAAATCTGTCCTCCTTTACCAGACGGGCAAGGCAGCGCTGTACTTTTGTCCAGGGCAGATCGGTGGCCGCACCCTCTACCGTAACAGGAAACGCAGGGAGACTATCGCCGTACTCATTTTTCAGCCACTCCGCCGTGTCCCGGTCACGGGCATGGCCGGTCATGTACTGCTGGACCCGACGCTTGCTGGCAATATCACCGTTCCACTCCTGGAGAGCGGCGTCTATGTCGGCCTGGGTGATTTCTCTCGGTGGTATTGTGGCAGGAATAGGCGGTGTGGCCCCCGGTACATGAGTGGGACGTTCCATTTCCGGGGCTGATGCCGTTTGCGTCTGCTCCGGGTGCGTTTGCCGGTATTGCT
>CAJTVM010000211.1 GCA_910579595.1 uncultured Oscillospiraceae bacterium
ATTTACACCAAAAACAGAATAGCACTTGTGAATTTAGAGGGCGTTCCAATAATGGAGCGTCTTTTTTTCTCGCCCAAAACAGGACAAGGAAGCCCCCATTGAAATCCCCTTATACAACAATTTTTTTGCTGGGAGTTGATACCTATGAACGCCCAAGTCATTGCCCTGGTCAATCAAAAGGGCGGTGTAGGGAAATCGACGAGTTGTGTGAATCTCGGCGTGGGACTGGCCCAGGCCGGGAAAAAGGTTCTGCTGGTGGACTGCGATCCTCAAAGCAGCCTTTCCATCAGCCTGGGCCATCCCCAGCCGGACAACCTGCCCATCACCCTTTCGGACATGATGGGCAAAGTGCTGAACGATCAGCCCATCATCCCCGGCGAGGGCATCCTTCACCACCCGGAGGGGGTGGATCTTATGCCCTCGAACATCCAGCTCTCCGGCATGGAGGTATCGCTGGTGAACGCCATGAGCCGTGAGACCGTCCTGCGGCAATACCTGGACACGGTTCGGAAACAGTACACCCACATCCTGCTGGACTGTCAACCGTCCCTGGGTATGCTCACCGTCAATGCCCTGGCCGCCGCCAATCGTCTGATCGTCCCCGTCCAGGCGGAGTACCTTCCGGCGAAAGGGTTAGAACAGCTTTTACAGACCGTTGCAAAGGTGCGGCGGCAGCTCAACCCCAAGCTCCTGATCGACGGCATCCTGTTGACCATGGTGGATAGCCGAACCAACTTTGCCAGGGAGATCAGCGCCCTGCTCCGGGACACCTACGGCAGCGACATCAAGGTATTCCAATCGGAGATACCCCATTCTGTCCGCGCCAAGGAAACCAGCGCCGAGGGCAAAAGCATCTTTGCCTACGACCCCGGCGGGAAGGTGGCGGAAGCCTATGGAAATCTGACGCGGGAGGTGCTACAGCTTGAAAAGCAGCGCACGAAAAGTCGAGCTGGCTTCAGCCTCTGACCTGTTCTCCACCGAGCAGGAGCGTCAGGACGCCAAACTGGAGCGGGTGCAGCAGATCCCATTGACCGAGCTGTACCCCTTCCCGGATCATCCCTTTTCTGTGCGGGATGATGATTCCATGAAAGAAACCGTTGAGAGCATCAAAGATAGCGGCGTCCTTCAACCCGCCATTGCCCGCCCCCGAGAGGGGGGCGGATATGAACTGGTATCAGGGCACCGCCGCAAACGTGCCTGTGAGCTGGCTGGGCTGGACACCATGCCGGTGATCGTCCGGGATTTAGACCGGGACACGGCCATTATTTTCATGGTGGACAGCAATATCCAGCGGGAAAACATCTCTCCCATGGAGAAGGCCAAGGCGCTCAAAATGAAGATGGAGGCTATCAGGCGGCAGGGTATGCGAACGGATCTGACTTCGCCGAATAATTCGGCGAAGTTCCGAAGCGATGATGAAGTCGGCGCGGAGATGGGGATGAGCGGCGATACGGTCCGCAACATCATCTCCCTGACACAGTTGGTCCCGGAGCTTCAGCAGATGGTGGACGATAAGAAGATCGCCGTGACCCCCGCCTATCAAATTGCCGCCCTCAAGCCGGAGGAACAGGCCCTGTTGGTGGAAACCATTGCGAGTGAACAGGCCACGCCCTCGGTGTCCCAGGCCCAGCGGATGAAACAGCTCAGTCAGTCGGGGAAGCTGAACGAGGATACCATGCTGGACATCATGACGGAGGAAAAGAAGCCGGAGGTGGACAAGATCGTGTTCACATCAGACACCCTCCGCAAATACTTCCCCCGCTCCTATACGCCCAAGCAGATGCAGGACACCATCATCAAACTGCTGGAGGGGTGGCTAAAAAAACGCCAGCGCCAACAGGAGCGGTAACTAAATATCGGATGACGAAGGTGCCAGACTGTTTTTCTGTCTGGCTTTTTTCTTTGTCCGGGAAAGGAGACCCATTGCTTCAAATCAATACATTCCATTATGGGCCGGAGGATGTGGACTGCACCCGCTGTACCAAGTACGGCGGCAAAAAACGGGGCTGTAAGGTTTCTGCCTGCCCCTGGCTGGCGGAGCGCATTGAGGCCGGTGTGGTGGGCTACGAGGAAGCCGTCCGGGACACCTTCCCCCGCAGCGCACACCTGGACGCCCGCCTGCGCTCCGTGGTCCGCCGGTTCACCGGCTCTCTGTTTCTCACCCCCGCCCATGAACAGCGCATGGAGCGCATCAAGATCGAGCAGGGATACCGCCGTAAACGGAACACCCCGGCCTACTACGCCGCCATGTACCTGCTCACCGCCAGCGAGGATCTTTGCCGTCGCGCGGGGAATTGCTTCTGCAAACACGGCATTGAGTTCGGCTGCGCCGACCTGCGGGGCATCCCGCCCCATGACTTCACCCTGTTCAGCGCGGCGCGGGACATCTACACCGATTCCTCCGGCACCATG
>CAJTVM010000212.1 GCA_910579595.1 uncultured Oscillospiraceae bacterium
GGGAGACCAGCAAGATGGAGGATAAAGGGTACGCCAATCAGTATAGGGGGAACGGAGGGCAAAGCATAGTAGATAGTGAACTGGTGCCCCAGAGCCTTTGCCATCTCTCGCCGGTCCATTCCCAGCTTTTGCAGGAGCTGAAACTGCCGCCTGTACCGTTCTGTCTCGCTGAGCTGTTGGATTGTAAGGATAGTGGCGGCGGTCATGGTCAAGGCCAGAGCCAGATAGAAGAGGGGAAAGACGACAAGGACCGTCTGGGCCGCCTCTTCCGCGTTTTCCGATGCTTTGGTGTGAATCTCATCATAGCTTGGCTCCAGAAGATTCTGTTCTCCCAGTCTGTAATTGATGTCACACAGGACGTCAAATTGGGCCTCCGTCACTGGCTGGGCAGTCTTGGCCGCATAGGCGTGGTGAAACACCGGAAGGTCCTCCGCCACTTCGTCCGGCACCACTAGGATATACCGCGCCCCGTTGCCCGTGTCGTAATTTTGCAGCAGGTGTTCCGTATGAACCCCGCCGGGAATCAGGCTGGCGCCTCCCAGGGAGATGGGCTGGGTGTAGCCGGTCAAGTGCTTTTCCAGGTAGGCCCTGCAGTGGATGAGATACTCCCCCGGCTTCAATTCCACCGGCGGGTATCCGGCAATGGCGCGGAGCGCGGCGTAGTCGCTGTACCGCAGCACCGGGTCCCGGTCAAAGTAGCGGTGATAGTCCTCTCCCATGCGCTCCACATAGTCCATGACCCGGCTGTCCTCCGCTTGGTAGACGCAGTAGTGCAGCTCCCGTTCTACGGAAATATTGTCCTGGATGTAATCGAAATAATCCTGGCTGACCGGTCCGTCGCCGGCAGCGCCGATATACAGGTCGAAGCAGGCGTTTTCCGCCGCACGGCCCGCGAAAAGCCCCCGGAAAACCAACCCGGCCCCCTCGGAGATCAGGGTGGCCGTAAAAATCATGGAGATGGTGGCCATCAGCACACCCATGGTGGCCAGCTTGGCTGTCAGGGTACGAAACACCAGCAGGCTTTGTCCCCGGTACTTCCGGGCGGGCCGCCGGTCGAAGAAGGCGGGTACACCGGAGGCGAAGCTGAGGAAAAATCCGAACAGGAACGCAATGACGCATCCCGCCCCGATGGTACCAAAGATGGCGCCCCCCGCCATCAATAGGCAGGTTCCGATTATACCCAGCACAATGGAAACAGAGAAAATCCAACGGCGCATTTTTCCCGTATGAATGACCATGCCCTCGTTAGCTTGGTCAACATAGATCAGGTCGTGAATATTCGCCATGCGGATATATTTGCGGCTGCGGCGAAGGGCAAAGAGATAGATCAAGAGAAAATAGAAGACCGTCAGTCCCAAGGCGGGGAGGGAAAAGCCGAATGAAAAGGCGTAGGGCAGGCCGAACAGCGCCAGTACAATGGCACGGAACGCCTGATAGAACAGCCCGCCCAGGGCGGTCCCCAGCACCAGGGCGCAGCCGCCCACGGCCAGATTTTCCAGAAAGAACAGCCGGGCTACCTGCCGGTTCTCCATGCCGATGAGCAGATAGAGCCCCAGCTCCCTGCCCCGGCGCAGGAGCATGAACTTTGTGGCGTAGGCCACCAGCCAGCCAAAGACGCACACCACCACCACACTGGCCAGCACGATCATCAGGGGAAGTACGGAGATACCCTTGGACAAGGTGATGATCTCCTGAGAGAATACCAGCCCGTTAAACGAATACAGCAGGGCCGCGGCCATGACCACTGTGACAAAATAGACCAGATAGTCCCGGGCCTGCCGCTTGGCGTTGCGCAGGGAGAGCTCAGATAACGTCACTGACATCACCCCCCAGCGCGGCAAGAACATCCAGAATTTCATGGTAGAATACGGGCCGTCCCCGTTCTCCCCGGAGCAGCTCATTGAACACCCGTCCGTCCTTCAGGAACAGCACCCGTTTGGCATAGCTGGCGCTGTAGGCGTCGTGAGTAACCATGAGAATGGTAGCGCCCATGTCCTGGTTCATGGTGGTCATGATTTCCAGCAGATTCTTAGATGCCTTGGAGTCCAGCGCCCCGGTGGGCTCGTCAGCCAGGAGCAGGGATTGTCCCGCAACCATTGCCCGGGCGCAGGCGGCCCGCTGCTTCTGGCCCCCGGAAACCTGATAGGGAAATTTCGTCAGGACGTCGGTGATGCCCAGTTTTCCAGCCACCTCCCGCACCCGGTTTTGTACCGTTCCGGGGTCCTGGTGATTCAGGGAGAGGGCTAGACCGATGTTTTCCTCGATGGTCAGGGTATCCAGCAGATTAAAGTCCTGAAACACAAAGCCCAGCCGCTCCCGGCGGAACCTGGCCAGTTCATGTTCCGACAAGTCGGCCACGCTCACCCCGTCCAAGAGAATTTTCCCGGC
>CAJTVM010000213.1 GCA_910579595.1 uncultured Oscillospiraceae bacterium
GGAGAAAATCTCCTGGAGTATGCCCACCTACTGGAAGGGCCGCAACCTGATTCAGTTCGCGGCGTTCAAGAAGCACATCGGCCTGTACCCCGGCCCGGAGGCCGTGGAAGCGTTTGCCGACAGATTGACGGACTACAAGACCAGCAAAGGAACCATTCAGATCCCCTACTGCAAGCCGTTACCGCTGGAATTGATTAGGGAGATTGCGGCGTGGTGCGAGCAGAACAACCAGAAATAGGGGCTTGTCCACTCCGTTTTCCCCACATCGCAAAAGATCTGCCTTTCCGATTTGCGCACCCGACAATACGCCTGGTTGAAACCATAAATTATGAAGGGACGGTTGTCATATGTCTGAAACATTGGAAAGTGTCATCCGCGAATGGGTGGTCAAAGACTACTTCACTCCAAACATCAAGGCGGAGGTCATTCTGGACACACTGCTGTCCAAATATATCCATGAGCTTGTGGAGGGGACAACCCTTGTGGCTAAGGAGATGTCGATCCCACGGGGGGACCTCTTTGGGAGCATCGGTACAAAAATCGACTACGTGCTTGCGGGCGACAAGGTTTACCTCATTGAGCTAAAAACTACGGACAGCAGCGACAATGACGAGCAGGCGGGGAAGTATCTTGAAGAATGTCAGAGTCAGGAAAAATCCTTTGGCGATAAGATTGGCCGGCAGTTGCTGTCTATCCTGAATAAAAAGGCTGTTTTTAACCTGAAACTGGGAGGGCATGAGCATTGGACCAATGAAACTCTGCGCACTGCCTTTGACTTGATTCTGCAAAAATACGGAGTTAAGTCCCAAGACGGCCACTGCGCTGAACAGGCTATGGCACTGATTCGAGAAAAAAGATGGACACAATCAAAAAAATACCGTTCCCGGAAATACCTCTATACCCTGGGCAAGCTGGTGGATTATCCGGAGAAACTCTGGGATAAACAAATGGAGGTCATCTATCTGACACCGGATGGACGACGCACCCATGAGGGAATAGAGCCCCGAAGCCTGAAAAAATTCGTTGCGGATTTGCCGAACCGGCATCCGAATGACGAGCTTGCCCAGCTGCTGGCGGACATCATTGCCGCCATCTATTTACCGGAAAAGGCAGGGAAATGATATGGCGGGCCTGACCATCCATCGCGGCACCCACCAGATCGGCGGCTGCTGCACCGAGATCAGCGCCGGAGGACACCGCATCCTCATCGACTTTGGGGCCAATCTGCCAGGGACGGACGGAGATGCCCAAACGAAGGACCATGAGATGGTCCAAAAGGTGTTCGGCTCCCGCCAGGACGGCGCGGTTCTGTTCACCCACTACCACGGCGACCACTACGGCCTGTTCAAAAAAGTTCCGCCGGGTGTTCCCATGTACATCGGCCCCCTGGCCAAGAACATCCTGCGCATCCTGGTCCCCTACATCGACCGGGACGCGCCGGAAAAGGGCAGTGCCATCGTGGAACAGATGAGGACCTACGAGCCGGGGGGGAATTGGATGACACCCGTTCCCGGCATCAGGGTCCTGCCCCTCTACGTGGACCACTCCGCCCTGGACGCCTATATGTTCTGCATCCAGGCGGCAGGCAAGACCATCCTGTTCACCGGGGACTTCCGGGACCACGGCATCGCGGGGCAGGTGGAGCGCATGGAACGGATGGTGCAGAAGTACGTGCCTAAGCCGGTGGACCTTCTGGTCACCGAGGGCACCATGCTCAACCGCACCGGCGAGGTCGGGGACACCCTGGTCAAATCGGAGGAGGATCTGGGCCAAAGGGCGGAAATGCTGTTCCAGACACACAAGTATAACTTTGTGCTGGTGTCCTCCACCAACCTGGACAGCATCATGGAATTTTACCACAACACCCCCAAGGGGATGCACTTCGTCTGCGACCTGTACCAGGCCCGCATCCTCCTCACCGCCATGCGGGATATGCAGGAGAAGCGGGGGTTCAAGGAATACCGGGCCTCGAAAACGCACCCCACGATACGGGTGCTGGGCAAAGGGGACGGCCGGTGGGCGGAGCTGCGGGAGATCAGGGAGTCCATGAAATACCCTGTGTACTGCAAAGCCATTACAAAGGAAGAACTGGAGCGGGACGGCTTTGTGGTGCTGGCGCGGAAAAACACCCATCCGGACACCTATACCAGCCCCTTCGACAAGCTGCGGGAGAAATTCCTGGACAAAGACGGCCAGGGGCAGATCATCTATTCCATGTGGAAGGGGTATCTGGAGGAGGAACACGCCGACAAAGACCTGCTGCGCTTCATCGGCGGTCATCCTTACGAAACCCTGCACACCAGCGGCCACGCCTATGTGGAGACCATCGCCAATCTCATCAAGACCGTGGACCCCAAGTGGATCCTCCCCATGCACACGGAGA
>CAJTVM010000214.1 GCA_910579595.1 uncultured Oscillospiraceae bacterium
TGGGCGCGGTCGCGGAACGATCTGCCGTCCATGGTATCGTCAATGCTGGTATAGCTGGTATGCTCCAGATTGTTGTAAACGCACAGCAGTTCCTCGGCGCAGGCCACCACGGGGTCAGACAGCAGACCGGCCTTGTAGCGCCAGACGACAGCCTGGGTCCAGGAGTTCATGGTCCAGGTGTAGTTGCTGTCCCACACGTCGTCCACGCCGAGGGCTTTGGCCTGATCGGTAAAGACGCCGGTAGAATGTGCGTAGAAGTAGGCCATCATCGTTTTGACTGTGGGATCGGAGATGGGCTTGGGATTTCCCCAGGTGTGGCCTTTCAGTGACCAGCCCATGCCCTTGCCCTTCTCGGCACAGAAGCCCATGGTACTTTTTCCGTTGAGGGCAAAGTGCATCTGGTGCATATAGCACTCACCCAGGGCCGGGGAATCGTACTTGGTTCCGCTGTAAGCGCAGTCATCCATTTTGATGGTATCCGGCGCGGCGGCGCTGGCGGGAGCCGTCAGCATACTGAGAATGGAGACGACTGCCAGAAGCAATGCGGTAATTCGTTTTTTCATATAGCCTCCTCATCATGTGTTGGCATGAAAAGAGGCTATACCCCCCTAAAATATCGGGAAATACCGTCCTCCTTTCATGCGTGTGTTTGGGTGTTCCCGATCTCTATTTTTAGGGGAATAAAATAACCGCCCTGCGGAACAAGGCGGCTGCGGAGAAATGCGTCTCACGGTGAGACGCATTTCCGGGCACAGAAAAAGGCCCTCCAGCCGGGGGGCCTTTTCCGTCTGTACTTTTAGGGTTCGTAGGGATTGTGGGTGTTCGGCCTGCCGACAATCATAAAGCAGTAGGTCACGCCGCCGCTCTCGGTCACGCCCACGCCGATACTGTCACAGTCCGGCTTTATCATCGTCTCAAAGTGGCCGGGAGAATTAAGCCAGTTGTCGTGGGCGTGCTGGGCGGCGTCCTCCGTGGCGACGCCGGTGAATACCGTAAGGTTTATGCCGAAACCGTAGGGGTAGCCGCTGGCGATCACGGCCTCACATTCCTCTTTTGTGTGATGCCAGGTGTACCGCTGATCCGAGAGGGTTTGGGCGGCGGTCATCAGGGCCTCGCTGACCGGAAGCTCCGCCACGCCGTTGGCCTTGCGGGTCTGATTGATAAGCCGTACCAGCTCCTGCCGTACATCCGGTTCCTCCGTGGGGCTGGGGCCGTCCACGACGGCGGGGGCCGCTGGAGCGCCGGAGCCAACGGTGAGCGTCAGGGTTCCGCTCTCTCCGGCACGGTTGGCGGCGGTGATGTTTGCGGTTCCCTCCGATTTGGCGACAGCTACCCAAAAGCCTGTGATCTGCTCCACCGCTACTGTGTCCGGGTCGCTGGAGGTAACGGTGTACTCCGTCCCGCTGGGGCCGATCATGAGGCCGCTCCGTTCTCCGACTGCCAGGGTATTGCCCTTGTAGCTGTTTACCCGGACAGCACTTGCCGGGGGATCTGCGGCTATGGCCGGAATAGTGAGCAGGGAGAGTGTCAGCATGGCGGCGGTGAGCCGGACGGTCAATCTTGCTTTTTTCATGGTCGTTTTCCTCCTGTAATGTAGTTTTAGTTGGGTTTCTCTATCATTATTATACTACATTTGGGGGAAATTGTCCAAAAATGGCGTGTCAAGCCTCGACTGCCCGGACGCACCAGCGGTAGCTGGGCTGGTTCATCACGCAGGTAAAAAGGGTGATGCAGTTGTCGCTGGTGGCCTCCAGCATGGTGTTGTCCATCACGTCAACCTTTGCCACACTGGTAACGGTATAGGTGCGGGTCCCCAGGGCCGTGGTGAGGGTGATGGTGTTGCCCGTGTCAAGTGTATGGATTTTGCCAAAATGATTATTTACCCCCCGGTTGTGCCCAGCCAACGCAACATTTCCATTCCAGATGCTGGTGTTGGTGAAGTGGCCCGCCCCCTTTTTCAGAGCGGCGCTGTCCGTCCCCTGATAGATATTGACACTCAGGCCGATGGACGGGATTTCCAGTGTGCCCAAACTGCCGTTGCTGTAATAGAGGTCGGCGGTCACATCGGTAAAGGCGGTGACGGGGCCGCTGGTGGTGGGATAGGCCGGACTGGTGGGCGCGGAGGTGTCAACCACGCCGGGGAGGGCCGGTGCGCCGCCGCCCGTGCCGCCCGTCACTGTGAGGGTGTAGTTTCCGCTCAGGGGGCCGTCCGCCGCGAGGTTCGGGGTCAGGTACTCGCCGCTCCCCGGCAGGTAGCTGGTGGGCGTCCCAAAACCGGGAGGAATGAGGGCGCTGCTCTTGCTCCTGTCCTTGTTGGCGGGTTCGGCCCCGGTCTGGATGATGTCCTCCGCGCTGGT
>CAJTVM010000215.1 GCA_910579595.1 uncultured Oscillospiraceae bacterium
AATTACATTTTTTCCTCGGCGTTTTCTTTCATTTTATCATCGGCGCTGACACCCCCTGCTGTCCAGTCTGCTGGCGGAGGACGGCATGATTACACAGCCCCTCCAGGCTGTGATCCGCAAAGGGAAGTCCCACTACGTCTGCGATATGCGGCTGGAGCAGCGGCTGGGCCAACTGGATCTTCAAAAGAAGAACTGGAAAGCCGGAGCGGCCCTGCTCTCCCTGCGGGGGCAGCTTGACATGGACGAGGCGGCCCATCTCAGCGGCTATGACCGGGAGCGCGTCTGCGTCCCCCGGATCTGCGACTGCGGACGGGAGGGCTGCCGGTATCGCGCCTTTTTGGAGGACTGTGACTCCGGGCGCTATCTCTTCCAGATCTGCAACCACAACCTGCTGCTGGCGGACGCCATCCACCGGGGCAGCGGGCGAAAGCCCATCCTGCCGGACGCCTGCGCCCTCATCGTGGACGAGGCCCACAAGCTGCCGGAGACAGCCCGCCAGATGTTCGGGGTGACCCTGGCTGCGGAGGACATCCGTGCGCTCACCCACAGTCTGCGAGGGGAACGCTTCCTGCTGGCAGCGGAAGTCCTGAACGACAGCGCCAAGGCCCTGCTGCGGAAGCTGGACCGCCCGCCGGCGGACAGGCCGTTCGCCCATTACAAAACATCGCTGGCTGCGCCGGAGCGGAGCCTGACGGTGATCGCCCGGCAGCTCCACGGCCTGCTCACGCCTGCCACCCGCAGGCGGCTGAACAGCGTGTCCTCTACGGTGTCCCTATTCCACCAGGGCCACCCGGATATGGTCTTCTACACCGAGGATGACGCCCACGGCGGCACCATGCTGTGCGCCACCATTTCCGATCTGACCGCCCAGCTCCGCCAGACGCTCTGGCGGCAGGAGCGGCCCGCCATCCTCACCTCCGCTACCCTGGCCGTAGGCGAGGACTTCCGGCGCTTCAAAGAAGAAACGGGCCTGCTGACCGACAGCCGTGTCACGGAGTCCGTGGCCCCTTCGCCCTTCGACTACCAGCAGAATTGTCTGCTGTACTTACCGCAGGTTCCACCCAGGCAAAAGTCCGCAGCCTATTATGACGAGCTGGCAAAGGAGATCGCCGCCCTGCTGGACGCGGCCCAGGGCCACGCCCTGGCGCTGTTCACGTCATATGCCGCCATGTCGGCGGTGAAAGAACGTCTGCCGGGCCACGGTCTGCGCTATCCGCTGTTCACCATGGGCCGCAGCGCAATCCATACCACGGAGCAGTTCAAGGCCAGCCCAGGCAGTGTGCTGCTGGCGGCGGGGGCCGCCTGGGAGGGCTTTGACTTCCCCGGCGACTGCGTGTCCCTGCTGATCATCCCCCGCCTGCCCTTTGCCGTGCCAGACGCTTTGAAGGAAAAAGAGCGGGAGAACCATCCCACCCTCCGGTTGTTCATCCGGGCGGTGGTGGTACCGGAGATGCAGATCAAGCTGAAGCAGGGCTTTGGCAGAGCCATCCGCACCGAGACAGATACCTGCGTGGTGGCCATCCTGGATGAGCGGGCCGCCAAGGGCAAGCGCTACAGCAAGGATGTGCTGGCCGCTCTGCCGGAAATGCCTGTCACCGGCAGCCTGAAGGACGTGGCGAAATTTATCCAGTCGGTGAAAGGGCCGGACTATTTCCGGGAGGCATCCGCATGATCGACACAAAAAATGAACTGCGGTATATTTTGCTGACCCGCTTGCTGGAAAGGGCCGCCTCCGCTGGCCTGTTGACCCTGGAGGAACTGTACGCCGCCAAACGGCTGGCGCGGGATAAATACCGCCCCCAGACTGTTTGGGAATAGTGATAGCTATTCCCGCCAAGGTGTGGTAGTGTTGTCGGTACCCAGAGGAAAGGAGGCCGCGCCAGATGAGCAAAAACATCACCATCATCCCGCCCAGCGAGGGCAGGCCCGATGTTCTTCGGGTGGCGGCGTACTGCCGTGTCAGCACGGACCTCGATGAGCAGGCATCGTCCTACGCCTCCCAGATCCGCAGCTACACCGAACTGATCAGCCAGCATGAGGGCTGGGAGCTGGTGGACATTTACGCCGATGAGGCGGCCAGCGGCACGAAAACGGACAAGCGGGAGGACTTCAACCGTCTTCTGGCCGACTGCCGGAAGGGCAAGATCGACCGGGTGCTGGTCAAGTCCATCTCCCGCTTCTCCCGGAACACCAAGGACTGCCTTGCCGCTCTGCGGGAGCTGATGCGGCTGGGCGTGACCGTTCAGTTTGAAAAAGAGAATATCGACACCGGAACGCTCACCACAGAATTGATGGTGAGCGTTTCCGGTTCTCTGGCCCAGCAGGAGTCCATGTCCATCTCGCA
>CAJTVM010000216.1 GCA_910579595.1 uncultured Oscillospiraceae bacterium
TAAGATTCGCTCATGTTTTAAGCGCCTCCGCTTCTCCGGCAGGCGCGGGAAAGCCTGTGAACAGGATTTGCCTTCAGCCCTCTTCGTCGTGCGCAGCCTGATTGAGATGCTCTTCGATCCGGTTCATGGCTTCCGTAACCGGGCCGTTGCAGCCCTGCTCCTTTAAGCCCTTCAAACAGGCCAGCAGCCCGTAGCAGATCAGGGTCTGCTCCTTGCGGATGGACTTCAGTTCCTCCGCCTGTCTTCTGCTCCGCTGAACAAACTTGAAGAGCCAAAGGACCACGCCGCCTATCACGCCCAGGGCGGACAGGAGCTCCGCCAGCATCACGACTGTATCCGTACCAATGGTCATTTCCATGCTCAGTTCTCCTCTCTACCGCCCGCGTTTGGCGCTGCTTCTCGGCGAAACAATGGAGGTTTCATCAGCACGTTCAAGCGACCGCCGGGGCCGGAGTGTTACGGCATGATATCGATTGCCGCCGTTCCAACCTATGACGGAAGCGGCAATTAGGTTCCAGTCGGAACCTGTCGGCGTGCAGGCGCATAGAGTATCTCGGGCACGGCGCTGGAGAGCCTTCCTCTCCCGCCGGCATGCCTATGCGCTTTCGCAGCGCAACCCACAGTGTGAAAGGAGCTTCTCAATTATGTCTCTACCCAGTTTCCCCAACGTTGACCCGCCCATCCAGCGGGAAGATGCGGTTAATCAGATTCTTTCCTCCATCGCCATGGAGGAGCTTGGCCTGAGCCATATCCTCAACGCTGAGGGCGAGAAGATGCAATATATCCTCGGAACCCTGCCCGGCCTCAGCGGCCCCGCAGCAACCGTGGAAGACGTGCTGAACGCCAATGAGAGCGTTCGCGGTCTGCTGGAGACTGCTGTTCAGAACCAGATCTTCCTGAAAGGGAAGATGCAGGGCGCTCTGGACGCCTCTCCCATGCGGGGTCCCACCGGCCCCACCGGCCCCACCGGACCCCAGGGCCCTGCCGGCCCCGCAGGCGGCCCCGCAGGCCCCGCCGGAGCCCCTGGAGCTGCGGGCGCCACCGGCCCAACCGGCCCTGCCGGCCCAACCGGTCCCACCGGACCCAATGTCACCGCCACCAACGCCTATGCCGCCAGCACCAAGGGCGCGGCGTTCACGGTCCTCATGTCCGGAACCAACGTGGCTCTGCCCGACGCCCAGACCCTGTCCCCCGACATCACGGTCAACGGGGCAAACGACACCTTCACCGTGGCGGAGGCCGGACGGTATCGGGTTTCCTATAATATCAACTCCGTCACGCCCCTGACCCTCGGCGCCCGGCTGATGGTCGACGGTACGGAAATCGAAGCCTCCAACGTCATGCCGCAGACGGCACCTTTGAGCCGCCTGTCCAACGATTTCCTGGTGGATCTGCCGGCGGGGGCCAAGGTCTCCCTGCAGGTATACGGCTACGCGGGCCTGGTGACCCTGCTGCCCAACTCCATCGGGGCCTCCCTGTCCATGGTCCGCTTGAGCTAAGGAGGGTGTTTTATGTCAATGCCCACATTCCCCAAGAATGATCCCCCGCTGACCCGAGAGGGCAGCCTCAATGAGATCATCTCCTCCATCGCCGCCGAGGAGCTGAGCCTGAGCCACCTCCTCAACGTCGAGGGCGAAAAGCTGCAATACGTCCTGGGCACCATGCCCGGTCTGGACGAGGCGGCCTCCCTGGACGAGGTGATGCAGGTCAACAAAAGCGTGAAGGACACCCTGTCCGGCATTATGGAGCAGCAGATGGCGCTGACCTCCAAGCTGGGCGCGGTGCTGAAGGCCCCCACACTCCCCGGCCCCGAGGGCCCCATGGGCGCCGAGGGCCCCGAAGGTCCCGAGGGCCCCGCCGAGGGCGAGGCCGGTCCCGACGGCCCCGACGGCCCCGACGGAGCGGAAGGGCCCGCCGGTCCCACCGGCCCCACCGGGGCCCCGGGACCCAACCCCACGGCCATCGCCGCCTACGCCGCCAACACCCGGGGCAACAGCATCGGCCTTGGCGACGATGATTTCATCGGCTTTTCGGATGTGTCGGTCGTCTGCCCGGAGCTCTTCCTGGGCGACTCAAGCTCGATGCTCGGGGGAAAGTCGGTGTTCTGCCCGCAGAAGGCGGGCACCTATCAGATCTCCTACCGTGTGACCCTCAGCGTCCCCTCCGTTCAGCCGGTGGGGACCCGGCTGTTGATCTCCAGCGCCGACGACTATGAGGGCGTCATCGCCCCCACGGTGGGCGCCCGGCAGTTTGAATGCACGATCACACTGGCCCTGCCGGAGCGCACCACGATCGAGCTTCAGGCATACTCCACGACCCCCAGCATCCC
>CAJTVM010000217.1 GCA_910579595.1 uncultured Oscillospiraceae bacterium
CGTAGTCCCCGGCCAGCGCCTTCTGGTCGTCGGTCAGGTGGAACACTGTATCGGCAAAGTAACCCTCCCCGTTGTAGGAGAGGGTGTAGATGTACCAGGTCTCCTCCTTCGTCTCCACCACATCCGTGGTTTCCGGGTCATCATCCTCCACCGTCCGGATCTCGCTGGCGCGGGTGTAGGAGTAGAGACTGCTCTTGCCCTGCCGGAGAACGGCCTGCATATCCGCCAGGGAGATTGTGTCCCAGGTTTCGCCTTTGGCGGCGCAGTATTGGGCGATAAAGGAGTTGGTGTTGCTGCTCATGTCGGAGGCGTAGGGGTTGACGACCTCGTAGTTGTCGCCGCCGGTGGTGGCGAAATCCTGGGCGATCCGGGTCTCCGCATCGGTGATGCCCTCGCCCAGAATCTGGTTGACGGCAAAGGCGATGTCATTGGTGTTCTGGATGATAGCGGCATTATCATTGAGAATAGGCTGTCCGGCGCTGCCACTGCTGGTCAGGCCGCCGAAGATCAGGGAGGGCAGCATGAGGATGAACAGCACCGGGAGCATGAGCAGAACAGCGGCGGCAGCAAGAAACTTCTTGCCGTGCTGCGCGGCATACATGGCAGCCCCCGCCGCTGCGCCGTATGGCCCGCCCACCGCCGCGCCCTTTGCGGCGGCGGAGATGGCCTTGCCGGTCTTGATAGCTCCGTGTATGGCCTGGGCAGTGCTGGCCGCTTGGGACAGGCTGCTTCTTTCATCGTTATTCAAGTTAAGTCACCTCTGCTTTGAATATTTCATTGCTCATATAAAACATTTATATCCTCCAGCCGCTGACATGCCATAACCCAGTATTCCGGTTTGATCTCGATGCCGGTAAAATTGCGGCGCAGACGTTTCGCCACCGTCCCCGTCGTTCCACTGCCCATGAACGGGTCGAGGACGGTTCCGCCCTCCGGGCACCCAGCCAAGATACAGGGTTCAACCAATTTTTCAGGAAAGACAGCAAAATGTGCGCCTTTGAACGCTCCGGTGTTGACTGTCCACACATCCCGCTTGTTCCTCATGAAATCCTTGGGGATGTAGTCCGACCGGCTCCGGTACAGGTCGGGCCGGGCCTCCGCACCGAAGGTTCCGGGCCTTCCGCCCTTGTTGTTGAGATTTTTCCGGCGTTTGAAGTCCGCTACTGTCACAGGACTGCATGGCTCCCGTATTGCCTGGGCGTCAAAGTAATATTGGGAGGATTTGGACAGCAGCAGAATGTACTCGTGGCTTCTGGTACAGCGGTTTTTGATGCTCTCCGGCATGGCGTTGGGCTTCGACCAGATGATGTCCTGCCGCAGATACCAGCCGTCCGCCCGGAGGGCCAGGGCCAGCCGCCAGGGAATTGCCAGCAGGTCTCTCGGCTTGCACTCCACCGACGGACGCGAGGCGTAGGTGTCGCTGATCACGACCCACAGCGTTCCATCGGAGCGCAGCACACGGCGCACCTCTTGAAAAACCTGAACCAGCTTTTCTATGTACTCCTCCGGAGTGCGCTCCATGCCGATTTGCCCCTGCACAGCGTAATCTCTCAAATTGTAGTAAGGCGGAGAGGTCACGCAGGTGTGGATGCTCTCGCTCTGCAAGGTCTGTAACTGTTCCAAGGCGTCGCCCAGTGGATGCTCTCGCTCTGCAAGGTCTGTAACTGTTCCAAGGCGTCGCCCAGCAGAATAGTCTCCGTGTTTCTTTCCCTCCTTTCTCTTTTGGCTCAACGCGGTCATTCAGGGTATCAGTGTCACCAGGCAGATGCACGCCACCACCATGATCTGGACATGGTACCTGGGGAACCGGGAACCGAGATGGTTCCAAAAGTTTTGTTTCTTCAAAGAAAGACCTCCTATACAAACCGGAAAGAACGTGATATACTTACCTCTCGGTGATTGAAATGATTTTTACTTGTGACAACTGCCATTTTCTTTTTAGCCGTGCCAGACAGCCGGAACAATGCCCCGACTGCGGCAAGTACGCTGTCCGCGAGGCAACCGAGGTGGAGCGGAAGGAGTATGAGAAGCGGCTGAAAGAGCCGAGGGAGATATAAATGCCCGATTCTTCTCAGCGTGAGCGCATCACGCAGTACATACAGGATACTTATGGGACAGAGGCGGAGTACCTTTGGGCCGACAGCCCTGGCAACGCGATATTCCGCCATTCTGCCAGCAAAAAATGGTGTCAACGCCGATATGAAATTGTAAGAAAACGCCGAAGAAATTTTGTAGTTTTTCGGCGGCAAGGGGGTAACAAAATCAGGTGCTTCCCTGTTCAAAAAGCGTGTTCACGATTTGCTG
>CAJTVM010000218.1 GCA_910579595.1 uncultured Oscillospiraceae bacterium
AACACAATTTGATACCGCGCCTCTAACCCGCCGTCCAAAAACTCACAGACGACTTGCCGCGCCAGCTCCACGAAATAGACTTTCTCCATCCGAAGGGGCTGCATGGAATACTCCAGCCTGGACGTGAGGTTCAAATCGGAGATCAGGCTCCGCAGCTTCTCCCCCTGCCTGCGGATATGGGACGCCTGTTCACGGGCAGAGGCTGGGAGAGTCCGGTCATCCTCCAACTGTCCGGCAAAACCCAAAATCACCGAGAGGGGCGTCCGCACGTCATGGGAGATACCGCTGATCCAGTCGGCGCGGGCGCTGTCCTTTTTGGCAATAAAAGCCCCCGCCTTGTTAAGCTGGCGGTTGATCTCCGCCAATTCTCCCTTCTCCGGGAGGCTGACCGGCTGGCCGGAGGAAACCGTTTCAATCCCCCGCAAAATGGGCGTGACCGCCTTTTCAACGTGCCGGGTGTTCTTCCAGATCAGCAGGACCACCACAATGATATTGGTCAGAAAGACGGCAGCCAGCCCGACAAGCAGTTTTCTCGCATAGCTCTCACTGACAGAAAAGTAATACTTCGCCTGACTGCCCTTTTCGCCGCCCACTACCAATAGCCCCTGGGGATGCTCCTGCACATAGACCGGATAATCCCCCAAATACCACCGGCTGAATTTTGCCACATCCGCTGCCGTGTACCGCCGGGGCAGTTCCTCCGGCAGTTTGCTCTGAAAAATGACCGTTCCTATATCGTCCAAAACCATGGCCCAGGCGTGATGTTCTTCCAACATTTCGGCCAGCTCCCCAGCCGCCGTCAAATGTCCTGTTCCGTCCAGAGTAATCCTGTCACAGATTTCGCTCATGGAGAGGTCCGGTGTCTCCGAGGTCTGCCAGGCCCAGATCAGCACAGAGAAAAACAGGACAACATTGAGTAGCAGGAACAGCACGATGATGCCCACCATAGATAAAAAGTATTTCCGAAAGAAGCGTTCCACAGGTTTCATTTCTCCGGCTCCTTTACCACCAGCTTATATCCCAGGCCCTTCACCGTCAGGAGCGACACGGGCTTTGACGGATTTTCCTCGATCTTCTCCCGCAGGTGCCGGATGTGGGTCATCAGCGTTGTCTCATAGCCCTGCCAGATTTCTCCGCACAGCGTTTGACAGAGAACGCCGATGGTGACGATCCGGCCCGCATTTTCCGCCAGCTTTTCAAAAACGCTATACTCCTTGGCGGTCAAGGGCGTCCGCAGTCCATCTCGGATAACCTCTGCCCGGTCTAAATCCACCGAGGCAGCGTTCAGCGTAACAACCCGCTCTTTTTCAGGATAGGCCCGTTTCAAAATTGCCTGAACCCGCAGCAGCAATTCCTTCGGGAGAAAAGGCTTGACCAGATAATCGTCCGCCCCCAGCTCGAACCCGGCAAAGCGGTCCTCGGCTTCCCCCTTCGCGGTGAGCATAAGAACGGGAACTTTGCTGACGGCCCGAATTTCCTGGAGCAGTTCAAACCCGTCCATATCCGGCATCATCACATCCAGAATGATGATGCCGGGTATTTTTTTCGCCATCACCGCCAGCGCCTCTTGCCCGGAGGCCGCTGTTGTAATCTGTGTATATCCGGCGCTCTCAAAAATGGAGCGGATCATTGTCCGCAAATCTTTTTCATCGTCTACAACGAGGATTTCTCTGTCCAGCATATAAGCCCCTCCTGTCCGCACTCATTATAGCGCAGAAACTAAAAATTGTATATGCCGCCAGCGCAATCTCAAGGTTATCTCAAGGTTCCCTCAAGGATCGCTCAAGGATGGTGTTGTATATTGACCCCACAAAGGAGGTAACCGCTATGAGCGAAATCATCGTCGAAACAAAACAGCTGACCAAACAGTACGGGACGCAAAAGAGCGTGGCGGAGCTGAACATCCATGTTCAAAGAGGCCGCATCTACGGTCTGCTGGGCCGAAACGGAGCCGGAAAAACCACCACCATGAAGATGCTGCTGGGCCTGACCCAGCCCACGTCAGGGAAGGTGACGATCTGGGGGAAGTCCCTGCTGGGCAATGAGAAGAAGCTGCTGCCCCGCATCGGCAGCCTGATTGAATCCCCCGGCTTTTATCCCAACCTGACGGGAACGGAGAACCTGCGCATTTTCGCTGCCCTGCGGGGACTGAAAAACCAAGACGCAATCAAAAGCGCCCTGGAGCTGGTGGGCCTGCCCTACCGGGATAAAAAGCTCTTTTCCCAATACTCCCTGGGCATGAAGCAGCGGCTGGCCATTGCCCTGGCGGTGATGCACGACCCGG
>CAJTVM010000219.1 GCA_910579595.1 uncultured Oscillospiraceae bacterium
ATCGCCGAGGCCCTGGAGGCGGGGAGCCGGGTGCTGCTCATGGACGAGGACACCTCCGCCACCAACTTCATGGTGCGGGACGAGTTGATGCAGGCGGTGATCGCCCGGGAGCAGGAGCCCATCACCCCATTCCTGGAGCGGGCGTTGGACCTTTGGCAGAAAGCCGGGGTGTCCCTGATTCTGGTGGTGGGCAGCTGCGGGGAATACTTTCACATTGCCGATCATGTGGTGCAGATGGATGCCTATCGCGCCCAAGATATCACCGCCCAGGCCAAAGCGGCATTGGAGGGGCGGCCCGTCCCAGCCCTGTCCGCGCCAGGGTTTCACCTGCCTGCGGGAGGCCGGGTGGTGGATCTGTCCGGCAACAGTCAGGTTCGGAAGAACTACCGAGGGGACGGTTTCCGGCAGGAGCGACTGAAGGTGAAGCGCTTTGGCAAAACCGCTTTCTCCGTGGGCGACCGGGAGCTGGATCTTCGCCATGTTGAGCAGATTGTGGACGGTGGGCAGACCCAAGCCCTGGCCTACATGGTGCGCTATGCCCGGGAAAACCTGGCGGGCGGTCAAGTGGAGGACGTTGTGGCGGCCCTGAGGAAGCTGATCGGGGAGAAGGGCCTGGGGGCAGTCTGCGGTGGCAGGGTGATCCCTGCGGGATTGGCCATGCCCCGGGTGCAGGAGATCTTCGCCTGTTTTGACCGGTATTGACGGCCTGTCAGCAGTTTCCCGTGTAGACGTAGGTCAGCCAAGCGCGGGCCTCATCTGCCAGCCGGTACACCTCATCCACGGGAGTCGGCGGACGATCCTGCATCTCATATCGTGGGAAAAATCGGGACAGGTGCAGGGGAATGCTGGGGTTCACTGACGCCAGCCACTGGGCCAGGGCACGGATTTCCTCCACACTGTCGTTTTCGCCTGGAACCAAAAGGGTGGTGACCTCCACATGGCATTGTTCCGCCGCCAAGGCGATGGAGCGCTTCACGGTATCCAGGTTGCCGTCCAGACGGCGGTACCATTCTGGGGTGAAACCCTTGAGGTCGATATTGACCGCGTCGAGGCAGGGGAGAAGCTTCCGCCAGGGCGGTTCGTTCATCGTGCCATTGGTGACCAGAACATTGACCATGCCCCGATTATGGACGAGGGCGGCGCAGTCCCGGACGTACTCGTAGCCCACCAGAGGCTCGTTGTAGGTATACGCCACGCCGATGTTTCCCCGGGGAATCAGCTCCGCCGCCTTGTTTGCCAAGTGCTCCGGGGACAGGTCCACCGTCTGAATTGCGCCGTCCCCGGCCATGGATATCTCATGGTTTTGGCAGAAGGGACAGCGGAGGTTGCAGCCGAAGCTGCCCACAGATAAGATCAGGCTCCTGGGCCGGAAACGGCGTAGGGGCTTTTTTTCGATGGGGTCCAGGGCAAGGCTGGTGAGTTTCCCATAGTTCAGCGGCACAACGGCCCCATCCCGGCAGATCCTGGCCCGACAGAAGCCGGTCTGTCCCTCTGCCAATTCGCAGCGGTGGAAGCACAATTCACATCTCGCGCTCATGTGTGCCGCACCACCTCAAACCGTTCCAGGGTGTACTTCTCCTGAGTGCTGATACCGCCCTTCTGGCGGGCAATATCAATTTGCTGTTCCACCGTGTCCACGCCGTCCAGGTCGGGGAGCAGCAGGCCCCGGCGGTTTCCGCAGGACACAATGACACCATATTTTTTCACGTCCATCTGGGCGGGGGAGGAGATGGACTCAGGCTCTCCCAGCACGTCCACGCTGTACTCCAGCTGATTCAGCTCCCCGGCGCCTACGGGCGGGAAGCGGGGGTCCCGCGCCCCGGCGGACACGGCGTTCTGTACGATCTCCCAGGCCACGCTGGCGGTGGTGGGGCCGGTAGTTCTGATGCAGCCCCGGAGCTGTCCATGGGCATGGAGGAAGACAAAAGCCCCGGCGGTTCTACCTGTCAACCCGGCGGGGAGGCCGTCCGGCAGACGCTCCAGCCGTTTGCCCGTCCGCACATAGGTTTCCAGTGACAGCCGGGCCAGCCGCACCCAGGGGTCCTCAGCGGCCTTGCGCTCCGCGAGGCGGATACGCTCCATCTCCTCGCACTGGGCGGCAAACCGGCGGTTCTCGTCCGGGCCGGTGACGGTGAAAACGGCCACGCCATAGCCTATGCCGGTGACGCCCTCATAGCTGAGCAGTTCCGGCATCACGCCCAGGCCATCCAGTGCCCCGGCCATGATCTGGAAGGAGCGTAGGCCGCACTCCGCCGCCCGGTCGCACAGGGCCGGGTCCATG
>CAJTVM010000220.1 GCA_910579595.1 uncultured Oscillospiraceae bacterium
GGCTGATCAGTTCGGTGTAGCTGCGGATCTGGGAGGCGTAGGACGATGCCTGCTCCTCCATGTCGGTGCTGACACGGCAGTATGCCGCCACCCGAAGAGTATCGGGACTGCCCTCGCTGGGCGGGATGATGGTGATATTTTTGCTCATCTGGCGCACACTCCCTTCCGCCTTACTGCTCCGCATAGGCCCGTTTTGTGGCCTCCCACTCGTCCAGATAGCTCTGGATGGCCTCCAGGCTGTTGTAGCCGTCCACATACAGAGTGTAACCCTCGCCGTGGGCCGTATGGCCGTCCTCGTAGTTGAGGGCCTCCGCCTCCTGGGCGGTCAAGGTGCGGGTTTCCAGGCGTCCGGCATCGAAAAATTTCTGTTCCAGGTAAAACGGATATTCCATGCTGCGGCCTCCTTCTTTTGGGTACCGACAACACTACCACACCTTGGCGGGAATAGCTATCACTATTCCCAAACAGTCTGGGGGCGGTATTTGTCCCGCGCCAGCCGTTTGGCGGCATACAGTTCCTCCAGCGTCAGCAGGCCAGCGGCGGCGGCCCTTTCCAGAAGGCGGGTCAGCAGGATATACCGCAGTTCGTTTTTCGTGTCGATCATGCGGATGCCTCCCGGAAATAGTCCGGCCCTTTCACGCTATGGATAAACCGTGCCACGTCCTCCAGGCTGCCGGTGACCGGCATCTCTGGCAGGGCGGCCAGCACACCCTTGCTGTAGCGCTTGCCCTTGGCGGCCCGCTCATCCAGAATGGCCACTACACAGGTGTCAGACTCGGTGCGAATGGCTCTGCCAAAGCCCTGCTTCAGCTTGATCTGCATCTCCGGCACCGCCACCGCCCGGATGAACAGTCGGAGGGTGGGGTGGTTCTCCCGTTCTTTCTCCTTCAAAGCGTCCGGGACGGCGAAAGGCAGGCGGGGGATGATCAGCAGGGACACGCAGTCGCCGGGGAAATCGAAGCCCTCCCAGGCGGCCCCCGCCGCCAGCAGCACACTGCCGGGGCTGGCCTTGAACTGCTCGGTGGTATGGATGGCGCTGCGGCCCATGGTGAACAACGGATAGCGAAGGCCGTAGCTCGGCAGGCGTTCCTTCACCGCTGACATGGCGGCGTAGGACGTGAACAACGCCAGGGCGTGGCCCTGGGTTGCGTCCAGCAGGGCGGCGATCTCCTTCGTCAGCTCGTCATAGTAGGCGGCGGCTTTCTGCCTGGGCGGAAACTTCGGTAAGTACAGCAGGCAGTTCTGCTGGTAGTCGAAGGGCGAAAGCGAAACAGATTCCCTGACCCGGCTAGTTGTCAGGAGACCCGTCTGCTCTCGAAACCGCCGGAAGTCCTGACCGACCGCAAGGGTGGCGGAGGTGAGGATGGCGGGTTGCTCTCTCTGCCATAGTGTTTGGCGGAGCTGGGTGGTCAGGTCAGAGATGGTGGCACACAGCATAGTGCCGCCATGAGCGTCCTCCTCCGTATAGAAGACCATATCCGGGTGACCCTGGTGGAACAGGGACACGCTGGAGAAGGCGTTCTTCAGTCGCCTGCGGGTAGCAGGCGTGAGAAGGCCGTAGAGCTGCCGGTTGATCACCGTCAGGCTCCGCTCCGGCGCGGCCAGCGATTTCTGGTAGTGGTCGAAGGGCCTGCCCTCCGGCGGGCGATCCAGCTTCCGCAGCAGGGACTTGGCGCTGTCGGTCAGGACTTCCGCCGCCAGCAGGAAGCGTTCTCCTCGCAGGCTGTGGGTCAGGGCGCGGATGTCATCCGCTGCCAGGGTCACCCCGAACATCTGGCGGGCTGTCTCCGGCAGCTTGTGGGCCTCGTCCACGATGAGGGCGCAGGCGTCCGGCAGGATGGGCTTTCGCCCGCTGCCCCGGTGGATGGCGTCCGCCAGCAGCAGGTTGTGGTTGCAGATCTGGAAGAGATAGCGCCCGGAGTCACAGTCCTCCAAAAAGGCGCGATACCGGCAGCCCTCCCGTCCGCAGTCGCAGATCCGGGGGACGCAGACGCGCTCCCGGTCATAGTGACTCAGGTGGGCCGCCTCGTCCATGTCAAGCTGCCCCCGCAGGGAGAGCAGGGCCGCGCCGGCTTTCCAGTTCTTCTTTTGAAGATCCATTTGGCCCAGCCGCTGTTCCAGCCGCGTATCGCAGACGTAGTGGGACTTCCCCTTGCGGATCACCGCCTGGAGGGGCTGGGTGATCATGCCGTCCTCCGTCAGCACATCGGACAGCAGGGGGAGGTATTCGTCCCGCGCCGCAGTCTGGAGGGCGATGCTGGAGGTGGAGACCAGGATGGG
>CAJTVM010000221.1 GCA_910579595.1 uncultured Oscillospiraceae bacterium
GGAAGGCGGACGGCATACTGTTCATGGGCAATTTTGACCCGGCGTTCCTCCGGGCGGCGGCGGGCACCGGTATCCCCTGCCTGCTGCTGGACTTCCACATCCCGGGCCGGGCGCTGGACTGCGTGATCAGCGACAACCTGGACGGCGGCTTCGCTCTGACGGAGCACCTGCTGTCCCGGGGGCGGCGGAAGATCGGCTTCGTGGGCAGTATCTGGTCTGCCTCCAGCGTCATGGAGCGGTATCTGGGCTACCAGCGGGCCCTGCGGACGGCGGGCATCGTCCCCCGGGAGGAGTGGCTCCTGGAGGACCGGGACGCCGGCGGGCACTTCCTGCCCCTCCGGCTCCCGGAGGAGCTTCCGGAGGCGTTCCTCTGCAGCTGCGACGAGGCGGCCTGCAATTTGATGGACACCCTCCGCCGGGCGGGGGTCCGGGTGCCGGAGGACGTGGCGGTGTGCGGCTACGGCGGCTTCCGCTTCGCCGCTCGCTGCACGCCGGCGCTGACCACCTACCAGGTGAACGTGGAGCAGATGGCCTCGGCAGCGGTGTCAAGGCTGTACAGGAAGATCCGCCGGGAGCCCATGGCCCCCATGATCTGGACCGTGCCGGTGGTCCGGGAGAGCACCGGCCCGGCAGAACGCTAGCGCGCAGAGCGTTTTTTGGTATTACTTTTGCAGCTAAAGATAGGAAAGCATAGGGCTGCGGAAAAAATTGGATACAAGTTGGGGCTGATGTTGCAATTTCCGCATGAATGACAGAATTTTATGAGAGATTTCTTCCACTGTATAGGGCAGTTGGCCAGAATGAACGAAAATCTTCAGAGCATGATTCAAGTATTCGTCTGGATTGTATTCCGGAGCGTAGGGCGGCAGGAAAAACACCTCAATTTTATCCTTGTGCTTCTCCAGCCAAGCCGCAGCAAGCTTGCCATGATGGACCTTCAGGTTGTCCAGGATCAGGAATACTTTCTGTTCCGAGGCGCGGACCAGGCGCTGCATAAATCGGATCAGCCGCTGCTGGTTCATGGTGTCCTGATAGACCATAAAACGGACCTTGCCCTGACTGCTGATCGCCGAAATCATATTGACCCGCTGCCGCTTCGTCTCCACCGGCAGCACTGGAGGACGGCCCTTGGGCGAAAAGCCACGTTCTACGATCTCACAGTTGCTTACCCCAGTCTCATCGGCCCAATAGATTATGGCATTCTCCGCCTCCGCACGCCTTGAAATTACGGGATATTCCTCGTTTTTCCACCTTTAGATGCCTGTAGGATTCTGCTTCCGGGCACGCTTCGCTGGACGCTGGCAGCTCATGCCCCAGCGCTTCATGTAATCCGACAGTGTTCGCTCGTTTATTGCCTTGTGAAACTGCTTCTGAATGTACTGCCGCGTCCGTCCCAATGTCCACAGCTTGCCGGTGATCCCGAAATCCTCCGGTATCTTCTCTTCGATTGCCCTTCGGATATTTTCTTGTTCTTCCGCTGTAAGGACCATGTGGCTGCCCGGCTTTCGTCCGTACTTTTTTCGCTCCAGCGAATTTTCTCCCTCTCGTTGATACGCTGTCCATATTTCGCTTGCGCGATTCTGCCGTACTCCGGTTAATTCCTCAATTTCTTTTCCCGTTTTTCCCATTTTCTTGAGCCGTACGACCTGCCTGCGTATCTCCTTGAGTCCCTCTCTCCTCACTTCCCTTATATATACTCCATGCTCCCTATTTTACCACATCTTCCCTACCTTTCCTAGATAGCGTCTACACAAGAGGCAGGGGTTGTGATAGAATGGAACTATCTTAAAAGAACGGGGACAGAAAGATGGATGCATCCTATCATAGACACGACATAAACGATAAAGTATGGGAGATGCTTGAACCACATTTGCCGGGACAACGAGGCCAGTGGGGCGGGATTGCTCAGGATAACCGTCGCTTTATCAACGCAGTATTTTGGGTTCTGCGAACAGGAGCGCCCTGGCGTGACCTGCCTCCCGATTACGGGAAGTGGGGCAGTGTTCATCAGAGGTTCATCCGTTGGCGTAGAAAAGGTATTTGGGAAAAACTCCTGGAAATTCTGATCGATGAGCCGGATTATGAATGGCTGATGATCGACGCCAGCCATATCAAGGTGCATCCCCACGCAGCGGGAGCGAAAGGCGGCAATCAGGATATGTCCAAGACAAAAGGGGGCTTAACACCAAAATACATCTGGCCGTGGATGCGCATGGTATGCCAATCCGAATCCTTG
>CAJTVM010000222.1 GCA_910579595.1 uncultured Oscillospiraceae bacterium
AGGCCATGCTGGTTATCACCCAGAAGTGGCTGGGGGGGCGGCGCATCCTGCTGGCCGTTCCCAATGCTGATCTGCTCTGCCAATGGACGGCGCTGATGGAGCAGTTCTATTCTGTCCCCTACACCGTGCTTTCCACCCGCTCACAGTGGGACGCTTTGGCGACCGGGGATGAGCCCAATCCGTTCCTTCAGGATGCCGTTGTTATCACGACCTACGACTTTGCCGCCGCCAACGAGAAAATGGCAGGAACTGTACCCTGGGATCTGGCGGTATTCGAGGAGGCCAACGCCCTCTCCGCCGTCTACCAGGAGGGTAATCAGCAGGCGAAAGCCCTCAAGCGCATCGCCGGGAATGCATTCAAGCTGCTGCTTACCGGGACGCCGATTGAAAAGAACATTATGGATCTCTACGGGCTGATTTGGTTCATCGACGAGACGGTTTTGCCTGATGACCGGGAATTTCTGGCCCGGTATCTCCGCCGCCCGGAACGCTACCCGGAACTTGCAGAGCTGGTCCGGCCCTACTGTTTCCGCACCCTCCGTATCCAGGCGGCAGATTACGCCAAGGTGCCCCGGCGAGTGCTGCTTACCTACGAATATGCCCCCTCTCCTCAGGAGCAGGCCCTCTACGATCTGCTGTACGCCTACGTCAATCAGTCTATAAAGCTGGCCTTCCCGGAGATGGATCAGTATGACCTGGCCCTGCGGCTGCTGGGATTGCAAGGCTCCTCCACCGCCGCTGTTTTGCAGACCATCCGGGGCGTCATCCGGCGGCTGGAGCAAATGCCCAACTCCGCCGGGGAAGTGGCCCAATGGCGGGAGATGGAACGGGCGGCGCTGGAGGTGAAACGAGACGCCAAGGCGGCGGAGCTGCTGTGCGCCCTCAAGCTGGGCTTTGCCACTATGAAAAAACGGAGCGGGGCACGGAAAGCGGTCATTTTCACCGAGAGCGTGGAAACGCAGAATATGCTTCTCCCGCTGCTGGAGAGCGAGTATAAGACCACGCTGTACCGCGGCGGCACGGACTATTCCGCCATCCAGACTTTCAAGGGGGGCGGGGAAGTGCTGCTCACCACCGACAACGGCGCCCGGGGTTTCAACCTGGAGGAAGCTGCCTTTGTGATCCACTACGACCTGCCCTACAATACGCTGAAGCTGGAGCAGCGCATCGACCGCTGCCACCGGCTCGGGCAGGAAAACGACGTCCTCTCCCTGGCGTTCATCAACAAGCACAACCTTTCCGACGTGCGAAAGCTGGAGCTGGCCAGCAAGCGGACGCTGGTGTCCGGCGGGGTGTTCGGCCTCACCGACAGCGTGCTGGGCGGGTTCACCAACGACCTGAACGCGGGGTTCCGGGATGCGGAGAGCCGCCTGCGGCCCAGGACTCAGGTGGAGGCGGACTATCAGGAGACTCTCGTCCGCAATGAGGAGGAAAACCGCCGCGCAGTCTCCGCCGCCGAGGACGTGCTGTTCACCACCTTCAGCCGGAAACTGGCACAGCGGGTGAATCTGTCCCCACGATACATTGACAGGCGGGCAAACGAACTGAATGAGGCTCTTTGGTGGCTTGCGAAATCCTTCTTTTTGCGGTACAATGAAACAAATACCGGCTGCGTTTTCGTGATCGACGAGGAGACGAAAACCGTTACCGCCACGCAGTACGAACAATTGCCCGTGCTGTTCTATTACTGGACGGGCAGCAGAAACCGCCCCTACCGCAGTCAGAAGCAATACGGCATGGGCGGCGGCTTCAAGCCCCGGGCGGGGCAGATCACCTTTTCCAGTATCATTGGCCAGGGTATCCTCCACGAGGTGGAGTGCGCTGACAGTGGGACATTGACGGTGGAGGGGGATATCGAGCCCTGCCGGATCGGCCTGTACTGCGTTGCCCTGACTGGCGGAGGCGTCCGGCGAGAGGTGCCGGTGCTGTGCGGCGTCACCGGCAGCGGCAGACCGCTGGGCGAGGACGAGTGCAAGGCTATTTTAGCCCTGCCCGTCAGAAACTTTACCGAGGATGGCCCCCGCTCTCCACACTGGCTGAAGGGTCGCAGCGCGCCCCATGAACTGGACAAGCTGGTTCCCGTTGAGACGCTTCTGAAACGGGAGACAGCCCAGCTTTCCCCCGCCCAGGCGGAGGAGATGGAGCGGATGAAACTGCGCTGTAATGGTCAAAAGGCGGCGCTGG
>CAJTVM010000223.1 GCA_910579595.1 uncultured Oscillospiraceae bacterium
GCCGGTTGGTCTCCTTGGTAATCAGATGGGTTTTAAGCTGGCCGGTACACCAGCGAACTTTGATCCCAGGCCAGCCGTTGCCATAGGGCGGTATGCCCAACCGGGCGCGGCGTTCCAAACAGCTCGGCTTCTGCTTCGGTTCCTCGAACATCATCCACTCAAAGCCGTGAGGGTGGCGCAAAGTGGTGATGTGGATGCCGCGCTCTTGAAAAAGAAAATCATCCAGCTTGGCGATATGGGCCTCCATCTCCGGGAACTCCATGCCAGTGTCCGCATAGAGTACGCAGTCGATGGGCAGGCCCTTTTCGATCATCAGAATCAAAAGACACGAGCTGTCTTTTCCACCTGAGAGCGAGACTGCCGAATAGGTTTCGTTGCTTTTTGTGGTTCCCATGACGGGAAAACTGCCTTTTTATCTCCTTTCCCGTCTGTTACAGCTCATAGAGAGGGATGTCGCTCTCATAGTAGGCGGCGCACATTGCGTTGATCTCATCGGCCAGCTCATCCAGGTCCAGATACATGGGACTGTCCCAGGGGTCCCCCTCCTTGATCTCCCGGTACTCGGTGACGTACTCGCCGTCCCCGCAGTCCAGGGACACGCAGGCCACGGCAACAAGGTCCATGTCCTCCAGCAGCCACAGCTCATAGGTGCGGTCCGTCAGCACGATGGAGGCGCAGCTCTGGTCGTTGTCCTCGTACAGCAGGGTGGCCCGCTGGCCGAACAGGTCCTTGCCCCGGTAGTTGAAGGACATAGGCTCTTTGCCCTCGGTGGTGTAGGCGTGGACGGTCTGGGCGTTGTGCCGGACCGCTTGCAGCAGGGCCTCGAAGTCAATGCCGTGGAGCAGCGTCTCCACTTCTTCCTCGCTGTACCCATGCTCCCCGATGCCGCCCTGGAACAGATGCCGGACGGCATACTCCAAAGAATCCACAGAATACATAAAAATCCCTCCTTATAGTTATTTGCCCCGCCGCTTTTTAGGCTTGGCGGGGATGATGTGTCCCTCAATGATGTTGGCGTGTTTGTAGATGCGGACACGGCCCTGCCGCTGGGCGTCCAGCACCTGGGCATAGCCGTCCTCGGTCAGAAACCGCCGGATGTACTGGCCCTCCTGCCCCTGGGGGCAATCCTCCAGCACCAGAAACTCGGCCATGTGGCGGGTATCGTCCCGAAACCGCTCCACAGCCAGCAGATCATGGCCCGTGATGGGCAGATGGACCGCTTTCACTCCTTGCCCTCCTTCTCACTGATTTTCAGTACAGAGCAGCCATACCGGGCGATGAGCAGGGCGTTGACAATCAGGCTGAACGCCAGCGTGTCCACCACCTCCGAAATGGCGAGGTCATTCAGCGCCACGCTGGAGCCGTCCGAGTAAATGTCCTTCGCCGCCGACAGCAGGGTATAGTTGTGGGGCGAGATGTCCTGCGTGGTGGCGTAGTCGAACTCAATGCCATATCTGCAAAAGCAATTTGCGGCGCGGGTGCAGATGTCCTCATTGGCGGTGAGCAGATACATAGCCGCATAGTAGGCCGGGGTGTCCCGGCGTCGGCGGTAGCCCTGCCGGACCTTCATACGCTCCATGCGCTGGTAGTGGGCGGCGGTGAGGAACAGGGAGCCGGAGAACCGGCGGATAGCCGTATGCAGGCGGGCGTCCGTGTGGACGTTACGTGGAAACGTCTCCATGACGGCCTCTTTGTAGCCCACAACCCCAGCCTCGATCCGCTCCGCCAGCCAGGGACAGCCCTTGGCGGTGCAGCCCTGTTTTCGGGTAAACTCGGTGCAGAGCGTACAGTCAACGTGTTCCGGCTTGTACTGGAATGTGTTGATATACAACGATTGGTCTCCTTTCCCGGACAGCAAAAAAGCCGGTCAGAGAAAAGAAAAATCCCTGTCCGGCCTGCTTGTCCGATATTCAATTACCGCTCCTGGCTGCGCTGGCGCTTTTTCATCCACTGTTCCAGCAGTTTGATGATAGTGTCCTGCATCTGCTTGGGGGTGTAGGAGCGGGGGAAATATTTGTGGAGGGTGTCAGAAGTCAGAACGATCTTATCGACCTCCGGCTTCTTTTCCTCCGACATGATGCCCAGCATGGTGTCCTCATCCAGTTTCCCGGACTGACTGAGTTTTTTCATCCGCTGGGCCTGGGACAGCGATGGAGTAGCCTGTTCACT
>CAJTVM010000224.1 GCA_910579595.1 uncultured Oscillospiraceae bacterium
GGTCCTTCATGCCCACCAGACGGTTTTCCACGATGTCCAGCAGGCCGATGCCGTTGTCCCCGCCCAGCTTGTTCAGCTTGCGGATGATGTCGGACGCCTTCATTTTCTCCCCGTTGACGGCCACGGGCCAGCCCTTTTCAAAGTCCAGGGTAACGTAAGTGGGCGCGTCGGGGGCCATGGCGGGGGACACGCCCATCTCCAGGAAGCCGGGCTTGTCGTACAGCGGCTCATTGGCGGGATCCTCCAGATCCAGGCCCTCATGGCTCAGGTGCCACAGGTTCTTGTCCTTGGAGTAGTTGGTTTCCCGGGAAATTTTGAGGGGCACGTTGTGGGCCTCGGCATAGTCGATCTCTTCGTCCCGGCCCTTGATGGACCACTCCCGCCAGGGGGCGATGATCTTCATCTCGGGGGCGTAGCGCTTGATGGCCAGCTCAAAACGGACCTGATCGTTGCCCTTGCCGGTGCAGCCGTGGCAGATGGCATCCGCCCCCTCGGCCTTGGCGATCTCCACCAGGCGGCGGCCGATCACCGGGCGGGCGAAGGCGGTGCCCAGCAGGTAGTCCTCATATTTGGCCCCCATCATCATGGACGGGATAATCACCTCGTCCACCATGATATCGGTGAGATCCTCGATGTACAGCTTGGACGCGCCGGTCTTGATGGCCTTTTCCTCCAGGCCGTCCAGCTCGTCCCCCTGGCCCACATCGGCAGACACGGCGATGATCTCCGGGTCATTGTAATTTTCCTTCAGCCAGGGGATGATGATGGATGTATCCAATCCGCCCGAATAGGCGAGCACAACTTTTTTCACGTCAGACACTGCAATTCCCTCCGTTTTTGGTATGCGGCGAGCCCTGCCGGCCACCGTTTTAACAAGTATACTCCACCGCCCAGCCTATTGCAAGCAGAATTTTGCATAATTATTCGAATCCTCCACAGTTTCAATGGGTAAAAATAGATATATATGAATATTTATTCATTATTCAGTGGATATTCCGGGCTTGGAATTATTTCCGTAATTCCTATTGACAAGGTATGTTTTTCGAGGTATGATTTTGACATAATAAAGTTCAATGATGTCACGCCATACCTATTCGCGGCGGCACAGAGATAAGGAGTTGAATTCACCATGATATATGCGGACAACGCCGCAACCACCAAAACCAGCCCCGCTGCCCGGCAGGCCATGGCAGACGCCATGGACAACCTCTGGGGCAACCCCTCCAGCCTCCACTCCCCCGGCCAGCAGGCCGCGGAGGCCCTGTTCAGCGCCCGGGAACGGGTGGCCCGCGCCATCGGCGCCCAGCCCCGTGAGATCTGCTTCACCTCCGGCGGCAGCGAGGCGGACAACCAGGCCATTGTCAGTGCCGCCAAAACCGGCATGAGAAAGGGCAAAAAGCACCTCATCACCACCGCCATCGAGCACCACGCCGTCCTCCACACCATGGAGCAGCTTGCCAAGGAGGGCTTTGATGTCACCTATGTGCCGGTGGACGGGAGCGGCATCGTGAAGGTGCAGGACGTGGAGGCCGCCCTCCGGGAGGACACCGCCCTGGTATCCGTCATGTTCGCCAACAACGAGATCGGCGCCATCCAGCCCATCGCCGAGATCGGCGCGCTGTGCCGGGAGCGGAAAATCCCCTTCCATACCGACGCCGTCCAGGCCGTGGGCCACGTACCCGTGGATGTGGGCGCACAGAATATCGATATGCTCTCCCTGTCCGGCCATAAGTTCCACGGACCCCGGGGGGTGGGCGCGCTGTACGTGCGCCGGGGCGCGCCCCTGCTCACCTTCATCCACGGCGGGGCCCAGGAACGGGGCTTCCGGGCGGGCACTGAAAACCTGCCCGCCATTCTGGGCATGGCCGCCGCGCTGGACGAATCCTGCGTCCACATGGCGGAGCATGACGCCTACGTGTCCGGCCTGCGGGACGCGCTGATTGAAAAGCTGTCCGCCATCCCCCACGCGGCCCTCAACGGCGACCGGGTAAAACGCCTGCCCGGCAATGTGAGCTTCTGCTTTGAGGGCATTGAGGGCGAGTCCCTGCTGCTCCTGCTGGACGACAAGGGGGTGGCGGCGTCCTCCGGGTCGGCGTGTACCTCCGGCTCGCTGGACCCCAGCCATGTGCTGCTGGCCATCGGCCGGCCCCACGAGGTGGCCCACG
>CAJTVM010000225.1 GCA_910579595.1 uncultured Oscillospiraceae bacterium
CCGGCATCAAGAAGGAAGCCTATATCGAGATCGTGGAAACCGCCGCCCCCGCTGGCTATGTGCTGGACAAGACCCCCCACGGCATCCACATTGACCCCTACGACCCCGCCGTGGAGGACGACCCCGTGCTGACCGTCACCAACCGGGCACGGCCCGCCCTGCGTATTTTGAAGTATGACCTGACCAGCAACAAGCCCATGCCCGATGTGACCTTTGAAATCTGGCATGACGGGGATTTGTTCGGCAGGCATACCACCAATGCCAGCGGCGAGATTTTCCTCTATGACCTGGAACCGGGCACCTACCTTGTGAAAGAGGTAGCCACGGACGACGCCCATGTGGTGAACAGCACCCCCCAGCAGATCGAATTGAAGGCCGGTGAAACGCAGACGCGGGAGCTGGTCTTTTTCAATTCCCTGAAACCGGGCATCCATCTGGTGAAGGTGGACAGCGTGACCATGAAATCCCTGCCCAATGTCCGCTTTGAATTTAAGCTGGTGGGCGGCTCCTACCGGCAGGAGTTCACCACCGACATCAACGGCGAGATTGACCTGTCCAAGCTGACCCCCGGCGCATATGAGGTGCGGGAACTGGAAGCGCCGGACGGCTACCTGATCGACGATGCCGTGCGGGTGGTGCAGGTGAACCCGGACGAGAACGCCAATTTTGTGTTCACGAACACCCCCAAGCCCTCCTTGCGGCTTATCAAGACCAGCTCGGACGGCACCCGGCTGGGCGGGGTGCATTTCCGCATCGCCCGCATTGAGGATGGCACCCACTACCTTGACCGTATCACCGATGATAACGGCGAGATCAACATTTCCAATCTGGAACCGGGCGTGTACTCCGTCAAGGAAACCGCCACCGTTGCAGACCACATCCTCGACCTCCAGGAGTACCATGTGGAGCTGTTTGCGGGCCAGACCAGCACCATCACCATTGAGAACCAGAAACGGCCCAACCTGATTATCTACAAAAAGGACGCCGACACCGGCGACCCCATCCCTGATACGGTTTTCCTGGTGAAAGCGGCGGACGGCCACAGCGTGGACGAGATCAAGACGGACAGTGAGGGCAAGGCCACGCTGGACAATCTTCTCCCCGGAGTGTACGAAATCTCCGAGAAGTCCGTCCCGGCCCCCTGGCTCATGGACGCTGACCCCCAGCTTGTGACCCTCTATCCCAACCGTGACCATACTGTGTACTTCCAGAACCACAAAAAGCCCACCCTGACCGTGAACAAGGTGGACAGCATCACCGGCAGTCCCATCAAGGGGGCCAAATTTGAGGTCTGGTATGGCTCCAATAACACGACCACCGGCGAACTGAACAGCCTGGGCACCTTCTACTCCGACGCCAACGGCCAGTTTTTCGTTGACCTGCTGCGGGACGGCTGGTACAAGGTGACGGAGCTGGAACCCGCCGCAGGGTACACCATCAAGGAACCGGCCACCCAGGAATTTTATATCAAGGGCGGCGAGAGCAAGGTTATCACCTTTGAGAACGTGCCCAAGAACGCCATCATCGTTGAAAAATATGATAGCGTCACCGGCGCGGCCCTGCCCGGATGCACGTTCCAGTTACGGTATCTCGGCGGCACCAGCGGCACGGGCGGCACCGTTATCGGTACGAAAGTGACGGGCAAGAACGGCACCGCCATGTGGACAGGGCTGAACCCCGGCGCATATGTGCTGGAGGAAGTAGACGCAGCGGACGGCTACAACATCATCCAGTCCTCCGAAACTATTATGCTGGCTGACAGCGGCGAACAGAGCGTTGTCACGGTCAGATTTACCAACGCCCCGGACGGCCAACTCCTGATCCGCAAGGTCTGTTCGGTCAACCCCTCCGTCACCTTGCAGAACGCCGAGTTCAAGGTGATTTATGCGGACGGTACGGTTGTGGGCGACAGCAACGGCGTGTACCGCACCGATGAAAACGGCGAAATCCTCATTACCGGCCTGACCCCCGGCAAGAGCGTGGTGGTGACGGAAACCCGCGCCCCCGCTGGATTTATCCTCGACACGCAGAGCCAGACGGTGCAGATCAAGGAGGGGCGCACGGTGTCCCTCACCTTTAAGAACCAGCCGAAAGGAGCCATTATCATCCAGAAGCGGGACAGCGCCACCGGCCAGCCCCTCCCCGGTGCGGAGTTCCG
>CAJTVM010000226.1 GCA_910579595.1 uncultured Oscillospiraceae bacterium
GGAACCGGGCAGGCAAAACCGCCGGGTGGTGGTGATTGACGACCTGCACCGACTGAAAAGCGAAAAACTACGCCAAGAGATTTTGGCATTGGAGGAGCGGGAGGATATATGGCTGATCCTGGTCAGCCGAAGCCCTCTCCCGGCCTGGCTCATGCCCCGGCATATCAAGAGCGTTTTTGTTGTGGTTTCCGAAGATGACCTGCGGATGGGCCGGGACGAGATCACCGCCTATCTGGACGCCCGCGGCGTCGTCTACACAGAGGAAGATATTCAGTATTTGCAGAATACCGCCGAGGGCAACGCCTACGTCCTCCACCATGTAGCCCTGCGGATGAAAGAGGGGCAATCACCCGGCCCGGAGCTGCGAACGGAAATACGGGAGGCGTTCGCGTCTTATCTGGAAAACGTGGTGCTGGTGCGCTGGGACAGCGACCTGCTGGAATTTTTAATGCAGGTCAGTGTGGTGGACGAGTTTACGCTGGAGCTGGCGGAGATGATCTCCGGCAACCTCCATGTCACTGCCCTGCTGGAGCAGGCGGGTGAAGCCGGGAATTTCATCACCCAGGAGGACGGCACATACCGCTTACGCCCGGTGCTGATCGACGCGCTGCGGAACCGGGCGCTGAAGCTATATGGCCGGGAGCGTGTCAAGGACTTCAAATATAACGCCGCCCTCTACTATGAAATGCACGATGAAGTTGTCCCGGCATTGAGGCTGTTCGAGGAGTGCGGCAAAACCGAGCGCATCAAAAATCTGTTGATCCGCAACGCCCGGATGAACCCCGGCAACGGCCACTATTACGAACTGCGCCGCTACTATTTCAACATGGACGAGAGGGAGATCGAGGACAGCCCGGTATTGATGGCGGGTATGAGTATGCTGCACTCCATGCTGATGGACGACGAAAAAAGCGAGTATTGGTACGAGAAGCTAAAAGCCTTTGCCACCAATGCCAAGGGCGGCGTCCGGCGGGAGGCTCTGAGCCGTCTGGCCTACCTGGACATTGGCCTGCCCCACCGGGGGAGCCGGGACGTACTGGAAATTATAAAAAACATCCCCGCCCTGCTGTTCGACAAGGGCAACCGCCTCCCGGAGTTTTCCGTCACCAGCAACCTCCCCAGCACCATGAACGGCGGCAAGGATTTTTGCCATTGGAGTCCCGACGATACCAAGCTGGCAAAGACTGTGGGGCCGCTGGTGGAGCGTGTGCTGGGCAGCTATGGAAAGGGACTTGTCAAGGCCGCGCTGGGCGAGAGCTACTACGAAAAAGGCGGGGACAATTACGAGGTAATGTCCCTGCTGACCCGCGCCCAGGTGGAGGCAGGGCAGGGCGGGACGATGGAGATCGCCTTTGCCGCCGTAGGCGTCCGGGTACGGCTGGCCCTGCTGCAAGGGGACAGTCCGGCGGCGCGGGAGCTGCTGGCGTCCTTTGAACAGTCTGTGCGGGAAAACAGGGCCGTCCAGCTATTGCCCAACATCCAGGCGCTCCGCTGCCGGTTGGCCTTGTATGAGGGCGATATGGATATGGTGGAACGCTGGATGAAAACCGCCCCGGACGAGGATCGGGAGTTTTGCAGTTTGGAGCGTTACCGCTACCTGACCAAAGTACGCTGTTATCTGGCGAATGGGGCATATACAAAGGCCCAGGCCCTTTTGGAAAAGCTGCGCTATTACGCCGAGCAAACCGACCGGCCCTATATCCGCATGGAAACCGGGCTGTTGTCCGCCATCACCAAGGAGCGGGTTGGCGGGCCATGGCAGGAGGAACTGGCCACCGTTCTGAAAGAAGCGGAGCGTTACCGCTTTCTGCGCCTGATTACCGAGGAGGGAGCGGCGGTATGGCCCCTGTTCCAACGGGAGAAAAAGGCGTTGCAGGAAGCTGGGACGTTGAATAAGGACTGGCTGCGCCGCCTGCTGGCCGAGGCCGAGGAAGTGGCCCGGCGCTATCCCCTCTATCTGAAAAAGCGGGCGGCTGTGGCGGCGGATTTCAAAGGCGTCGCCCTGACCATCCTCCGTTTGCAGGCCGACGGCCTATCTGTTAATCGGATCGCCCAAAGGCTGGATTTGAAGCCGGACAATGTGAAATATCACATCAAGGAGAATTATCGAAAATTGAATGTTGACAACAAAACGGACGCGCTGCTGGCGGCG
>CAJTVM010000227.1 GCA_910579595.1 uncultured Oscillospiraceae bacterium
AATGAGGTGGTAATATGTGGGAAGCTGTTCAGCTGCCCCGAGAGACCGATGCCCCAGAGGAAACGGAATGGCTTATTCAGCAGTTCGCCGAGGAAAAAATGCAGGAGTATGACGGGAACGTCTTTTTCTGCATCAGCCGCAGAGATCAGGAGCGCCGCCTCACCCTCCGGCAGGCGGCCCAAGCCTGTAGACTTAGCGCCCGGGACGGAAGGGCGATGTGTACGGCCTTCAGCGCCCAGAAACTGGCAGACCGCCCCGGAAGGGACGTCCTCTTTGTGGAACCCTCCATGCAGCAATATTTGGACGAATACCTGGATGCCTGCCCTGCCGGAAGGCGGTATGTGCTGATCTACTGCCGCCGCAAGGGAAACGGGCCTTGTCTGCGCACGAGTATCTTTATGGATTCCTGGTGGAATCGCGGCGTGGATATCTGGGACTTGGGCGAGCAATGAATCTGCGGAGGCCGGAAGCATTACTCTGATTTAAGGAGGCTCTATGGGCTGGCCCTATTCAGAGCACCGCGCAGCTGAACGATTTTAAGGAGGGTGAAGAGCATGATGTTTGAAGACGCCGTAAAAAACGGGATACTGGGCCTCGTTGTAGGTGACGCCTTGGGCGTGCCGGTGGAGTTCCGTTCACGGGAGGAACTGGAGCGCGATCCCGTGGCCGGGATGCGGGCCTATGGAACCCATCACCAGCCCGCCGGAACCTGGTCGGACGATTCCTCTATGGCCCTGTGCCTGATGGAGAGCCTGACAAAGGACGTGGACTACGCGGACATGATGGACCAGTTCCTGCGCTGGGCCAACGAGGGGTACATGACCGCCCACGGGAAGGTCTTTGACATAGGCGTCGCCACCCGGCAGGCCCTCATTAGATTTGCCCACGGCACTCCCCCGCTGGAATGCGGCGGCAACGGGAAATATGACAACGGCAACGGCTCCCTAATGCGTATTCTGCCCATGGCTCTGTATCTCCACCGTACCATGGGGCCTGACTTTTCCCGGATGCCCGAGGCATACCAGATCATCCACAACGCCTCCGCTCTCACCCACGCCCATCCTATCAGTCTGATCGCCTGCGGACTCTACTGCGCCGCCGTCAATGAGCTGCTCTGCGGCAAACCCAGCGTGTGGGACGGGATCAAGGCCGCGAAAGAATTCTACCGCAATCAGACGGAGTTTGTTCCCTACTTAGACATCTTTCAGAGGATCGAACCCGATATCCTCCCCGCCCTGCCCAAGTCCGAAATCAAAAGCGGCGGATATGTGGTCCACACACTGGAAGCCGCTCTGTGGTGTCTGGAGCGGCACGACAGCTTCCGCGCCTGTCTGCTGGAGGCTGTCAACCTGGGCGAGGACACCGACACCGTTGGCTCTGTAACCGGAGGGCTGGCCGGGCTGAAATATGGAGATATCCCGGAGGATTGGCTCTCTGTCATTGTCTGCCGGGAAGAGATTGAGGGCCTGTGCGGGGCCTTTTCCCAGTCATTCGAGGAGGGATGAATATGCTGATCAAAAATATGGAGTATCTTTCCCAACGCCTGCGCTGCACTGATGAGGAGAAGGACGCCTGCCTGGAGGCGGTTACGGTGATCCTTCACTTCTGGACGGATGTCCGAAAAAATGGCTTGCTGGCCATTGGGGGCAACCGGGCGGAGCAGGACCCCAACCCTTTTTTCCGTGCGTGCCTGCTTGACGCCATCGAATTGGTGAGTACGGACGATGAACCGCTGCTTGAGGACTTGTTCGCTCAGTATCTGATCGCCGGGGATTACACTGGAGCCGGCTTTCTGCAAAACGTGGTGATCGCCGAGGGGATCCTGGCATACTTGAGGTTTTTCCATGAGCATGAGGACGGGGGGAGCTTCCAGCAGTGGGGAGACCGGCTGGCTGTAGTTGTAGGCGGATACTTCGGTGTGGAATACCGGGAAAAGCTCCGTAAAACCATCCGCCAGGAAATTCGGAAGCGGGAACGGGAGGTCAAAAAAACTTCCTTACTGCCGGAGTTTGACGCCCTGGCGGAGCTTCCCCTTCCGCTGTGCGAAAAGCTGCTTCGAGATACATATGATGATCATTATGCTTATGGAGATCGTACCGTTGCGCTTGCTTTGAAATATGCCAGCGGCGCGGTACAGGAT
>CAJTVM010000228.1 GCA_910579595.1 uncultured Oscillospiraceae bacterium
CCACCATGCTGGTGCTGGCCGTCACCCTCCACAACATCCCGGAGGGGATGGCGGTGGGCGTGGTGCTGGCGGGTTGGATGGCCGGGAACGATACCATCACCGCCACTGCAACGATGGCTCTGTCCATCGGCATCGCCATTCAGAATTTCCCGGAGGGGGCGATCATCTCCATGCCCCTCCAGGCAGAGGGAGTGGGAAAAGGCCGCGCTTTCCTATACGGCGTTCTCTCCGGCATCGTGGAGCCTTTGGCGGCGGTCCTGACCATGCTGGCGGCAGGATTGATCCTGCCCGCTCTGCCTTATCTGCTCGGTTTTGCTGCGGGAGCGATGATCTATGTAGTAGTGGAGCAACTGATCCCGGAGGCATCCGCCGGGGAACATTCCAACCTGGGAACGATGTTCTTCGCGGCGGGATTTACCATCATGCTGGCGCTGGATGTGGCGTTGGGATAAAAGGGGCTTGACAAATTTTCTTCTGTCTGCTATTCTATAACAGTGATATATAACGCCGTTATAAGTGAGGTATACCATGGAAGGACAGAGTGAAACTTTAACCCGTATCCATCAGGCGGCAATGGAGGAATTTCTGGAAAAGGGCTTTGCGGACGCCTCCCTGCGACAAATCGTCAAGAATGCCGGAGTGACGACCGGAGCCTTTTACGGGTACTACTCCAGCAAGGAGGCCCTGTTCACCGCCTTGGTAGAACCTCATGCGGCGGCGGTCATGGGAATGTTCATGCGGGCACAGACGGCGTTCTCCGAACTGCCGGAGGCGGAACAGCCCAGCCATGTAGGGGTAGAATCCAGTGATTGCGTAAAGGAAATGCTGGGCTATGTGTACCAGCATCTTGACCCGTTCAGATTGTTGATCTGCAAGGCCCAGGGCACTGGATACGAAAACTTTATCCACAGCATGGTAGAGATCGAAGTGGAAGCCACCCAGCGTTTCATGGAAGTCCTGCGCAGACAGGGCCGGGACATCCCAGAGCTGGACGATCAGCTCTGCCACATCATTGCCAGCGGGATGTTCCACGGGATATTCGAGGTCGTGGTCCACGATATGCCCTATGACCGGGCAAAGCACTATGTCAAACAGCTCCAGGATTTTTTCCTTGCTGGCTGGCACAGTATGATGGGGGTCTAAGACCCCTTTCATTTGGCCCATAAGTTAGCTATAACTAACTTATGGGGATGGATATGAGAAAGTGTCCGCGGCGCTTTCTGTATCATAAATCATTTGTCACAAGGAGGTATCCACTTGAAGAAAAACAGCAATCTCCAGGAGCTGATGGGCTATGCCGGGGGACACAGGTATCTGACCTACTTATCCCTGCTGCTGTCCGCCATCAGTGCGATCCTGGCACTTTTCCCCTTCGTTTTCCTGTTCCGAATCATCCAGGAGGTCATTGCGGTGGCCCCCAACTACGCCCAGGCCACGCACATCGTCCGCAACGGCTGGATGGCGGTGGGATTCGCGGTGCTGTCCATCGTGATTTATGTCTGCGCCCTGATGAGTTCCCACCTGTCGGCCTTCCGTATCGCCGGAAATATCCGCAAGGCGCTGATGGCCCATATTGCCGAGCTGCCCTTGGGTTTCATCGGGGAGACAGGCAGCGGAAAAATTCGCCGCATCGTCAGCGACAGCAGCGCGGCCACCGAAACCTATCTGGCCCACCAGCTTCCCGATATGTCGGCGGCGGTCACCACGCCGGTGTGCATGATCGTCATGCTGTTTCTGTTTGACTGGCGGTTTGGCCTTGTCAGCCTCCTGCCGGTAATCCTGGGCTTTGCGGCTATGTTCAAAATGGCCGGACCTTCCATGGCGGAGGACATGAAGCTCTACCAAAACGCCCTGGCGGATATGAACAACGAGGCGGTGGAGTATGTGCGGGGCGTTCCGGTTGTGAAAACCTTCGGGCAGACCGTCCACTCCTTCAAGCGATTTAAGGGGACCATCGACAGCTATTACGAGTTTGTCATGTCCTACTGCAAGAAGTGCCGCCCGTCCATGCTGTCCTATACGGTCCTGGTCAACAGCGCCTTCGCGTTCCTGATTGTACTGGCGCTGATTCTGGCGGGCGGTGGGCCGGTGGCCCAGCCGGTGCTGCTGAACTTCATCTTCTATG
>CAJTVM010000229.1 GCA_910579595.1 uncultured Oscillospiraceae bacterium
TTTCTGCTGGGTGGCCTCTGTTCCGTTGACCTCAAATACATCATTTTTCTTTTCACCGGCCCGTGCCGCCATATCCATGAAGCTGCTGCCCTGCGTCCCGGTCTGCCTTGCTTCACGGGCCTTTGTAGGAGAGCTGTATGTTCGCATTCCGTAACCCGGTTGAATCATATTGCTCATTGTATCATCCTTCCTGTTTCATTACATATTGAGGAAAAACATATTTGCTCCTGCCGGTAAAGAAATCTCCGGCGTGACAGTAGGTGCAGATACCATCCGCGTTTTCAGCAGATCACCGATATTGGAAAAGGATTTTTCCAATACCTCCGCCCCTGCGGTACGCTCCCACATGGCCCTGCGCTGTGCCGCCGCTGCTGCGGCCTGCTCCTGATACTGCCGCTGCTGTTCCGCTTTTTTCTTTGCCTTTTCCGCATTGATCCTGTTTACCTCGGCCACACGCTCCGGGGAATCGCCACAGCCGCCGATATAGGTCACACTTCCATCCTCATGGATTACCACGCCACAAGGCTCATAGTTAAGACCCCGGGCGGCGAACTGTGCTTTCAATCTTGGAGTAGCATTGAAAAAATCATCAATCTTCTGCTCATAATACGCGGCCTTTTCCGGGTCATTCGCCATATCCTCTAAAATGTTGGGCGCAATCACAACGCTGTTGCCGTTCATGCGACCGCCCGCTTTTTGAAGGCTGGCTTGGTCTTTTCCGACGCTCTGAATCGTAACCTGTCCGTATTTGTTTTCCAGGTGTTTCTTGTAAGCATCAACATTTGATGTTTCGCCCTCGTTGGTGACTTCCGGCCTGCTGCTGATCTCCAGCACGTCAGCCGTGCCTCTGCTGGCCTTTGCAGCCATATCCAGAAAACTGGAAGTCCGTGCCGCCGCACTCCGAACGGTGCGGTTTTCGGGTAGGGGGCTATACATCCTGTTCAAATATCTGCAATCAATCATGCCGCTCATAAACTGCTCCTTTCCTGCAATAGAACCGTTGCGGAAAATTCCTGCTGAACTGCTTTCAGCTCCAATTCTCCCATATACTTCTCCGCCTCCCGGCGCACGTTGGCAAGGCCGATCCCGTGCATGGGGGCATCCTCCTGTTTCGTTGTGACAGGCAAGCCGTCCTGCCCGAATACCACCTCACCCGCGAAAGAGTTTTTGACCTCTATCAGAAAGAAACGTCCTTTTCTCTTTCCAGTCAGTACAATAAACCGTTCACCCTCGTTGACTTTCTCGCAAGCCTCCACCGCGTTTTGCAGCAGATTTTGAAGGATGATCCCCACGTCAAAGGCGTCATAAGCCCCCGGATCGGGGTAATGGAACTCCACCTGGAAGCGGATACCCAGGTCAAGGCTCCGCCGCCGTATGTCGTTGACAATCACATCCGTGACCGGGTTGCCCGTCTGGAGCGTCAGCTCAAAGCCGCTCATACTCTCGTCCATTTTGGCGATATAGTCCTCCAGGCTTTCATACTCGCCGCTCTGCGCCAGACCTTTGATGTTGGTCAGGTGGCCTCGCATTTCATGTTTCAGTCCACGGATGCGGGTGTAGAACTGTTCCGCCTCATGGATACGCGCCCGGATCGCCTGTGTCTGCTGGTACTCCATATAGTGTGTGGCCTGTTCCTCCCGGAGTGCCGCCATACCTTGCTGAAAGGCGATGGTCAGATAGACCCCAGCGTAGAACAGCAGGGCCAGCACCGGGATTACCGCCAAAAACGCCGGGTGGCGCTCATAGAGTTGGAGCAAAACGCCGTCCTTGAACTCCACCAGCAGCCGGGAGATCACCTGTCCGAACAGAATCCCCGCTGTTGGCACCAGGGAGAGATAGCACAGCTCCCGCCGATGGAGCGTCATTTTCTGCTTTCGCATTTGAAGCTGGAGGGCATAGAACATGACGGCCAGCATGGAAGCGTGGGACAGCAGGAACAGCATGACCAGCAGGGCGGCGCGGAGAAAGACCGCCTCTGGCGGTTCCAGACGGTAGGGGACTGACCGCTCCACGATGAAATACAGACTTTGTACCATCAGGCCGCTGGAAATTCTGGCGTTGAAGTAGAGCAGCGTCAGAAGGAACA
>CAJTVM010000230.1 GCA_910579595.1 uncultured Oscillospiraceae bacterium
GCCTTTATCAGCCGCACCCCGGAATTGGCGGATACCAGCGTGATCGAGTTCTGTGATGATGGATGGAGCGGCAAAAACTTTGAGCGTCCCGCTGTCCAGGAGATGATCGCCCAGGCAAGGGCCGGGAAAATCCAATGTATCGTTGTCAAAGATTTATCCCGCTTTGGCCGTGATTACCTGACTGTCGGCAACTACATTTCCTGCGTGTTCCCCTTCCTGGGAGTGCGGTTTATCGCCGTCAACGATGGCTTTGACAGCATCCGGCCCACCGATGTGGACAGCCTGGAAACCTCCTTCAAGGCCCTTCTGTATGACCTTTATAGCCGGGACTTGTCCCGGAAGGTACGGAGCGCGAAGAAGTTCCGCGCCCAGCGGGGGGACTTTCTCGCGCCCTTCGCCCCCTATGGCTATGTCAAGGACCCGGCTGATAAGGCCCGGCTGGTCATAGACCCGGAAGCGGCGGAGACAGTACGGCGCGTCTTTCATCTGGCGGCGAGTGGACACAGCGCAGACCAGATCGCCATGGCGCTGAACCGGGAAACTGTGCCAACGCCCATGCTTTATAAGCGGGCGGCGGGCTGCTCCCGGACACGCTGGCCCAGCATTGAAGAAAACAACTTCTGGACGGATACCGCTGTTGTAAAGATTCTCCGTGATGAACGCTACTTTGGTAAAAACATCTTTGGAAAACGGATACGGGACAGGGTAGGCCACACGCACACCGTCAAGGTCAGCCGTGAGGACTGGATCGCCGTGGAGAACACCCATGAGGGCATCGTAACGCGGGAAGAATTTGACCGGGCGCAGACGGCTATGCGGGAGTTTGTGGAACATGGCGAGTTAAAAAAGCGTGATTGGCCTCTGCGTGGTAAGGTTCGGTGCGGTGTTTGCGGCCACGCAATGAGTTACAAGCTGGGCAAGCAAATGTATTTCTACTGCTACACCCCGCGATACAACGATTCCTTTGCCTGCGTCAAACAGGTGCAGGGGGCCGATATTTTGGAAGTCATTTCCGATGGGCTTCGTGTGCAGGCGCAAATGGCGGTGGAGTTGAGCCGGTTGTGGGAGGAACAGCACCGTGAGCAGAAAAAAGACGCCGCCGCAGTTAAGAAAAATCTCGCCGGACTGCGGGAGACACACCAGAGGCTTTCCCAGCAGATCAGCGGCCTTTATGAATCCTTTGCGCTGGGAGAGATCGGCAAGCCGGAATATCTTGCGGCGAAAACCGCCGCAGCCAAGCAGCGGGATGATACCGCCGCCCGGATCAGCGAATTGGAGGCCGCGCTGGAAAACATGGGCGCGGATGGCAGCTTGCGGAACGGATTTGTTTCTACATTCGGAAAGTATCTGGATGTGAAGGAAATCACCAGTGAGATTACGGCGGAGGTTTTGAAAGAAGTCCTTGTTTTTCCTGGTGATCGGTTTGAAATCGCCTGGAATTACCGGGATGAACTGGAAAAGCTGATACTTGATTTACAAGGAGAGCATCAGAATGGAGCATAAAAGGACCTGGATTTATTGCAGGGTCGCGTACCCTGACGCTCGTGCGCTGGCATCTCAACAGGCAGCATTGGAGGCGTTTGCCGAAAAGCAGGGCTTTGAGATCGCAGGTACTACCGCAGAACAGGCCAGCGGACTGGACTTTTCCCGCCGGGGGCTGACCGAGGTTTCTAATGCGGTAGACGCTGGGGAAGTTGACCTTCTGCTGGTAGCAAACCTCTCCCGCTTGGGCCGGGACGTGGTAAAGACGGACGCTTATCTGCGCTGGCTGGAAGATCGGCTTGTCGAAGTGGTCTGTGCCGATGGCATGGTCCCGCAGACGGCCACCGAGATACTGCATGAGCTGATGAAAGCAAGCGTGGCAAATTGAGCGCAGCACAAAGGGGATTCTCCCTCCGGGGACTTGGGCGGAGAATCCCCTCAGAAAAATTAACTCGCTTGCCATGAAATAAAGCCAATTTCTCATATTCGACATCGTTCACGGTTTGTTTACAATTTGTTTTTGTTCCGTGCTTGACATTAGCGGACGAGGGGATCACCGGCACCTCCACCAAGAAGCGCACCCAGTTCAACAAGA
>CAJTVM010000231.1 GCA_910579595.1 uncultured Oscillospiraceae bacterium
TCATCGGCGCGGACGGCTTCTGCTCCCCCATCGGGGAGAACTGGCGGAACGTGGTCACCTCGGAGTTCGGCAACCGCCGTGACCCCTTCACCGGGGAGCGGCGGGGCCACACGGGGATGGATCTGGCCGTTCCCACCGGCACATCTGTCCGCGCCGCCCTGCCGGGAACAGTGACGGTGTCCACCTACAACCAGGGCGGCTACGGCTACTATGTGATGATCGACCACGGCAACGGTCTGTCTACCCTGTACGGCCACAACTCCCAGCTGCTGGCGCGGGTGGGCCAGACGGTGGAGGCCGGGGATGTGATCGCCCTCTCCGGTTCCACCGGGCGCTCCACCGGCCCCCACCTCCACTTCGAGGTACGCATCAACGGAGAGCGGACCAATCCCAGAAGCTACCTGCCATAATTGCAGAGAGGAGGAAACGCACTATGAAATTCAAAGCAAATTTTACAGAAAAGCCGGTCAATTTTCAGATGGACGACTGCCAGATCGAAAAAGTGGTGGAACTGTCCCATGAGGATTTTTGCCGGCTGAAGATCACCCCACTGGTGGAGCAGCCGTTTATTCGGGAGAACAAGGGCTGTATGTTCCACAGGAACGGTATCATCCACTGCCTGCTGGCGCTGGGCCAGGGCAGCAATGATGGGGTGCTCGTTGACGCGGAGAAGTATGACTACGCCCGCCTCGCGGCCTACATTCCCGGAATGCGGGACATCGTCAACGCTCAGATGGATCGGGCGGCGGACTTTATCATCCGCTGGGGGACGGAGAACACCACCAGCGGAAACTGGTGTGTCTATTTCGAGGATCTGGAGGAGCATCTGGATCTGACAATCCAGGAGGGCAGCGGGCTGGACTCTATGCTCCGAGCTGCCCTGAAGCAGCGCCCCGAAGTATCGGCGGTGGATATGCACGACGGCTGCATCGAAGTGGAGTATCATCCGGAATACTGCCAGCAGCTCCAGGAGAAGAAAGCGCCTGAGCTTCTCCTGAAGGATCTGCTTCCCATGCTGAAAGGAGGCGGGCTGATGTTCCTGTGCCATGAGGAAGCGGAGCAGTCGGTGCTGGTGGAAAATCTGTGTGAGCTGACGGACGCCGGGCAGGAGGATCATGCCGCCCTGCTCAATGCCCGTGTGTCTGAGATCTGCGACACGCCTGAAGGGACAGAGATCGTACTCACCGGCGTAGACCCGGAGGAACTGGTGCGGTTCAACGAAGCCCACGACGCTTTTATGGAGGCGGAGCAGTCCATGGGGCCTGTGATGGGATAGGGGGTGCGGAGCTGTGAACAGGTTCAATATCCCCCTCGTGGCCGAGGGCCTCACCGCCTACGCCATCGAGCGCCAAAACGGATGGGAACGCCACCAGCCGGAGGGTGCTCCCCCCTGGCAGGCCCAGCGCCGCCTCTGGATAGACGCCATCCTCCAGGGCATGGCAAGGCTGGAGGAACAGGTCCCCGATCCGAAGCTGATGGAGCAGTTCGACCGTGAGCTGGAACAGGCCGGCGGCAGCGCGGCGGCTGTGCCCGCCTCTCTCCAATTGCAGAGAGGGACCATCCAGAATCTGCGGAACTTCGTGACCGCGCTGGAGGACACCGGCGACGACCGCCGCCGCCAGGTCAACGTGGTACGGGAACTGCTGGAGGACATGGCGTCCCACCTGCCCTGGGCCAGCAAAGACAACCGGCTTGACCTTGCCCGAGATGAGGCGGAGCGGTCGCTGGTACGCATGACCGCTCAGATGCCTATCCGCTTTACCCACATCGCGCTGGGCGGCGACGCCGGGCCGCACTGGGCAAGCGGTTTTGTCTCTGGCTCTGTTACAGACGCTGAGGCTGTCAAACAGTCCGCGGTGTACCAGGGTGCGGTTCGGGATCACCCGGAGATCACAAACTGGGCCACCCTCTGCGTGGTCTATGTGGGGCGGGGTCTGCCCTCCGCGCTGGGGACAGTTGACGCTTCTGACTTCGACCTGGAGATCATGAACCGAACCGGAAACAGGTTCCTGGATGAGTACGGCGTTCGCTGGCTGAGCGGTCCCTACCAGATGACCATAGCCGCC
>CAJTVM010000232.1 GCA_910579595.1 uncultured Oscillospiraceae bacterium
GTGTTGCCGATGGAGCTGTTGGGCAGCACCGTCACGGTCTGGGATTCCGTCTGGGCCACATAGCCCTCTGGCGCGGATTTCTCCGTGATTTTGTACTGGCCCGCAATCAAATCGTCGGCCTCGGCGGTGAGGGTAAAGGTGCCGTCCGCGCCGGTTTCCCTGGTGACGGAGAAATCGCTGTTCCCGTCCATGCCCTCCACTTTGAAGGTGACGCCGGGGATGGGCTTGTTGGTGCCCGCCTCCAGCTTCTTCACGGTGAGCTTGACCGTATCGTTTTTAGGATCAGGATCGGGCACGGCAATGAGCAGATGCTGCATGGGCACCCCGGACTGGCCCGCCAGCTTCCAGGGCTGGGACTTATCCCATTCATAGATCCACAGGTGATACTCGTGGAAGTATTCCGGGTGATCCAGCACCAAATTCACCCCGGTAGCGATATAGTCATAGGCGGAATTGCCGGTCTTTCCGCCGTCATTGCTGTCGATGATGGAATGGGTGTTGATGGCGTCCCAATCCTTGATCCAGGAGGATTGGCCGTAGGTGCGGTGGTACAGCTTCATCGCCGCCACAAATTCCTCGGCCATCTGCTCGATGAAGCCCTCCCGGTTGCTGTTCACGTCCAGGATGACCCCATGTTCATAGAGCCAGCTCCCCGCCTGGGCCACCAGGAACCAAATGTCGGACCAATACTCGCCCCAATGCTCCAGCCCCACGGCGTTGCCCGCATCGGTGAAGTCACCGTAGGTGTGGGAGTAGATATAGGTGAGCAGGACGTTCAGCGAGGCATTGTCTACCTCGCTCTTATAGTTCCATTTCTGCCCGTTGGCGGCGGGGCCGAGGGTGCCCTTCTGATAGGCGCACAGGGCGCGGATCGGGGCGTCCAGGCCGGGGACGCTGACCTGTTCATCAAACACATAGGGCAGGCCCACATTGTTGATGGCGCTGCTGGCGGCCTTGTAGCGGACGGATTTACCGCCGATCTTCATATAGTCCGAGGACTTCTGCGTGATACTGGCGGGGGCCGAGGACAGGCCCGTGGCGGCAAAGGCCGACAGGGGCAGGACGCCCATGACGCACACCAGCGCCAGAAGCAGGCTGACGGCCCGCTTGATGATGTTGTTCTTCAAAATGAAAACCTCCTTTGACATGGAACAGGGCCAGACCGAAAGGAATCGGTCTGGCCCTGCCAGTGTTGGTATTTGAATTGTGGAGATCATTGGGGGTATCGCGTGTAGAGAATGTAGGTGGGCTGATCCTCCAGCCACCATTGGGGGTACTGCCCGCCCCACCGGGCCTTGTTGTTGGTGCCGCTCTCGGTGGTGCTGATGTATTCGTCCGTCCTGTCCAAAACCACAACCACATGATGGGTCGTCCCGTTCCTATATTCTACGAGGTCTCCGGCCCTGATCTGCTCCCAGCTCGGCCTGTCCACCCGCCGCCAGGGGAGATCCCCAAAAGCGGTGTCGCTGCAAAGGGTGGCCCAGCCCGCGCAGTTGGTGGAGGACACCCCGTAGGGGCCGTTGCTGGTGGAACGGTAGGGGGCGGGGTAGACTGTGCCGGAGGGATAGACGGTTTTTAGGGCTTTGATCGCGGCCTGGACAGCTTCCTCCGAAGGGGCGGCGGAGGGGGAGGCCGGGGTTTGTTCACCCTGTTTCACTTCCTCCTGATAAGATGAATTAGGGTCGATATGGACGCTGTTGGTGGCGGGGTCGTACTCCACGCCGAAGTCCACGGCCTGCCCGATGTCCCGGAGCTTTACGAAGTTGTTGCCATGGATGGAGTATGCCTCCATTTGGACGCGCTGGCCGTTGACGTAAATGGGCTGGGTGCTGAATGTGGCCTTGAGGTAGTCCGCCGCTTGCGCGGCGGGGCCGCAGAGGGTGATGCCGGTGAGGATGCCGATGCCCATAAAAATAACTTCCCGCGTTCTGTTCATATTCTCGCGCCTCCTTGAATGACGTGGTTTTTGTTTACACCCATATGATACCAAAGGCGGCGCGAAAAGTCGAGGATGTCAGCCGGGGGTCAGGAAGCGGCCACCGCCTTGACGCACCAGCGGTAGGCGG
>CAJTVM010000233.1 GCA_910579595.1 uncultured Oscillospiraceae bacterium
GGTCGTACTTCAAAATCCGCAGGGCGGGCCGCGCCCGGTTGGTGACGGTCAGCACAGGGTCGTCCTCAATGGCGGGGTCGTAGGGGTCGATGTGGATGCCGTGGGGCGTCTTATCCAGCACATACCCAGCGGGGGCGGCGGTTTCCACGATCTCGATATAGGCTTCCTTCTTGATGCCGGTCACGCGGGCCACGCCATTATCGTTGGTGGTGACGGAGGTAATGAGTTTGCCGTCCGCATACACATCAAAGGTGGCGTTAGGGAGGGAAACGCCGGTCTGCTCGTCCACCTTGATGATGGTCAGGCTGATGTCCCGCACGTTCTCCCAGGTGATGGTCACATCCTTGGTGCCGTCCCACTCCACCGTTTCCACGCGGGAGGACTTCACATAGCCCTGGGGTGGGGACTGCTCCGTGATGCGATACGATCCGTAGGGCAGCTCGTCCCCCTCAAAGGAAATGGTGCCGTCAAAGCCGGTGGTGCCGGTGGTCATATAGGAGCCGTCGATCTGCTCAAAGCGGAACACAGCGCCCTGCAAGCTGCCCTTGTTCTGGGCATCCACCTTCTTGATGGTGAAGCCATGCTCCACATCGTCTGTTACCGTCAGATAGGAGGTACGGCCAGCGGTCAGGGTGACGTTCATGGGGGCGATGATCTGATAGCCCTCCGGGGCGGCGGTTTCCGCAAGCGTGTACTTTTCATCGGCGGGCAGGTCGCGCCAAATGATCTGACCGTTGCGGTCGGTAGTGCCGGTGACGGTGGTGCCGCCGCTGCCGGTCAGGGTGAACTCGGCTCCCTCCAGCGGAGCGCCGCCTGCTCCCGCCTTGATAACTTGCAGGCTGGCGGTTTCGGGCATTTCCTCGGTGCCGCTCCACGAAAAGGGGATTTGAGCGTCCAGATTGGTGTAGCCGGGGTCGGAAATAATATAGGACTGCTCCGACGCGGCGGGGTTATAAGCCAGATAGAGGTTGAATTGGGCCACGCCGCCTGTGGCCTTAATGGTAAAGCTGCCCTCGTCAGCGGCGGTGTCCACGGGGATGCAGACTTTGAACGCGCCGTAATACTCGCCGCCGTTGGAGTTGAGGGTGGTGGTGCGCTGTCTGCTGGTGTCTACTTTATAGCAGGTGGCCCCATTCTCCTGCACGGTTTCCAGCGGGGAGTTGTTCTCCGCCACAAAGATGGTGCCCTGGGGGGCGTCGGTGGAGTACACCTTGGTTTTATAGTCGTCGATCCAGGTGGAGGTGGCGGAGGACACATACACCACGCGGGTGTAATACTCCCTGCCGTTGATGCGCTCCAGCTTGATGCCGTCGGTGCCGTCCTCTGCGGCCCCTTCCAGGCCGAACTCGTTCACCACTTCCACGCCGCGCACGTCCTGGTTTTCCTCGGCCCGGAGGGACAGGCCGGTGTGGAGGTACTGCGTCCAGCCGTTGGCAAGGCGCAGGATGGCCTTGATGCTGTCAAAAACGCGGATTTTCTGAGCGTCCGAGGTGGGTTCCGTCAGAACATCCCGGCCAGCGGTAAAGGAGGTGCCGGGGACGGAAAGCTGGCCGCAGGTGGCCCACACCGCCATCTGCGTGGCGTATTTGTACTCGTCCTCCGTCAGACTGGCGATGCCCCGCACATCATTGGCGTGAAGCTCCTTGAACTGCTCCAAGGTGCGGTTCGGATAGCCATTCGCAAAGGCTCCCATCGTCTTAGGTTCCCGGTTGTACTCCTGCACCGTCAGGGCCTTGGAGGGGGATACCCCTTTCAGCCCGTGATTGACACAGTAGGCGGTGCCGGTCAGACCGTTGTTACTGGTGTACTTCCAGTAGCCGCCGCCGATGGTGCCGCCGTTCTTCTTGGACAGGTAGTTGCCGTATCCGGCCTGTTGGATGGTAACGGTGCCGCTGTCGCCCAGCGAGGCGGCGCTGGCGGGGACGGCCATCAGGCCGAACAGCGTAGCCACCACCAGCAGCATGGACAGCAGGCGGTTGAAATGCTTGTGTTTCATGGGTTCTCCTTTCTTTCCGGGCATAAGAAAAGGCAGGCTGTTTTCACAGTCTGCCTATCCGATGCG
>CAJTVM010000234.1 GCA_910579595.1 uncultured Oscillospiraceae bacterium
ACCCCCCCGCCGAAAAACGACAAAATTTCTTCGGCGTTTTCTTACAATTTCATATCGGCGTTGACAGTCCGATACGGCCATTATGGTCATTTCCCGAGCCTCCGGCGAAAGTACCGACAACTCCACCCGCCGGGGGGAGTGTGCCTTGACGGAGGACGAGGAGGAGCTGCTGGGGTGCCTGCGGCGGAACTTCCGCCGCCTGGTGGTCATCTTAAATGTGGGGTATCCCATCGGCCTGACCTTTGCGGATCGCTATGGAGTAGATGCGCTGGTATACAGTGGGTTCGGCGGTATGCTGGCAGGGCAGGCACTGACGGATGTCCTCACCGGGCGAGTCAACCCCTCCGGCAAGCTGCCGGACACCTGGGCGGCCCGGTATGAGGACATCCCCGCCGCCCGGAATTTCTATGACTGCGGTGACAGCAGGCCCCGCATCCTCACCGATGATGAAACAGTTTGGCTGGACACGGTCTATGAAGAAGATATTTATGTGGGCTACCGCTATTTTGAGAGCTTCCCCAACGCCAATCGCAGCGGTTATCCCTTCGGCCACGGCCTGTCCTACACCACGTTTGATCGGAAATGCCTCTCCTGTGATGATCACGATGGTGTGCTTACCATCACCGTGGAAGTGCACAACACCGGGATCGTGCCGGGGCGGGAGGTGGTACAGATCTACCTTTCCAAGCCCCAGGGGGAACTGGAGCAGCCTGCCCGGGAACTGGTAGACTTTGCGAAAACTGTCCTTCTCTCCCCGGGTGAGAGCCAGGTCTTGACCTTAAGTATTCCTGAAAGCCGGATGGTGAGCTTTCACACGGGACAGTCCGCCTGGGTGCTGGCACCCGGCGGGTACCGGGTGTACCTGGGCGGCTCGGTGCGGGAGGCCCAGCCGGTGGGCTCTTTCCAGCGGGATGCGTTGAAGGTTGTGAAGCCGGTGAAGCACCGCCTGGTCCCCACCGCTCCCATTGATGTGATGACGCAGAGAGAAGAAAATTGGCCGAAGGGCACCCGCTCCGGGGTGAAGCCGGACACCCACGGTGTCGAACCCAGACGGACGCAGGTGGAGCAATTCCCCCACGCCGTTCTGCCCAGGACGGGCCGGACGGTCATCTTCCCCGATGTGTTAAAAGACGAAGCCCTTCTGCCCGAATTTGTAGGCAATCTGGACGTGCCCACCCTGGCCCGTGTCTCGGTGTGCGCCCAGGATGGCTGGGGCGTGGAGGGCCGGGGAGAAGCGGGCGTGCTTTACCGCCCGGACGGCCTTGGACTGCCGGAATTTGTGGTGGCGGATGGCAACAGCGGCGTGAACCTGCATACGCGGAACATCGGTATGCCCTCCGGGGCCACCCTCTGCGCCAGCTTTGACCGGGAGCTGATAGAGCGGGTGGGCCGGGTGATCGGCGAGGAGGCAAAAGAACTTGGCATCCACCTCATCCTGGCCCCCGGCATGAATCTGCACCGCAACCCGCTGAACGGACGCCAGCCGGAGTATTTTTCTGAGGATCCCTATCTGGCCGGGGCTATGGCCGGAATCTACTGCCAGGGGCTGGAGAGCACCGGCGTGGGCGGCTGCTACAAACACCTCATCGCCAACAACACTGAGAGTGGCCGGAAACGCAATCAGAGTGTGATGACCGAACGGGCTGTCCGGGAGTTATATTTCCGGGCATTCCAATACGCCCTGGAGATTCATCAGCCGGTGAGCGTCATGACCGCCTATAATGCGGTGAACGGTCTCCACACCTCCTGTGACCCGGAGCTGATCCAGGGGCTGTTATACGATGAGTGCGGCTTTCAGGGTTTTGTCACGACCGACTGGTGCAGCTACGATTCCGCCGATGTGGTGGAGATGGTCACGGCGGGCAACGCTTGGATCACCCCCGGGAGTTCCGATGACGCGTTCACAAAGCAAATTGAGGCCGCTGTAACCGATGGCAGGCTGCCCCTGGCCCAGCTTCAGGACAATGTGCTGCGGCTGCTGGGGGCGCTGGTGAAGCTGAACGGAAAACAGGCATGAAGGGGAGGAACTGTGCATGAGTAAGAACCTGTATTCACAG
>CAJTVM010000235.1 GCA_910579595.1 uncultured Oscillospiraceae bacterium
CGCTGGGCATATCGGACAGGGTGGCCTTGCCGTCCGCCCCCGTCACCACATCGTTTTCATAGCCCAGGTTGACACCCCGGATATGGAAGCTGGTGCCCGGTACGGGGTCGCCGGTCTCGGTGTTCCGCTTGGTGATGGTCAGGCTGCGCTTGTGATGGTTGGCCTTGGTGACTACGATGGTCTGCTCCCCCTGGAGATCCTCGGCGTTGACATGGACGCCCACGGGGGAACGATCACAGTCAAAACCAGCAGGGGCGGAGACTTCCCTAAATTCGTAGTAGCCCTCGCTGACGTTGGACACGGTGATGGTGCCGTCTGCCTGGGTTTCCTCGGTGCCGATGATCTGCCCGTCCCGCAGGATGACAAAAATAGCGCCAGCCAGGGGGCTGCCGCTCTCGTCCACCTTCTTCAGCATGACTTTGACTTTGCTGGAATTTTCAAAAACCAGGGAAATATCATGCTCCCCGTCCCACACAAAGGGCTGCTTCACCTTAGCCACATCAGAGCTCAGAATGTAGCCCTCGGGCGGGGTGATTTCTTCGGCGACGTAGCTTCCAGTGGGGAGCTTGGAGAAATCCAGATCCTCCTTTAAAATATAGCCGCCGTCCTTGGTGATGTACTCCCCGAAGAAGCTCCCGCCGTCATCCAGCTTGACGCTGGTGATACGGATGACAGCACCGGGGATGCCCTCGGTGGGGTTGTCTGAATTCACTTTGCGAATGGAGCCGTCACCCTCTTTTTTGTCCGGTTCGTTATAAAAGGTGACAGTGCTGTTAGCCGAACCGTTGGGCATCACAGTGACCACCTGGGACTCAGTCTGGGCCACGTAACCCGCGGGCGCGGATACCTCGGTGATTTTGTACTGGCCGGCAGTAAGGCTGTCCGCCTCCTTGGTCAGAGTAAAGGTGCCGTCTGCGCCGGTTTCACGCGTCACTGAAAAGCTATTGTCCTCGCCAACGCCTTCCACCTTGAAAGTCACGCCAGGGATCGGCTTATTGGTTCCCGCCTCCAGTTTCTTCACTGTCAGCTTGACTGTGGTTTCTTCCTGCTGTTCATCCGGCACGGCGATCAAAAGCCGCTGCATATTGGGGGATCCACCCATTAGCCAGGGCTGGCTGGAATCCCATTCGTAGTCCCAGATCCGATAATTGTGGAAGTACTCGGGGTGATCCAACACCAGATTGATAGCGGTGGACGCAAAATCATAGGCGGAATTGCCGGTCACACCGTTGTCCGCGCTGTCGATGATCGTGTTGATCCCCACATTGCTCCAATCGGTAATCCAGGGGCTGGAGTTCCAGGTGTCGTGAAACATTTTGAATACGGCCACCATTTCCTCCGCTACCTGCTGGATGAAGCCCGCCCGGTCAGTGGTGCAGTCCTTGAGGACGTTATACTCATCGTACCAGGTGATCCCCTGCGCGGTGACGAACCAGACATTTGCCCAGCCCTCGGGCCAGGTTTCCATCCCTGCGGCGTTGCCCGCGTCGGTGAAATTACCGTAGGCACTGGAATAAACCCAGGTGAGCAGGGCTTTCAGGGACGGGTTGGTCAGCTCTTTGGAATAGTTCCATTTCTGGCCATTGAACGCCGAATTAAGGAACCCGTCATGGTACGAACACAGTGCGCGTATGGGAGCGTCCATGCCCTCAGCCTGCACCTGTGCGTCGAACACATAGGCCAGTCCGCTGTGGTTGACCGTGGCATTGGCGGTGGGGTAGCGGACGGCGTGGCCATTGACCCGCAGGCCAACAGCGGACTGCTGGGTGATGGAACCGGGTGCGCTGGACGATCCATCCGCGAAAGCGGACAGCGGCAGGATGCCCATGACACAAACCAACGCCAGGAGCAAGCTAACAATGCGCTTAGTGAAATGATTTTTCAAATTTGACCTCCTTAAAATGGTGCAGGGCAAGACCGCATTTTACAGTCTTGCCCTGCTGATTGTTGAATCTTGGATCATTTAATTGTTTATTGCGGATATCGGGTGCGAAGGGCATAACCAGGCTGCTCCTCCAACCACCAGCGGAAGTATTGCCCACCCCAGCAAG
>CAJTVM010000236.1 GCA_910579595.1 uncultured Oscillospiraceae bacterium
GCCGGTGCTTTTTCCCGTTGAGCCCCATGCGGACATTCTGCGTGAGGATGGTATTCTGCATGGGGTCCTTGTCCCGGTACTTGGCGCAGAGCTGCCGGGGACTGCCCCAGCGGGCGCTGCCGTGTTCCTCGCCGGGCCGCCGGTTCTCCTTGGTGGAGAGGAACAGGGCGGCGGCACAGCCGTACAGGAGCAGTCCGATCAACATGAATTTCGGGGTGTGGGGCGTCCAGCCGATGGCAAAGGGGCGCTCCACCAAAACGGTGAAACGCCCCAGCAGGTCAAACAGGTTCATGCCGTCCTCATAGGCGTAGGCCATAATTGCCGCCGCCCACAGGACCGGGACCGCCAGCAGCGCCCACGGGAGGATGCCGCCCTCTTGCTGTTTCTTCATAAGCTCGCCCTACCTTTCCGGGACGCACGGCCGCTCCTGTCGGGCAGGCCGGGGCCGCTGCCTGACCGGGAGCATGGGCACGGCCAGCTCATGGAAAACGGACGCCCGCAGACGTTCCGCCTCCTCCTGTGTCGCGCCGCCCTGGGTAATGGTGGCGCTGGGGAGATTCTGGATGCCGCTGGCAGCTACCCTGCCGTAGCTGCTGCCGTCCAGCACAGCCCCCAGGAAGTCCACGCGGTCCAGCGTGCAGTCCAGCGTCAGGCAGGATTTCAGCCGGGCCTCCTGGAAGGAGACGGAGACAAGGGAGCTGTCCCGGAAATGGGAGTGTGCGATGCTGGCCCCGGTGAAGTTGACCATCTGGAGCAGCGCGGAGTGAAAATCGGTATCATCAAGGGTGGCGTTGTCAAAGACCGCGCCCCGGATGCCGCAGACGGAAAACTGGCAGCTCTGAAATTGTGAAAAAGAGCAGTCCACATTGTCGGGCATACAGTAGATGGTCACATGGTCAAAGTAGGACTCTGTGAAAAAGTCCGGGGGAAAACCATGCTCCGCCGCATGGTCGAACAGGGGCTGGCTGATGATCTTCAAGGGCCGCTTGGGGTCATAGTCCCATGTTTCGTAGTTGTATTTCTGTGCGCCAACCATGGCATAAGGTTGTGCCCGGTGTGATTTTTGAACCTGAAACGTCCCTACGTCCCGTTTGATTTTTTCAACCTTCCCACCTTCACCACCGAACTTTTGCTCCAGTATCGAATAGAGCATATCAAGCGACAAATCAGAGCGGCCCTGTAAAATATCGTTGACTTCCCGGATAGTATGTGTACGGTTCGCGCCGTTGTAGTGCTTTGGGTCAGCCTGTTCCAGCATATCAGCGATACTTTGACTGATCGCAAGGCCGCTGCGGACCGCCTGGAAATGCGCCATAAAATTCCCTCCTTTCTGGCATATCAGTCATGCCGTCGGGTTTGCGAAAAAGGTCGGAAAATGCGTCTCAAGTTGAGACGCATTTTCCGACAAAGAAATTATTAGTAGCCGGTCTTGGGCAGGGGCGTGGGCTTGCCGTACACCGTCGTTACCCAGCGGGTCACGGCCTGCACCCATACGCCGTCATAGGTGCCGCCCACGTCGGCCACGTTCACAAAGCTGCTGCCGGGGGTCAGGCCGGACACGGCCTTGCAGTGGAGCATGGGGGCCTCCACCTGGCTAAAGCCTCCGGGGACCTGCCCGAACACGAACATGATTTCGGTGACGCGCTCATTGGCCGCAAGGCCCAGGGCTGTGGGGGACGCCGCCAGTGTGTAATTCCGGCTGGTGCTGAGACTGTCGGCCAGGGTGCGGTAGTCCCCGGTGTTGTTCACCTTATAGACAATCTTATAGGTTCCGGGGAAATTGTAGGTGCCGGTGACAACCTTATCCAGCCGGACGGCGGCGGGCAGGGTGTCGCGCCAGTAGAACGACTGGAGCATGACGTTGCTGGTGTTGCCGATCCGGGAGAACACATAGCGGACAGGCTGGCCGCTGGTGGCCTCCTTGGGGCCGGTCTTTTCGATGGAAACGCCGGTGGACAGGCTCTTATTGGTGATTTCCAGCTTGACAATCTGGCCGCTGTACTCCAACACGGCGGTATAGGTTTCCGAGGACGCGCCGTAGT
>CAJTVM010000237.1 GCA_910579595.1 uncultured Oscillospiraceae bacterium
CCGCTGTTGGCTGATATTTCATGGGCTTTTTCTGCCGCGAGCTGGATAATGGATTCCAATTTTTTAGCCACGATTTATCCCTCCTTTTCTTCATAAGATTTCAGCAGCCCCTTTGTGGCGGCGGCGATTTTGGAAATGCGCCCGGTGAGCTGGGCAACGGTGGCCCTGACCTCCGACTGCCGCGCCGCGTAGAAGTAGCCGGTGGCGTCGCTGCAAATGGGGTGGCCGTCACAGCGCAGGCGGTTGACGGCCCGCCGCAGTTCCGTCCCCTTGACGTGGAACGCGGCCTCCAACTCCTTGCTGGAGGCCGCGCTTTCCTGTCCACGGCGGTATTTCTTCAGGTATTCGCACAGGGCCTTGTCAATGGGCGCGCCCTTCACCGGGCATCACCCCTGTCCCGGTGCCTGGGCTTGATAGGCTGGCCCTGCTCGTCGTAGTTCTTCGGGTCGGCGGCGGGGTCGGCCCAGCCCCGCATGACCACGGCCAGCATCGCCGCCGCCTGTGCCTTGGTGACACCCAACTCGCCGTTCAGCTCGTCAACCAGCTTCTGGCTGGTGCGGCCCTTTGTCGCAAAGGACGCAGAGCGGTAGCCGTCAAAGCCCCGCTCAAACATCACGATGGCCCGCTTCTCCGGCACCTTGCCGTAGCATACCGCTGGCAGGGAGCTTCTGAGGGGGATGACGGAGTTGCCGTTGCGCTCCATTATCTCGGCAAACTGGCAGATGTGGTAGAGTTCGCTGCCGATTTCAACGTGGCAGTCATCAATATAGCGGCATACTCGTTCAAAGTCTCGCCCATCAAACCGCCTGATCCGCACCTTGTCGCCGTCGGCGATCCTGAACTTTTCCTTATAGTGCGGGGTGATGAAACGGATGCCTTTTTCAGCGTGTTTCATGTGGCTGTCAAGCCAGTCCCGGCGATAGCAGCAGATGGACAGGTTTTCCTCCCCTTTGCAGGGATTCAGCCTTATCAGGTAGGAATACTGCGCTGTGTCGGCCCGGAAGCCGAACGCAAAACCGTTGTTGAAGCCGCTCTCCGGGTGCGTCTGGCAGAAGTCCCGCATGGCGTCGCTGTCTTTCAGAAAACCGCCGTACTGTTCGTCATGAATGAGGGCATCCATAACGCCCGCTAACTCCTGCTGAAATTCCTCGGTGTTCAGACCTTCCCGGCCACTGCTCCATTTAGGGAAAGCACCTTTGCCGTCCTCGCTCATGCCAGTCTGAAAGCAACCGATATACCCGGTCTGGCCCTCGATTTGCATACTCTGGCCGGTGGTGTAAAGCCGCTCCGCAGGGGTCGCGGTCTGAAATGTCAATTCCATCAATGTCACACTCCTTTTACTTGCTCAAAAAAAGGCCACCATTCATCCTCCCGCACCTGAAAAGCGTCGCCTAATTGGATGGTGTCGGGGAAGTTTGATTGGGTGGTCTTGATGGCGTATTTGTCGATCTCGGTGGCGTAGTAGCGGAGAACGGTGGCCCCCAGCTTATCCAGGGCCAGGTGGCCGCAGCTCATGCCGTCGTACATGGACAGCACTTCCAGCGGTTCCACGGTGATGCCGGGACAGTAGGACAGGATGTGGGCGATCACGTCCACCGTCCAGCCGTTGCCCAGCATTTTGTACGCCTGGGTGTCGCTGACCGGGAACACAAAGCCCTCCGGCACCGTTTGGAGGCGCATACACTCCCGCACCGTCAGCTTGCGGATGATATAGTAGCCGTCCATCAGTTTGATGGGGTACTGCTGGCCCTTTATCGTGATCTGGCCGTCCCGGACTTCGTAGATGGGCCTGTCCAGCGTCCCGCAATACTGATAATACTGGCAGGAGGTGGTCAGGCAATTCGCCTTTTCCCGCATGGCGCGGCCCCTGCGGGTCTTACTGTTGGGCATGGTCAAGTCAACGCACTCGCCGGGAAGGATGTCGGTGTACCCTTTGGCGGTGGCCTCCGCCACCCGCAGGGCGGGACAGTCGGTGGGGACGGTGTAAAGCCCGGTTTTCGCCCCGG
>CAJTVM010000238.1 GCA_910579595.1 uncultured Oscillospiraceae bacterium
TCAGCTATTGCGCCACCTGCGACGGGGAACTCTACCGGGGCAAGCGGATCGCCGTTATCTGCACGGACCCGGGTCTGGAGGAGGAGATCGAGTTTCTGGCGGATCTTGCTGCGGAGGTGTTTCTTTGCACCAGCTATAAGGATTGCGGTATCCGCCGGGACAACGTGCGGCATATCGTTGGCTATCCTGCCGAAGTTTTGGGAGAGAACCGGGCTTCCGGGCTGGTCTGCGGCGGCGAGACGGTGAATGCGGACGGGATTTTCTGCCTGCGCTCCTGTTTGGCCCCAGCGGCGCTGCTGCCGGGGCTGGAGGCGGAGGGTGGGCATATCCAGGTGGACCGGCAGCAGCGAACCAATCTGCCGGGATGTTTCGCTGCCGGGGACTGCACGGGACGGCCCTATCAGTACGCGAAAGCGGTGGGCGAGGGCAATGTGGCCCTGCACAGCGCGGTGGAATATTTGAAAAAACCTGGAGGTGTAGCATGAAATCAAGAGTGCTGCGGGCGAAGGATTACCGGGAGGTGGATGTGAAGCCCCTGCTGAAGCCCTTCGCGCCGGATAAGACGGCTTTGGAAACGGAGCTGCGGCGGTTGACCAACCCGTATATCTGCTGGGAGGCCGGTACAACAGTTTTTCCCGGGGATCAGGTGATGTGCCGCCTGGCATCAGACTGCCCCCGGTTCCAGAAAGAGAAGGTTCGGTTTGTTGCCGGGAGTGGTATGTTCCACAAGGAGCTGGAGGATATGTCTATCGGTATGGGGGTGGGAGAAACCAGGGAGGCCGTTCTGCCGGAGGGTAAAGTCTCCCTTACGCTGGTGGGTGTGATGAACCGCGTAGTGCCGGAACCCGGGGATGAAATGGTGGAGAAGCTGGGGCTGGACGGCGTGCATACTGTGGCAGAATACCGGGCGTACCTGCTGGAGCAACAGAAGGCGGCCGCGTTCCAAGAGGATTCCTACGATGCGCTGAACCACCTGATGCGGGAGGTCATCAGCGGCTCGGAATTTGTCCTGGACCGGGAGGACTGGGCAGAAGCTATCAACCGGGAGCTGGACCGCTGCCGGACCCTGTGCCATCAGGAGGGCATGGTCCTGGAGAAGATGACCCCGGAGCAGTTCCAGGGCCGTATCCCGGTAAAGAGCTACCATGAGCTGGTCGCCATGCTGCAATACGAGGGCTGGGACAAGCTCTGCCGCTACCTGCTGGGCTGCCGGTACGCCGAAAGCGACGGCTTCCAGGCGGGGGAAGCGGAGTATGGGAAATTTATCGCGGACTATGCCAGCTCCTGGCACGTCTCCGAGGAGAACGCCCGGGAAGCCAACCCCTATGACAGCTTTCTCTTCAACGAGTACGCCGGGCACGCCTACACAGTGCTGAAAGAATACATCAGAAAATTTTATTGAGGGAGGAACCCATCATGGCGATTCAAAATGCGGACAAAAACAATTTCAAGGAACTGATTGGAGAAGATTTTGTGATTGCCGATTTCTACGGCACCACCTGCGTCCCCTGCAAGCTGTTCTCCAAGATCCTGGACGACATCGAAGCGGAGATCCCCTTCCTGAACATCGTCAAGCTCAACACCACCGAGAACTCGGAAATCGCGGAGGAGTACGGCATCACCGCCGTCCCCACCATCCACTTCTATAAGGACGGCCAGCTGGTCGCCAGCCATGTGGGCGTGATGCAGCCCCAGGCGGTGAAAGAAGTGATTGCACAGTATATGTATGCGTAATGCGGACAGATTAGGCGATTTTTCGGACAGAATCGACACGTGCCCTTTTCCGGGCGCTGCGGATATGCTATGATACATTTTATCAACAAAAGGGAGGATTTATTTCATGAAAAACGCCGCAAAACGCACCCTCTGCGCCTTGTTGGCGCTGGTTCTTGTGTGCGGTCTGGCCGCCTGCGGCGGCGCGAAGGCCGTTGACCCGGGAACCTGTACATATGATGAAATGGTGGAATACCTGACCGCCAAGGGCTATATCTCCAAGGATGCCGC
>CAJTVM010000239.1 GCA_910579595.1 uncultured Oscillospiraceae bacterium
ATTTCCGGCAAACTGTCCGATGAACGGTTTATCAAGCTGTCCCGTGACTATGAACAGGAGCAGGAACAGTTAAAGGCCGTCGTGGAAACCCTGGGGCGGGAAGTGAAACAGCAGGAGCAGAAGAAAACCAACGTCAGGAAGTTCATTTCCGTGGTGAAGAAGTACACGGACATGACCCAGCTTGACGCCACCATCCTGCGTGAGTTCGTGGAACAGATCAGGGTGTCCGACACCTACACGACCGACGAACAGCAGAAGCGGGTGAAAATCCGGGAAATTGAGATCGTCTATAACTTCATTGGTGCGTTTGATTTTGAGGGAGCGCGGGAGCAATCCCAAACTGCCCAAGACAAAAATAATGCGAAAGTCGGCGCAGCTTGACGCTACGCCGACCCTCGCTTAAAATGTTTTCTTACGTCACCGCCCCATTTGCCGGGCGGCTTTTTTGCGAATGGCCGCAACCGTCCGCCCCAAAAGGCACTCTATATAGACAGAAGCCGGTTTCCAAACCCCTGTAAAGGAGTGATCCTATGACAGACCCAGATCTGGTGGAGCTGTTTCTTGCCCGGTCGGAGGAGGCGGTCCCCGCCCTGCAGGATCAATACGGCGCCTATTGCCGCGCCGTCGCCGCTCAGCTGCTCGCGGACCGCCGGGACGTGGACGAGTGCCTGAACGACTGCTGGCTGGCGGTGTGGCGGGCCATTCCTCCAACGAGGCCGGAGCGGTTCAAGGGCTGGCTGGCCGCCATCGTCCGCAACCGGGCCCTTGCCATCGGCAGGGAGAACAGCCGCCGCCCGCCCACGGTGGACGAGGGGGCGCTGGAGCTGGCCTCCTGTCTTCCACAGGGGTCCGACCCCCTGGGTGAGACGGAATACCGCGCCCTGACCCAGGCCGTCACCGAGTTTCTCCGCGCCCAGCCCAGGGAGGTCCGCGCCGCCTTTGTTCGCCGCTACTGGTACGCGGATACGGTGGAGCAGACCGCCCAGCGCCTGGGCTGGAGCGTGAGCCGAACCAAAAGCGTCCTGTTCCGCACCCGGAACAGGCTGCGTAACCAACTGCAAAAGGAGGGCTTTCTGTGAAGAAAGAACAGATTTTAGAGCTGATGAACGCCGTTCCCCCCGACCTCATTGAGGAGGCCGACATCCTGGCGCCCGCCAAGTGCCGACGCCCCGGCTTTGTCCGCACGGGCCTCATTGCCGCCTGTCTGTGCCTGGCGCTGATCGGTACCACCTTTGCCGCCGTTTACTACTTTTCAGTCCAGGTATTTTCCAACGAGGAACATGCGGGCTACAGCATTTCCGGAAGCGTGACCAAGTATTCCCTGGACAGTTTCAGTACAGAACTTCAGGCCGCCTGCAAATCCTGGGAGGGTCCAAACCCTATCCAGCCTGAATTTGACACCTGGGATGAGGCAAAAGTGTTTCTGGGGGAGAACATCCCCTGTGTCTGGCCCGAGTTGGACCTGAACCAATTTTCTGCTCGGGTAACGCTGACACAGGATTATGACAGTCATGAGCTGATCGGCGTTGGTGTCTATCACTACGGTATCTTCAGTGATCTCTTGATTTGTAGGGCCACGGCGGCAGTTTATGCGGAAGGTTACCCGGAAGATGTAGAACATATTGGGGGCCTGTGGGACAACCCGGAGCGGGATGTGAAATCACTGGGAACCTACACCATGGCAAATGGCACTACGGCGGAAATCGTCATGAATAACGGGACAATGCAGCACGTTGTTGATGCCGCAACCGGGGAGACCGTCCTGATGGATCTGTCATTCATCCGCGAATGCACCGGCATTTTCATCCATTCGGGCATTTTGTACCAGGTCACAATAGACGCAAGCAGCGCGGGCGATATTCCGCAGTCCGAAATCGAGGCGCGGCTCCATCAGGTGCTTGACATGTATCCCTGAAGGCTGGGCTGCTTTTTGCCGCCGGTCAGTAAAACCACCGCGGCGCAGGCAGG
>CAJTVM010000240.1 GCA_910579595.1 uncultured Oscillospiraceae bacterium
CTTCCTCCGGGCTGAGAGTGCTGACCGTCTGGAAGTTGAACAGGGCGTAGGGCTTGCCCTGTTTGCTGGTGGCCTTCTCCAAGGTGATCCTCGTAACCACGCTGGAGATTGGCGTCAGGGTGCTCAGCAGCCGGGTGGAGTATTTTAGGAACCGGGGCTTGCTAGTCACAGGGACACGCACCAGCAGAGGAATGATGCTATTGGGCCGCAGCAGGAACAACAGCACGGATTCCTTACATGCCTTGGCGTTGCTTTCGCCGTCCTTGGAACCGAAGTCATTGTAGGGGCAGTGGGCGCAGGCTTTCCCATCGTGGGAGATAATGCTGTTCTGGCTCATGCAGACAGGCGGCGTACCCTCCACCGGATCAGGGGTATCCCAATAGGCCCTGGGCGTGGTGTAGTCCAGAACAATGCCCGTTAGCTCCATGGCGGCCTCGGTCCCCGCCAGTCCCGGCACTTCAAACACAGTAGCACCGCCAGACGGGGACTTGACCAAATCGAACAGGTCGAGGGTCAGGGGCTGGCTCTTCAAGTTGGTCCGAATGATGTCCAGGGCGTTGTTGGTCAGGGCCAGATAGGTGGAATCCACCGGGGCCAGAGAGGTTTCCGGCGCAGAGGTAACGGTGATAGCCTGATTTCCAGTGGGCTGCTGCAACTCCTGCACCTTGCCGCTCATACGGCCTTTGAGTTTCGTGTTATCCATGATGAACCTCCATTCAGCTTGCCGCCTTGATAGTGAAGCGGCGGTAGGATGACTTGTTAGCGTACTTTTTGCAGAGAGTGGGATGCTCGGCTTTCAAGGTCTTGCTGTCAAGCCGCTCCTGGGACACGCTCTTCCAGGTGACGATGCGATCACCCATAGTCCCGACCTCATTCTCACCCATCATCTCCTTCAGAAGATTTTCTGCCTTCTGCTTCCGCTCAGTGACAGCCTCCAGTTCCTCACAGGCTTCATCGTACTGGGCCAGCAGATCAGCAGCGGTATCAGGCAAGGTGATATGGGACTTGGGGATACTGTCATGGAAGCGGTCAGCAAGGAACTTGGCAGAGGCATCAGAACCATCCAACGGTGGGGGCGTACAGTCCTGGACATGGTTCCAGAAGGCCGTTTCCAGCTCAATGAGCATAGAAATCAACTCCTCATCACGCTCCACGAACCGCCATTTGAACGTGTTGCCGCCGATCAGCACGGCGATGTAGGTTCCGGCATAGCCAGTGACGGCCATGTAGTGCTGCACCTGGAGCATATATTCGTCAGGAATGGTATCTTCCCACTCGCCAGCTTTGTAAGCGGAGGCAGTCTTGGCCTCGAAGATGCACGTCCCAACATCCGGGACTTCACAGGTTCCATCCAGGTTCGCCAGCATGAAGGGGTACTCCTCACTCTGGAGCAGTTCGCTCTTGTGGCAGACCTCGATCCCGGTACGCTTGGTGAACTCGGCCCGAACGAAGGGTTCAAGCTGCGTCCCCCAATAGGCAGCTTCCCCGGCCTCTTGGGGCGGGAGCTGGCCCGTCTTATCCAGCCACAGCTCCACAGGGGACTTGTATCGGCTGATCCCACAGACCACGGATGCGTCCGAACCGCCGATGCCCTGCTTCCGGTACTCCAACCAGTCAGCATAGGGCATATTCTCGGTAGATACCAATACTTTTGCAGGCATATGATAACCTCACTTTCATTGAAATAGAATAAGGAGCGCACAGCTATGCAGCCATGCGCTCCCTATTTGCCATTGAACATCACGCCGCCGCCAGTGCCATCTTGTACGCCTTGTCGATCATGGGGTTGCCCTCGACAGTGCGGAGGAACAGGTTCTCGTTGTAGTTCCTGGTCTTGCGGATGGGATCGGCATGGGTGGCAAAGTCGCTGATGGCATTGACGAAGCGGTAGCCGTTCTTTCCCACGTTGGAGAGGTCGGGAGCATCCCAGTACCGCCGCTTCATGTCCTCCAGCA
>CAJTVM010000241.1 GCA_910579595.1 uncultured Oscillospiraceae bacterium
CCATTTCAAAATAGCTGTCCAGCGCAGTCGTCACCGTGATGATGTTGCTCACGCCTGAGGACATGAACATCGACGCGAGTATAATAAATACCAGCAATATCACATTCATTGTCCTTTTGCGCTTCAGGTCTTTTTTCAGTATTCGTAGATACATTTCCGCTGCTCCTTTCGCTTTGTGACCCTATTGTAGCATAGAAGTTATTAAATAATCCTTAAATCAAGAAATAGACCGCCGTGACACCCTCATGGCGTTGCATGGCAAGTATGAGGTTTTGTATAACGGTCAGTTTGTGAAAAAATTCTCCGCCTTTTATGAATAGCTGTCTTATCATGTTCACTATGAAAAATATGTCTCAACTTGAATCGCATTGAATGGGTATCACGTCCTGCACCCTGCGGGGGGCGCGGTACGGCTCCCGATCCTGCCGCATGATGGTCTTGATATTCTCATGGCGCTTGTATTCCTCCTTTTCCCGCTTTTCCATGCTGGACTTCAAAAGGTCGTAGTCGATTCAAAGCGCATCCAGCACCTTGGAGCGCAGCCACGCCCAAATGAACTGCTCCGCCGTCACGCCGTGGCAGGTGAAGAAGCCCAGGGCGGTGGTGAGGATGATCTCATTCCCGGCGGCGAGGGTGTGTATCTTGCCAAAGTGGTTTGTCACCCCTCTGTTGTGCCCGGCCAGCGCCACGTTGCCATTCCAGATGCTGGTGCTTGTGAAGTGGCCCGCGCCCTTGGCCAGCGCCGCGCTGTCCGTCCCCTGCATGATCTTCACCGTCAGGCCGATGGACGGGATTTCCATGTAGTGTACTCCCTCCATTCTTTTTTGCCTTATATTTTTTCAGCAGGAATTTCCCCAGGAAGGCCAGTCCTGCCGTCCCCGCCCCGATGGGCAGGACCAGCAGCCATTTCAGGCCGATACCGCCGGAAGTGCCGGGTTCCGCTTGTTCCGGCGGCGGGGTCTCCATGCTGTCATTGTTTCCATCGTCCGGCCCCGGTTCCGTCCCTGCGGGGGCGCTGATGGGGGTGCCGCTGAATACCGCCGTATAGATCATTTCCCCTCTGATGGTCTTGACCACCTCTCCGGCATATTCGGCGGTGATAACATAGCCGGTGGCATATTTGCTGGTGGCGGTGCCGGTGTAGCTGGCGGTGGCGTTGTAAAATTCCCCGGCCTCCAGCCATTGAACGTCCGCCAGGGTCAGTGTCCGCCTGCCGTCCGTGATGGTCTTGGGGATCAGGGAGGAGTCGGCGTCGGACAAATTCGGATAGCTCTGGGTGACGGTGCGGGAGGAGGAGCCATAGCCCGCGGCCTCCACGGTGATGCTGGCGGTGTCCAGGGTCAGAATGCCGGTAAAGCCGTCCTCGGTGGTGACTTCCCGCGTGGCGGCAAGCCGGGGCATGACCTTGTCCATGTCCTTGGTGCCGCTGTCCAGGGTGACGGTCTCGGTGTGCTCCCTGGTCTCGCTCTCGGTGTAGTCCTGCCGGGTCACGTCCAGCAGGGTATAGCGGTAGCCCTCCCGCTCAAAGTCGGCGTTGGGGATGTTCGCCGGGTTGTCGGCGGTCGTAAGAAGATAGACCTTCTCCAGACGGCGGCCGCTGCCAGTCTCGGTCTCCACCACCTCCGTGGGGTACATGGCGGCGTCCTCCTGTTGCCGCCGGTGGATATAAAAACGGCGGCTTTGAATAATCAAAACCGCCGCTGGAAAGAGCATTTGGACATGAGGAATCGTCCTGCCCAGCAACAGTTTTTTTCTGCCGCTGGGCAGACTTGGCTTTTATTGACTTCTATTTAGGCCATCCCAAATAAACCGCAATGAGGATAAACACGGTTCCGAGCGCGATAAGGATTATAGGCCACCCCTTTTGCTTTCTGCGGTAAATCCCGATTGCAACAAACAATATCCCCAGCAGCATTGACGCAATCATCGCAAAAAATCCCATTTT
>CAJTVM010000242.1 GCA_910579595.1 uncultured Oscillospiraceae bacterium
GAAGCAGTTTGTTAAAATCGATACTGCCCAGGGGCTGGCCATCCATCCGCATATCATGGAGCATCCGCTGAAAAGCGGCCAGTGCCGTGCTGTCCGAACCGAATGTGATCTGATTCGTGATATTGTTTGGCATTACGTCCTCCTTTCTACCATCGCAGGTGTTCTTCCGCCCCGCAGCGGCGGCAGGACAGGGTGCTGGTCCCGTTCTCCGGGTCCGCTGTTTCCTTCCACAGATGGCCTTTAGCCTCGCAGATCATTATTGTCTCCAGACACTTCCGGGCTTCGGCAATGACCTCCGCCTGGAGCTGTTCCATGGTTGGCATCGGAAGTCCCTGGGACTTATAGTCATTGATCAAAGCGCCGATATCCATTTGAAAAAGATCCAGTTCCATATATTGGGTCAGACGTTCCTGCAGCTTCGCCTCGTCCACACACGGTTCCATGGGTGTCTGGGGCAGTTCCAGGCCGCAGTCCGCCATGGTTTCCAGAAGCCTCTGGCGTTCATCGGCGCTCAGGCTGCCGTCCTGACAGGCGGCCTCGATCTCACCGGCAATCTTCAGCAGCTCGGTTTTCTGTGCGTCCGTCAGGGAGAACCCGATCATGATTTTTGTGACATCAAATATCTGAGCGTCAAATTCCTGGTACTTGCTTATGGTACACACCTCCCTATGATCTGCGGCAGCAAGGGAGCTGTCCAATCGGACAGTCCCCTGCTGTGCAAGATCGTGTTTTCATTTGTCCGCGGCCTCCACCGGCCCGTTCCGCTCCAGCCACTCATCGAAGTCCAGGGCATCCGCCAGCAGGAGCGCCATCTGGTGGATGGCGGCCCGATCCTGGGCATCGTCCAGCCGGACGGCTGTCTCGAACAGGCCCCAGATCAGTTCGGCGGTCATGGGGCCATCGTAGCACTCCAGGAGCTGATCGTCCGGCAGGGCGGCCTTGCCGCTGGCGGTTGCCAACAGCTCCTTCTGGTGCTGGATCAGGGCGGTGCTGCTCTCCAGCAGCTCCTGGGGCAGCCCCCAGGCTTTGACCGTCAGGGCCGCGCCTGTCTCCAACAGGGATACGTCCGCGGGCTTATCCTGGGTACCCAGGGCCAGCAGGTTGACGGCCTCCGTAGTGATCTGTAAAAGCAGCTTTTCCGGCGCGGGGTGGCGCTCGTATCTCGTCATTTCGCTCGTCCTCCTCATCATGATTTTGTGGCTGTGCCAGCAGCAACGATACCAGCTTTTACCGGGAAAAGCTATTCACGATACCCAACAAGAATGGACTGTGAAAACCGGGCAATACCAACAATTCCTGGCTATGCCGCCGCCTGTGCGGTTTCCTCGTCCTCCTGCCGGAACATGGCGTCGATGTCGGAGAACTTCTGGGTGCGGTTGAACTTTTCCGTTGTCTTGCCGGGAATGGCCTGCAACTCCAGCATCCTGGCCCACAGGTCCGGGTGGCAGTCGTAGAGGTGGCGCAGCTCCGCCCGCTTGGCGTTGGGGCAGAACCAGCACCCGCCCCGGTCGGTGAATTCGTAGACAGGAGAAAGCAGCCCCGCGTCCTCGCAGAGCTGCCATGCGTCCTGTTCCGTGAAATTATATTTTGCCAGCAGGGATACCTGCCTGCCGTTCTCCAGACGCAGCAGGCGTTCTGTTTCATCCCGCGCGATGCCGATATATTTGACTGTCTCTGGCGGCAGGGTTTTCTGATACCGCTGGATGGGCCGGACCTTGCAGTCCCGCTGAACAGCGCACCGCCCACAGATGGGGAAGGAGCGCACCATGCCCTTCTTCGGGCCGCGGGTCACCCGCCCGGTGAACAAGTCTACATAGGTCTTGGCAGAACGCAGGACGATTATTTTTACTCCCATCCGCTCCAGTGCGGGGATGGCCCTGCCGTAGATGAAGTCCCGATGCTCCGGTACCTCGCCGGAGATGCCCTTGTCGAACAT
>CAJTVM010000243.1 GCA_910579595.1 uncultured Oscillospiraceae bacterium
CCTCCGGCTCGGACTGGCGGAGCAGTTCGGCGTGGAAGTCCTGGAGGGTGGGGGCTTTGCCCTGGTAGCCGCCCTTGATGTAGCTGTGGTAGACGCTGGCGGTGCAGCGGTCGATGATGGATTTCTCCTTGGCGGACAGCAGCCGGTCGCCCATAAGCTGCTCACACAGGGACAGCAGAAACTCGGACTTCAGCACCACCGGGTTTTCGCCGTCACCGTAGCCTTGCTCCATGTCCATGGCGTTGATGTGGTTGGGGGAGGTGGCGGAGATGCTGATCACCTCGCCGCCCAGCCCTTCGATGAGGGGCCGGTACTCCGACTCAGGGTCGATCACGATGATATCGTCCTCGGTGGAGAGCGCCAGATTGACCATCTCCCGCTTGGCGGTGAAAGACTTACCGGAGCCGGAAACGCCAAGGACGAAGCCGTTGCCGTTCAGCAGCTCTTTCCGATTGGCGATGATCAGGTTTTTGCTGATGACGTTCTGCCCGTAGTACACACCGCCCTGGTCCCGCACCTCCTGGGCCTTGAAGGGCATGAGGACGGCCAGGGCCTCGGTGGTCAGGGTCCGCAGGGCGTCGATCCGCCGCAGGCCCAGGGGCAGGGCCGTTACCAGCCCGTCCGCCTGCTGCCAGTTCAGAGTGGCCAACTGGCACAGATGCTTCCGGGCGGTGGACTGGAGGGCGTCCGTGTCGCTGTCCAGCTCCTCCTTGGAATCCGCCAGATGCACCAGCGTGACCACCGCGAACATCATCCGCTGGTCACGGGTGGTGAGATCGTCCAGCATCTCACGGGTCTCTTTCCGCTGCTGTTCCAGATCATACGGCACCACAGCGGAGAAATTGTTGTTATTATTCTGCCGGCGCTGCCAGTTGGTCACGTTCGTCTCCACACCGAGGAGCCGATTCTGCATCTCCCGGACGGCCTCGTCTGTGGGGACGGGGATCACGTCAATGGACAGCATCATGGTGCGGTTGAGGGCCGTCAGCTCGGAGATCATGCTGTCCTTGATGTAGCTGGCGTACTCCTTGAGGAACAGCACCCGGCCATATTTGCCACCCATGACGAAGTAGTCTTTCCGAAACTCCAGGCTGTCCGGGCAGATGGAGTCCTTGAAGGAGTGGCCCTTCCGCATCAGGTCCCGGAGGTCCACATGGAATTCCGTTTCCTCCCCGGTGCGGTAGAAGTCATGCAACACCCGGAGCCGCTCCACCGCGTCCAGCTCCTCGCTGTGGGCGTCCAGATGGCTCAGACGGGTGGTCACATCCGCCGTCACCCGGTCAAAGAACGTGCGGGCCTCTTCGATGTTCTTGCGATGGACGGACAGGGTGATGTACCGCTCCTGCACCACGCTGTTGGAGGAGTCGGTGACCTTGTCCATGAGCATGGCGTTGTACTCGGCCCGATAGCCGTCTAGGTAATCGTCCTGGCGGGGCAGCAGGATCTTCTGCTCGAAGTCCTGGCGGTTGAGGCGCTTGTTGTTGATTGTCAGCTTGGTGGTGGAGCCGGTGTCCAGGGCGTTCAGAAGCTCCGAATAGCCCAGGAACATGGACGTTTTGTCCTCTTTCGAGGCGATGGCGTAGTTGATGTCCGAGAAGCGGATGGTCTTGGAGAATTTGCTCCCGAACTGAAAAATCCCATCCGGCCAGAGGCGGCGGATGGGGATGGCGTCCTGCACGGACTTGGGAAGGACGAAGCCCTCCCGATCCTGCTTCAGCGTATTCTGTAAGGTTTTAATCAATCTTCAGTGCCTCCTTTACTGTGGAATGCTCCATCGCCTGGGCGTAGAGGTTCTCCGCCCGGAACACCAGCTTTCTGGGGTACAGCAGCTCCGAGCGGATGACGGCGAGGAGAAATTTTTCAAAGGTCATACCGTTGTAGGTAAAAAAGCCGCAGAGGGCGAAGGGGAAGGCGGCCAGGACGCAGA
>CAJTVM010000244.1 GCA_910579595.1 uncultured Oscillospiraceae bacterium
GTTGGGCGAAAATATTGGTGTTCTGATTCATATTCATTCTCATTTTCCTTTCTTTCCGGTAGATTTGTTGTCAAATTCCAGCTTAAAGCGGACAAATTTGCCGCCGTCATCGTCCAGGACAATGGTGGCGTCATAGAAAACGCCCTTCTTCTCCGAAAACAGGCCGGTCACAGCCACGCGCCCGTTTTTCAAGAGAGAAGCGGCGATTTTCTTCGTCAGTTCCTTGCGCTTGCCGGTAAAGAAGCGGTCGTTCTTCCACAGGGCAAAGCCGCAGGAGGGGGTATCGTGGTAGCCCTCGCAGTAAAAGCTCTTTTTGCCCTCCACCACGTTTTTACCGCAGCGGGGGCATTTGCCAATTCCCGCCCGCCCGGAATCGGAGAGCGGGGACGGGGCCACAGCCACATTCCGGTAGGACCGGACCAGCCCGGTGAGCATGGCGGTGATCCCGGCCATGAAGTCCTCCGGGGCCAGCTCGCCACGTTCCACAGCCCCCAGCCGGTCCTCCCACTCCGCCGTCAGCTTGGCGGATTTGAGCTGGTCGGGCATGGCCCAGGACAGGGCCAGCCCCTTCTCCGTGGGAAGAAGCTGCTTTTTCTTCCGCTCCACAAAGCCGGATTTCACCAGCTTTTCAATGGTAGCCGCACGGGTGGCGGGTGTACCCAGGCCGGTCCGTTCCACGGATTCCAAGGCAGCAAAGTCCTCTGCGCTGGCGTGTTCCATGGCGGAGAGCAGAGTGTCCTCGGTGAATCGTGCCGGGGGAGATGTAGTGCCCTGCTTCAACAGAGCGTCCGCACCCTCCAACCGCTGACCATCGGACAGCACCGGGAGAGATGGGGCCGGTTCCTCGGCTTTCTGCTTCAGCGTGGAAAGGAACGCCTTTTCGGTCCCCTTCCAGCCCGCCGCCGCCACTGTGCGGCCCTTGGTCATAAAAGAAGCGCCGCCACAGTCCAACGTGACGGCAGTCTCCGCATAGGTATGGGGTTCGCCCACGGCGCACAGCAGCCGGACGGCAATCATGTAGAGGATGTTCCGCTCCCCGGTGGGCAGGGCGGCAAGGTCAGCACCGGCGATCTCCGCCGTGGGAATGACGGCGTGGTGGTCGGTCACTTTGCTGCTGTCCACCACCTGGGCGGCGTTCACCGGGAGGGGCTGGCCCACCATGAAGGACAGCGCACCGGCCACGGTGGCGCAGAGAGCGGGCAGGCCCTCCGCCATATCCTCCGTCAGATAGCGGCTGTCCGTCCGGGGGTAGGTTGCCAGCCGCTTTTCGTAGAGGGATTGGAGGTAGTCAAGGGCCTGCTGGGCGGTGTAGTCAAAGAGGCGGTTGGCCTCCCGTTGGAGAGTGGTCAGATCGTAGAGTTTCGGGGGCCGCTCGGTCTTGTCCTTCTTTGCGATGGACTGGACCACGGCGGTCTTGCCCAGGCAGGCGGAGCGCAGCTTTTCCGCGTCCGTCTTGGAATTGAATTTGCCGCTGGAGGCCCGGATGCCCTGTGCGTCCAGCTCCACGGTGTAAAATTTTTCCTTCTTGAAATGCTCAATCGCCGCTTCCCGTTCCGCCAGCAGCGTGAGTGTGGGGGTCAGCACCCGGCCCACGTTCAGCGTCTTACCTTTATATAATGTAGTAAAAAGGCGAGTGCCGTTGATACCGATGAGCCAATCCGCCTTGGCGCGGCAGAGGGCGGCGGCGTAGAGGTTGTTGTACTTCTGACCGTCCACCAGATTGTCAAAGCCCTTGCGGATAGCGGATTCCTCCATAGAGGAAATCCACAGCCGCTTGACAGGTTTTGTGCATTGGCAGAGGTCATAGGTCAGCCGGAAGATCAATTCGCCCTCCCGCCCCGCGTCGGTGGCACAGATCACCGTGTCCACATCATCCCGGCTCATAAGCTGGCGCAGGATGTTGAACTGCTTCCTGGTATCCGGCA
>CAJTVM010000245.1 GCA_910579595.1 uncultured Oscillospiraceae bacterium
ACGATGATGTTGGAGCCGTAGCGGTCCCGGCCCACATAGAAGCCGTTGGGATCGTTCTTGCCGGAGTAGTTGAAGGGGAAGAGGTTCGCCACGCTGGAGGCGGGCAATACCCGTTCATAGAGGGAGCCGAAGACGTTGCTGCCGGCGGGGTTGGAGGCGAGGAAGCCCTCCCGCTGGCGGAGGAGGACACGGTCGGCGTTCAGCTTGGAGCGGGTCAGCTCGGCGGTCACATCGTCCCGAAGGGTGCGGAGACTGTCCGAGTCCCTGGCGGAGAGTTCGATGAACACGGCGCAGTGTACCAGCGGCTCCCGGTTGCGGTGCATGGTGGTGATGAGTGCGGCCACGTCCTGGAGGTTGGCCTCCGCCGTAATACTCTGCTTCATGTCGTTGGTGTTGCCGCGCTCCATCCTGCTCTTATTGGTGGCGTTGTGGAGGATGGCGTTCTCCTCGGTCGGCGTGACCTGGCGGGTGTAGATCCGCAGAGTGACGCCGCTTTTCTCGCCCAGATGCCGCAGCAGGGCCAGTCCCTCGGTGCTGGTGGGGTATCCGCGCAGGGCCAGGGTGCAGTGATACGCGCCGCCCAGGATATAGCTGTCCGTGTTGAACTTCACGGCGGCGGGGGCGATCATGTCCAGGAAGTCCTTGGGCGGTACAGCTTCCGGTTTTAATGTTGCTTTTTTCTTCCTTTTTATCTGCTTTTTAGCCATTGGCGCTCCTTTCCCCGTCAAAGCGGTCAAACTGCTCCGTGGTCACGTCCTGCTGGTAGTACACCGCCAGCAGACGCATCATGTCCTGCTCCTCCGCCATGCGGACGTGAAAGCCGCAGTCCCGGACGCGCTTCTCGATCTGCTTCAGGTGTCCGGCGTCCTCGGTGGACTTTTCCTCCCTGCGGTAGACGAGGGCGAACTCCCGCGCCGAGGCGGTGGTGGACTGGATCTCGTCCAGGTGGCCCATGTCCTGCCGGAGCAGCTCCCGCAGGGCGGGGAGATCCTCCTGCTCCAGCCGGGCCTGATAGTGGTGCTTGTTGCTCTGGAAGGATTCGCGGGAATCCAGGGCCAGCAGCTCCACTGCTTCCATACCCCGCAGCAGCTCCGTCAGGGCGCGGACGCGGCCCCGGACCCCCTCGGCGGACAGGACGGAGAGGTTGTCCGGGCTGACCAGATAAAAAACCAGCTCACCTCTGGCCGTCTTCAGGCCGTGATCGGTGAGCTGGTCAATCCCCATGAGCTGCCGGGTGGACAGATGCCGCCGCAGCTCTTTTTTCTGTTTTCGGTTCAAGTGGATACCTCCTACATCATCTGCATTCCCATACCGGGAGGTGCAGGAATTTCAATAAACTCCTGGGAAGGCTTGCTGGAAAACATATCCTGCAAAAACTGCCGGCCTCCCAGTTGTGCCGCTTTCTGAAACGCCCGGTTGAAGTCACCGCAGTCCATGACCGCTTTCCGGGTAAAGAGTGCTTCTCCGATATGAGGAAACGCCCCCTTATAGGTTCCAACAGAGAGTTCCCCTCCCGGCTGGATTCGGATATAGATTCCGTCCTCTCCGCCGAAATAGTAAAGCGCGCCGCGGCCATTCAGACTTGTGATTTTATCCTCAGTCCATTGAAAGCGGCTGTTTTCTGTGACAGCCAGCCACTGTCTCATTTCTGCGTCTGTCATTTTTGTGGGGCACTCCACTCGTAATATTGCTGGTGCAGGAACAGGAAGCAGACAGCGCAGCGCAGGAAGTCCAGGATGCTGGCTCCCTCCATGCGGATGGAAAGGAATGCGTAAAGCACCGTCAGGATCATCAGGAGCATTCCAGCCCCATTCGCCAGCGCCAGGACAGAGAATAAAAAGCCGATGCCAATGACCGCCACGTCCCGCAGCTCCCACAGCCACAGCTTGGGTTTTGCTCTCAGGTTATCAGGGTAGATATA
>CAJTVM010000246.1 GCA_910579595.1 uncultured Oscillospiraceae bacterium
GGATCAGCGTGGCACCCACCAGCGCAATACCTCCGCCAGCCATAAGCTGTTTCATCCGTTTTTGTTCACACCGGGTCGCTGCCCCGGTGCGGCCCCACTTCATAAAGAAGCGGACACCCCATGCTTTCACATGGGCGCAGACTATATCTTCACCCGCATGGAGCGGGGCAGGCTGCTTCGGGCCGCTCGGCCCTACTCCTGCAAAGGATAGTCGTTGAACCTTCCCCTGTTCGGGGCTTGGCTGCTGATCGCCCATTGTCCCGGCGTTTAGGTTCGCACCCTGCGCCATCCGTGCGTTTTTTTCCGCTTTCGCCACCGTCACATCCGGGCATGTTTCATCCCCATGTTTTGGTACGCACGGCTTTAGGGGTTTCCAGCAATTCAGCCTGTTGCCGTATGGACTTCCACCATACGCTGCACGGCAATTACTTGTCCGTGGAGGGCGTAGCTTACCCCTGCGACTTGGCTCCGGGATTGTCATTGCCGTAACCTTCCAGAAGGTTGATGACGCCCCATGCACCGAGGCCGGCGCCCAGAGCAATCACCAGAATTTTCAAAGTATCAATCGCACTTGCAAAAAAAGCCATATAAAAGTCCTCCTTTAATTTGAATAATCTTGATTTTGTGGTATGGCCGTATCTGGCCGGAAACGAAAAAACGCCCCTGTGCTTTAAGAAAATCTGCATAAAGCACAGGGGCGGCATAGTCCAGGATCATCCTGGAAAGGTATACAGTTGTCAGGGAGGGGCGCGAATCCTCAATAGAACCTCCTTCCGGTGAAAAGAAAAAGCCCGCCAAAGCCAGAGACTTTAACAGGCAGCTACATCATCATACAGCCGGCGCCTCCAAATCCTCCGCCGTGACCTCATAATTGCGGTACAGCTCCCCAGGGCTGACGGGCAGCCTGGTTGAGAGGAATCTTTCAATGTCAAACGCATTTTTAGGGGCATAATCCGACAGGTATTTATAGTTCGGGTGTTTCGTAATATCGTACTTGCGGGAGAGGAAGGGCCGGACGCCCCTGATCTGCAGGAGGCATTTCCCGCCGTCCATCACGGCCAGCTCGTCCACCGACATCAAATCCTTTCCCAATTTCTGAAAATTCTGTCCGTGGGATTCCTGGCTGCCTTTGGTGACGCTGGTGTTATACATGTCGATGGTCTCTTTTCCCAGCAGGGAATTCCAGCTTTTCAGCGTGGTTTCCTCCTTGCCTCCCAGGAAAAGGGAAGCGTCACAATTCCCGATGATGGTGTCCATGTTGTCCTTATAAAGCGCCTTTAACTGGCTCTGCGCCTGCAGGACCAAACAGGCCGAAATCTCCCTGGAACGGATCGTCGCCATCAGCTTTTCCAGGTTCGGAATCTGCCCGATATTGGCGGCCTCGTCGATCAGGCACCGCACATGTACCGGCAGCCTGCCGCCATACTTGTCATCGGCACGCTCGCACAGCAGATTGAACAGCTGCGTATAGGCCATGCTGACAAGGAAATTGAACGTCGCATCCGTATCGCTGATGATAAAGAACAGCGCCGTTTTCCTGTCCCCGACCAGGTCAAGCTCCAGCTCGTCATACATGGTGATCTCCCGGACCTCCTTAATATCGAATGGCGCCAGTCTGGCGCCGCAGCTAATAAGTATGCTTTTCGCTGTCTTGCCCGCCGCTAATTTATATTTCTTATACTGGCGGAGGGCGAAGTGGTCCGGGTCTTTCTGCTCCAGCGCGTCAAAGAGAAGGTCAACGGCATTTTTGAAACTTTCGTCATCCTCCCGGACCTCCATAGCGTTTATCATTTCTACCAGGGTGGAAAAATTCTGCTCGTTTGTCGGGGCCTCATAATAGATATAGCCGATCAGCGCCGTATACAGCAGGGTCTCGGCCTTGACCCAAAAATCGTCGCCGGATTTTCCTTCCCCTTTGGT
>CAJTVM010000247.1 GCA_910579595.1 uncultured Oscillospiraceae bacterium
CCTGACTCCCTTTCCGGACGCTTTTTCCGTCCTATTGGGAGTCTATCTTTTTTTCGCCTCCTCCGCCATAAATCTACATTTTTTCCTCGGCGTTTTCTTGCATTTTATCATTGGCGCTGACAGCTACCAAAATGTTTTTCTGTCTGCTGGTGAGCTGTCCGAACTGCAAACCGACTTCCCCACCGTCTGGCAGGAGTACGTCGAGCGTCTATCCGAGTACATGGCCTCCACCGGCAAGACCTACAAAAGCCACGCCGCCACCATCCGCCGCTGGATAGCCGATGATCGGCGTAAGACTGCTCCCGTTTCCCGTGACCGCGATTACAGAGTGAGGGAGGGTGACACCGTATGACGGAGATCCGCGAGGATGAATACCTTGACCCAGCAGACGGCCTTATTCATTGTCGTAAGTGCAGAGGCCCCAGGCAGTCATACCCGACCCGTTCAAGGGCGGCAGCTTCAAGCCACGGTGCGTCTGCCCCTGCCAACAAGAGGCGGAACGTCGCCGCAGGGAGGCAGAGGAACGCCGCCAGCGCATGGAGCGTATCAGGCGGCGCAAGGCCCAGGGCCTCCAAGACCGCTATCTCTATGGCTACACATTCGCCCATGACAACGGCGAGAATCCGGTCATGGCGAAAGCCCACGCCTACGTTGACCATTGGCCGAAAGCGTTCAAAAAAATATCGGACTGCTGCTGTTCGGTGACGTTGGGACGGGCAAATCCTTCGCAGCCGGGTGCATTGCAAACGCCCTTCTCGACCGGGACATACCTGTACTCATGACCAACTTCCCCGCTATCCTGGCCCGCCTGTGCGGGACGTTCGGAGAGGACCGGACGGACTTTCTGGACAGCCTGGGGGACTATGACCTGTTGATTATAGACGACCTGGGCGCGGAACGCAATACGGAATATGCCCTTGAGCAGATGTTTTCCATTATCGACAGCAGATACCGGAGCAACAAGCCGCTGATCGTGACCACGAATCTGAAGCTGGACGAGCTGAAGCATCCGCCCGACCTCGCCCACGCCCGTATCTATGACCGGATTTTAGAACGCTGCGCCCCCATCCTCTTTGCCGGGAAGAACTTCCGGGAGGACAACGCCGCCAGCACCAAAGCGGTGGCGCGGCACATCGTTTCCGCTGACCATTCAAAAAGTTGAATCTGCATTACGCAGGGAAAGGAACATTATGGAAAACGAAAACATGAACATGCTCCCCGCCAGCGTCCCCACCCCGGAGGACACCGCCGCCCAAGAAAATCCGCCCGCCCTGATAAAGAAAATTGGAGGTATGACCTACATCGTGCGGGTACATTTCAGTACCACCAGCAAGGAGACATTCAGTGATAAAGTCAAGCGTCTGCTGCGAAATGAAGTCCGGCAGTTGATGGAGCAGGATGCCACTGGAGAATGACCGTATGGAGGGCTGGGACGCTCCCGACCCTCTTTTTGCTATCTTGAAAAGTCGCAGAATTTGTGTTAAGATAAAGGCGAATCAGGTAGTAGAAATGAAAGTAGGTGGTAGATTTGACAGTAACAGAACAGCTTGACCAACAGCACCAGGAAGATTTACAGCGGCTCAGGGGCTTTCGTCTGCTGGACGATGATTTCCTGACAAAGTGCTTTGAGGGTGATCCCAAGTACATTCAGCTTGTATTGCGGATTGTGTTGGAGATGCCTGATTTAGTGGCCGTGGATGTCCGCACACAGGTGTTCTTGGAAAATCTACTGAACCGCTCTGTACGGCTGGACGTTTTGGCAACGGACAGCACCGGGCGAAAGATAAACGTGGAAATTCAGCGATCCGACAAGGGCGCTGGGCGAAAGCGGGCAAGATACAACAGTAGCATGATGGACGCTAACCTTCTGCGGAAGGGCGAGAAATTTGACGAGCTGCCTGAAACCTATGTCGTGTTCA
>CAJTVM010000248.1 GCA_910579595.1 uncultured Oscillospiraceae bacterium
TTTGTATTTCAGGAAAGAGTGGTCAATGGGTATCCCCGCGATCTCCTGGATCTGCTCAAAGGTCAATTTGAGGGTCGGGCTTCCATCCTTTTGCACATAGGCCCACAAAGCGTCGTATTTACTCATGAATATCCTCCGTTCCTTGATAGAGTCAAATAACTTGAAAAATAGCAAAGCTATTTTTCAGGCGGGCTTTGCCCGCCCGCGTGTGAAACACGCCATATTTGACTATGAAATCCAAACCAAGACCGCTGAAAGCGGTCTGTGACGGCGTAACGCCGTCACACTTGAAAAGAATCAAAATTCTTTTCAAGCTGTTTGGTTATAGGACAGTGTAGCCACCGCCCGGAAAACCTCCCCGGAGACACCGGCCTGCACCATGCCATCGTACTTTTCCGCGGCAGTCTGGGCGCTTTTCAAGCCCCAGCCGTGGAGTCCGCCTTCCGTCTTGGTGGTTTTCAACACACCATTTTCCTGGACAGGTGCGGCAGCGAAGCTGTTCTCCACCTTGATGACCAGCATCTGGTGGATGCGGCGGATGGTGAGGGCCACCATTCGGCTCTCCGGCTCCGGCACCTGCCGGGCCGCTTCCAGGGCGTTGTCCAGAAGGTTCCCCAAAATTGCGCACAGATCCACGCTCCGGATGTTGGCACGGCGGGGAAACTCTACCTGGGCCTGGAACCGAACGCCGCTGGCCTGCGCCGCTCCGGCCTTGCTGTTAATGAGGTAGTCCGCCGTTTCGTCGCCCGTCCAGACGGTGGCCGTCAGATTCTGAATGGGAGCCTGTAACTCGTCCAGATAGCGGACCGCCTCTCCATACTTCTCATGGGCGAGGAATTGGCGCAGAACGCCAATGTGGTTATGGAAGTCATGGAACAGCTTGGCATTGGCCTGGTAGGCGCGATTCACGGCGGTGTAGTCCCGCTCCAGCAGTTCGGCCTGCTCCGATTTCAGCTTTGCCAGCTCCTTTTCCACCTCATATTGCCGGTTGATGTTGAACACCAGCACCGACATCATCAGCACCACCGCCAGAATGGTCCACATATAGAGGGTGTCGTCGGGAATCGCCAAAACGGTCTGTTCCGACAGTGTGATGACCCCAAGAAATCCCGCCAGCGCAAGCGCGGAGACGGTCCGGAACGCGGATTTGCGGTTGATTTCCCGGTCTCTGGAAAGCCAGACCGCCAAAACGGCCAGCAGCCCATGGAGCAGCCAGAGGGCGGATTGTCCGGCCAGCGTTCCGGCGCTCAGAAGGTCCTGGGAGCGGAACAGCACACCCATCCATGCCGGCAGGAGAAACGACCAGAACGAGACGCTGATCTCGTAAAAGATGCCGACAAACAGGCCCATTCTCAGCTCAGCTCCTTGCAGCCGGTGGGCGCAGGCGGCAATCAGAACCGCCTCCAGTGCCATTCGGTAGAAATCCGGCGCATGGAGCAGGGAGAGCAGCGCCGAAAGGACCAGCGCTCCGGTCAGTCCTGCCGCAATACTTTGACTGTCTGGCTTCTTTACGGACAGCAGCCAGTGAACGAGAGTCAGTCCCACAAGCACACGCACCGCCCCGGTCAACAGGCCGGAGAGCAGCAGAAAAGCATCCGTCATATGTGCGCCCCCCAGTAGGCGTTGATCTGCGCCTTTACCTCTTGCAGATGGGAGCGGCTGATGGGGAGGGCGGCGCCGTTTTTCAGGACGGCCATGCCCTCTTTGACCTGCATGACATGGATCATGTTGACGATGCAGCCCCGGTCGATGAAGATGAACTCCTCCGCGGCCAGCTCCTCATAGACCTGCTGTAAGCTCTTGCGCACCCTGGCCGCGCCGCCTGCGGTGGTGATGCTGGTGTTTTTTCCGTCCCGCGAGAGGAAAAGGATCTCCTTGTATGGGATCTTCTCCAGACGGCTGT
>CAJTVM010000249.1 GCA_910579595.1 uncultured Oscillospiraceae bacterium
GCCGTTGGCGTCTGCTGGCCTGTCCATACTGGGCAGGAAAGGAAAGTCCGGCGGGAGCCGCCCCCGGAGGGCGCACGGTTGCCGTCAGGCAGTACCACCATCGCGCCCAAGCCGGTGGTGGGCAAGTGCGCTCTTAGCAGAGGGCCTATAAAGAGAACGGAGCGCCCAGGTCATTCCCGGACGCTCCCGCTTCGGTCCCTCCTACTGGTCGATCACCGCCCCTCCAGCCTGTGTCATTTTGCCACAAATGAGCCTCAGTCAATGTAATGTAGTGGTCTGGTGAAACCACCCTTTATACATTACATCTCAATAGGCGCCGACAGGCATCTTGACGGAAAAATTTTCGTCTGACTGCGTCAGAAACTCTTGAAATCCGTCAGGATTCCTGCGAGTTTCTTCCTTGTCAGGCAAAAATTTTTCTCGCCAATCTGCATACCGTCACCGATTGGTACAGCTTCTGAATGCCTACGCCTCTCCCATCACCTCTGCAATGGCCTTTCCCAGCAGGCGCGCGGACAGGAGGGCCTCGTCCAGGGAGTTGCCGGCGGCGCCCATCTCCACCAGCAGGCTGCCGGGGGTGGTGTGCTGGTTGTACCGGGAGTTGCGCACAGTAATGGGGCGCATGAGGGTGGGGTAGCTGTCCGCCAGATTCTGCTGGATGGCGGCGGCCAGCTTCAGATTTTCCTGCCAGTGGGGGTGCTCCAGCCCGCCGCCGTCGGTGCCGATGACGAAGGACATCTGGGCGGCGTTGACGCCGGCCACGCCGCTGACCACCTTGTACATGCCCCCGTTTCCGTCGGAGATGGCATCCCGGTGGACATCCAGCACGAGGGAGATGGTGGGGTACTGCTCCATGTACTTCTCCACGGTCTCCAGTGAGCGGCCGTAGGCCCCGCTGTACTCCGGGTAGTCGTGGAGGGTGGCATCATGGACCACCTTCAGCCCCGCCTCCTCCAGTGTTTTCGCGATCTCGTCCCCCACCCGCACCACGTTGAGGGCGCAGTCCGTGGTCCTGCACTCCCCGCTGGGGACGTACTCCTGCCCCGCCGGCATGGTATAGGCCTCGCTGCCGTGGGTGTGGACGATCAGCACCTGGGGGCCGTCCTCCTGCGAGAGCCTGGCGGCAAAGGTTCCGTCAAAGATGGATGCGTCGAAATCGTGGTCCGACCGGTTATTGACGTACACGTCCCCGCTGACCAGATACCCATCGGGAGAGGAGGGCACCAGGGTCCTGGCCGCCACGCCGTTGTCCGCGAACACCAGGGGCGTCTCCGGCTGGGCCGGCTCCTCCGGGATGGGCGCCGTGGGCTCCTGGGGCTCCGGCTCCACGCCTGCCTCGCCGGCAGCCGGGGGACTGTCGTCCCGCTCCTCGCTGCGCCGCAGCTCCAGCACCGCCTCCTGGCCGCTCAGCAGCACCGGACTCTGCCCGATGACCAGGGACACCGACGCCGGCAGCGCCCCGCCGCCGCCGAAATCCCCCAGCTGGCAGCGCAGCAGCCCCAGCGCCAGATCCCCCTGCCGCCCCAGCGCCTCCAGAGCACCCCGCGCCGTGGAGCTCCCCGCCGTCGCCGCCACCAGATACAGCACCGATCCCGCCAGCGCCGCCGCCAGCACCTTCCGCCCGCCTCCGGGCCTCCTGCGTATTGTCAAGCATACCCGCTCCCTTCTGATTGCTTGTCCAATACTTATGCGGAAAAGGCGGCGGACATTCTTTTTCTTGAAAGAAAAAGAATCAAAAAGAACTTTTTGCGGCAAAGCATTCGCTTTGCCTGTTGTTCTCCGGGGTTCAGAACCTGTATTTATTACTTCCGAGCTGAAAGGTCGGAAGTAATATGTGCCATGTTTTGCGGTTGCCGCCGTTTATGGCGGC
>CAJTVM010000250.1 GCA_910579595.1 uncultured Oscillospiraceae bacterium
ATAGCTTTGTAAAGAAATTCTCTGAGATCACAAAGTATCTACCGCCTCAGAATTTCAGAGAAAGATTTTGCAATTTCCAGCTCTAACCTTATGTAACTCGGCAAATGGTGGCAAAGCCTTGATTTTCAGGCGTTTCCGCCATTTGCCGTTTGGGAGAGTTATTCGCATATCTCGGCGTATCCCGGCGTGACTTTGCGCTGAAACGTAGTACGGAAGTAGTAAAAGCGGCCTTTCACTTCCTTTTTTACTACGCAGCCAGCCGTTCCATCTCTGCCTTTACGGAACAGGCGTCAACATGGGTGTAGTAGTCCAGCGTCATGGTGATGTTGGCGTGGCCCATGATGTACTGCAAAGCCTTGGGATTCATCCCGGCGTTTGCCATACGGGTACAGAACGTGTGCCGGAGGGAGTGCGGAGTGATGTTAGGCAACTGCTCCTTATGCTGCTTGTTGTATTTCCTCACAAGGCCCCTAATCACGGCGTTATAGTTCATGCCTACTTTCGGCGTCCCGTCCTTTTTGAGAAACAGGAAATTGGTATAGCCGTCCACTGTGATGGTGGCTTTCTTGCCCCGGTTCTTCAGTACCCGCTTCAACGCCCGGTAGACCGGCTCACTCATAGGGATTTCCCGGTAGCCGTTCTTGGTCTTGGGCGTTTCGATGTAGTAGCCGTTTTTGCTGTCCCGTAGGAGCTGGTGGTCTACCCGGATCAGCCGGTTCTTAAAATCAAGGTTCGTGGTCAGCCCGCAGAACTCGGAAATGCGAAGCCCGGTTCCCAGCAGGATGATAAGCTCGTCGGCGTACTTCTGATATACCGGGTCATTCTGCGCGAAGTCGATCAGGCTTACCTCCTGTTCCGGCGTCAGCACGGTTTTCTCGCCCCTGTCGTCCTCCAGGACTTTGTTCAGGGCAAAGCTGAACGGGTTCTTACGAACACAATCGTCCTCGATGGCGATGAAGAATGCGGCCCGGAGGGAACGCTTGTAGTTGCTGATGGACTGGAAGCTAAAGCCCTTTTCCCTCATGCGGATGGCCCACTCTTTGGCGTCGGAGGGCTTCACCGCGTCGATGCTTTTCCCGCCGAGAGGGTCGTCCCGCAGGAGGCCCATCAGGTACTCCCGCTGTTTCTTGGTGCCCCGCTTCACATCCGCCCGCTGACTGTTCTGCTTGGCGTAGAGCTGGCAGACGGTCATTTTTTTGCCCACGGTGTCGATGCCGTCCGCAATATCCCGGTTGATCTCCTTTTCTTTCTCCCGCAGGGAAATATCGTCCCGCTTGCCAGCCGGGGTCTTGTCCGTGGCTACCAGCTTCCAGGCATAGACGAATTGGGGCTTGCCGGTGCTGTCCGTGTACTTATATGCGTATCTCCCGTCTTTTCGCTGGCTCTCTCCAGTTCTTAAAATGCGGCCTTTGTTGTCGCGCCGTTTTTCCGCCATTGGTAAAACTCCTTTCCAAAACTGGAACGAGCCTTGATACGACTTGACTATATTCTATCATATTTCCGGCTCAATACAAATCTGCGATCAGATCACATCCAGGGAGTCGATGACTTTTTCAAACTGCCTGCGCTTGATCTGGATGCGGTTGCCGTTCATTATCAGCCAGTTGGCGTCCGGGTTTTCCTCCGCCAGTTTCCGCAGCTTCTTTTCCCCGATGCGGAAATACTTGGCCGCTTCCTCGATGGTCAGCGTGTACTTCTCCCAAATGGGCACATCAGGATAACTCATACGCCCGCCCCTCCTTTCGGCGTGACCACATACTCCATGCCGGGGCGCTGGCCGCAGTAGACGCAGACCTCCTTTTCAGCCTGTCCCGGCGCGGCCTCCCGCAAAGCAAAAGCGCCTGTGCCGC
>CAJTVM010000251.1 GCA_910579595.1 uncultured Oscillospiraceae bacterium
GCTTCGGCCTGTCCGGCAAGAGCTTCATCCCCATGCTGGTAGCCACCGGCTGCGGTGTTCCCGGTATCATGGCATCCCGGACCATCGAACAGGATCGTGACCGGAAAATGACCATCATGACCACCGGATTCATCCCCTGCGGGGCCAAAATGCCCATCATTGCCCTGTTCGCCGGGGCGCTGTTCGGCGGCTCCGCTTTGGTTGCTACCTCCGCCTACTTCATCGGCGTGGCCGCTGTGGTGATCTCCGGTATCATGCTGAAAAAGTTCAAGGCGTTCGCCGGGGAACCCGCCCCCTTTGTCATGGAGCTGCCCGCCTACCACGCCCCCTCTGCCAGTAACGTCCTGCGCTCCATGTGGGAGCGGGGCTGGTCCTTCATCAAGCGGGCCGGAACCATCATTCTCCTGTCCACCATTATCCTCTGGTTCCTCAGCAATTTCGGCTTTGCGGACGGCGGCTTTGGCTGGGTGGAGGACAGCGACGCCTCCCTGCTGGCTGCGGTGGGCAGCGTGATCGCAGTAATCTTCATTCCTCTTGGCTTCGGGAACTGGCAGGCCGCTGTGGCGACCATCACCGGCCTGATCGCCAAGGAGGAAGTGGTCAGCACCATGCAGGTGTTCTACCCCGGTGACCTGATTGCCAACATTGCCATGGCCTTTACCGCCGCCTCCGCCTACTCCTTTATGGTGTTCAACCTGCTGTGCGCCCCCTGCTTCGCCGCTATGGGCGCCATCAAGCGGGAAATGAACAACGCCAAGTGGACCTGGGCCGCTATCGGATATATGTGCGGTTTTGCTTATGTAGCCTCTCTGATCGTCTACCAGTTGGGTGGCCTGTTCACCGGAGCTGTGACCTTCGGTGTGTGGACGGTGGTTGCTCTGGCCGCTCTGGCCGCGATCATCTATCTGCTGGTCCGCAAGGGCTATCAGGGGGAGGACCGCTCCCGCCAGTTAAGCTCTGTGGCCGCTGCCGCAAGATAACCAACGGGGAAAGGAGCGACTGGTTATGCCTACTATCTTGGGAAATATCATCGTGATCGCCGTACTGATTGCCGTTGTGGTTTTGGCTGTCCGGTCCCTGCGGAAGTCCCACAAGTCCGGTGAAGGCTGCAACGGCGACTGCGGCAACTGCCACGGCTGTCACTAAAACTTCAAATCTTGCAAGACATGGTGAGGAGGCATGGGCAGTAGAATCTGCTCATGCCTTCTCTCATTGGGGAGGAACAATTCTATGGCAGAACTACGGGAAGCCCATCTTCGCTATTTGCTGGCAATCTATGAATTGGGCAAAAGCAATCCAGATGTGGGGACGCAGGCCGTGGCAAAGGCTTTGAACTGCTCGAAAGCCTCCGTCACGAAGATGATGGCAATTCTGATGGATATGAATCTTCTGGTGCGGGAGAAATACGGGAAAATCTACCTGACTGACACCGGCTTCCTGCTGGCAAAGGATATGCTCCGGTGTGTCGAGCTGATTCATGAGCGCCTCCCGGCGATGGGGTTTGATCTGACCGAGGAGGAAGCACGGGACTTTGTGCGCACAATGGTGGTGAATCTGCCGGAGCATTGCCGGAAGCGGCTGGCTGGCAGGATGTGACAGCGAGATAAAGAAGAAACAATTCATGAAAGCGGGAGACAACAAGGAATTTTGGCAGAGGACGGCAAAATCCTATGGGTCATTCATGAAACATAGCTGGAAACTCTACGATACTATCTGTGAGAGGATACGTCCCGGCCTGACCAGGGAGATGAATGTGCTGGAGCTGGCCTGCGGCAGCGGGCAGCTCTCCTTCCGGCTGGCGGGGCGTGTCCGTCTGTGGGAGGCCACGGATTTCTCCGAAAATATGATT
>CAJTVM010000252.1 GCA_910579595.1 uncultured Oscillospiraceae bacterium
CTGCTGCCCGCCACGGCGCTGGCGGCAAGTCCCAGCACCATCAAGATGGACGACTGTACCCACAACGGCGTCAAATATGAATCTCCGGCCCTGGGCACCTGCCACCTGCACCAGATGCACTTCGGCCTGGACGGAAAAAGCACGATGGGCTTCTGCGCTGAAAAGGGTAAAGGCATGGGCTGGTCGCTGGAGGGCCACACCTGGGGCAATCCCCAGCCCATTTCCGATCCCACCGTGACCACCATGATGGCTTACTTCTACGCACATTCCACCGGCGTCTTTACCGATCAGGCCAAGGCCCTGGGCGTGGACGACGTGTGGGACAGCGGCTATACCTGGACGATGAACGCCTGGGTACAGGCCATCATCTGGCGCTACAAGGCCGGTCTGCTGTCTGACCCCGTGACTGCCTGCGCCGAGGAACTGCTGTGCGTCTACAACAATCTGGAGCATACCAGCTATACCAGCATCGACGATGTAATGGGCGATAAATCGTTCCGTGACCGCGCCCAATATATTCTGGATTTGGGCGCACAGGGCGTATGGGGCGAGTGCAGCGTCTACGAATACGCCTACACCGGCTCCGGCTCCAAGTATCATCCGGCCAGCGACGTGCAGGCCATTATGATCGGTGAGCTGAATATCACCCGGCAAAAGTATGATCTCACCGTCAAGAAGGTGGACAGCACCAACCCCAACAAGGGCTTGCCCGGAGCGAGATTTAAGGTTGCTTCCGAGAATGGCACCTACTCCAAGGAGATCGTAACAGGCAGCGACGGAACCTATACTCTGTCCGCTCTGGACGCGGGCACCTACTCCGTGACCGAATTGGAGGCCCCGGAGGGCTACGAGATCGACAACCCCGGCCCACAGTACGTTGTCCTCCCCAACGGCAGCGATACCACCGTGACCGTCACCTTTACCGACACCCCTGAAATCACCGGCGAAGGCAGCATCCGCAAAGTGGACGCGGACGACCCCACCAAGGGCCTTGCCGGGGCGGTCATTGAGATCATCGGCGTGGACAACGACTTTACCGGCACTTACGTCACCGGCGCTGGCGGCTATCTGACGGACGTACCCTGGAAGGATATGCCCATCGGCAGCTACACCGCCACCGAGGTCACGCCCCCGGAGGGCTATACCAAAAGCCCGGAAACCAGCAAGGTCAAGCAGTCTTTCCGCTGGGACGGCAAGACCGATGTGGCCCTGGTTTTTGAGAATGACGCCAAGGTAAAGGTAAAACTTATCAAGCTGGACGACAGCGGCAACCCCCTCCCCGGCGCGGTGTTCAACATCGTCAAGGACGGCCAGATCGTCGGCACCGAGGCCACCAAAGCGGACGGCTCCATTACCGTCACCGATGTGACCGAGGGGATGTACGCCTTTGTGGAGGTGAGCGCCCCGGCCCCCTACGCCACGCTGACCGAACCTGTGATTGCCCATGTGGATCAGGCCACCATCAACGGCGGCGGCACCGTCACCGTGACGGCGGCGGACAAGAAGCTGCCCAGCCTGTCCATTCTCAAGCGGGACGCCCAGACCAAGGAGGTCATTCCCGGCACCGTTTTTGAGATCAAGGGCATTCACTTCCATTACCATGATGACGTGACCACCGGGCCGGACGGCAGGGCCGTCCTCACAAATATCCCCGTGGACAGCTACGAGGTGGTCGAGAAATCTGTCCCCGATCCCTATGTGGTGGGCGAGGAACCCATGCAGACCATCTACCTGGGACCGGGCGAGAACCGGGAGCTGATTTTTGACAACCTGAAGCAGCCTGTTTTGAAAATCTCCAAGGTGGAGCAGGGGACCAACACCCCCA
>CAJTVM010000253.1 GCA_910579595.1 uncultured Oscillospiraceae bacterium
TGGCCTGCTTCACCGCCCGGATTTTCTTGGAAGTATCGCGGGCGTAAAACTCATTGAACAGGTGCTGTTGGGGAAGGGTACGAAAAGTTTTGAAAAAGCCAGGATTTATGCGGGATTGCGGCGGATTGGCTCCTGACTGTTCCCACCCTGGAATAGAAAACGGCAAAAGCCGACAACTGCATACTGTTTTTTGCGGGAGAATGTAGTATAGCTATGTTCTCCCTTTTTTCATCCCCATTTTGCGATGGGGTATTTTTATTTGTAGTAGGGAGTTGAGAACACATGAACGCCCAAGTGATCGCCGTAGTCAATCAAAAAGGCGGTACGGGCAAGAGTACAACTTGCGCAAACCTCGGCATCGGTCTGGCCCAAGCCGGGAAAAAGGTGTTAGTGGTGGACGTAGACCCCCAGGCCAGTCTTTCCATCAGCCTGGGCCATTCCCAGCCGGACGATCTGCCCGTCACCCTCTCGGACCTGATGGGCAAGGTGCTGAACGATCAGCCCATCGCTCCCGGCGAGGGCATCCTGCATCATGCGGAGGGCGTAGACCTCATGCCCTCAAACATCCAGCTCTCCGGCATGGAGGTGTCGCTGGTGAACGCCATGAGCCGTGAGACCATCCTGCGGCAGTATCTGGACACGGTTCGGAAACAGTACACCCACATCCTGCTGGACTGCCAGCCCTCCCTGGGTATGCTCACCGTCAACGCCCTGGCCGCTGCCAATCGCCTGATCGTCCCCGTCCAGGCGGAGTACCTCCCGGCGAAAGGGCTTGAACAGCTCTTACAGACCGTGGGCAAGGTGCGGCGGCAGATCAATCCCAAGCTGCTCATTGACGGCATCCTGCTGACGATGGTAGACAGCCGGACCAACTTCGCCAGGGAGATCAGCGCCCTGCTCCGGGAGACTTACGGCGGGGACATCAAGGTATTCGATTCCGAGATACCCCATTCTGTCCGGGCCAAGGAGACCAGCGCCGAGGGTAAGAGCATCTTTGCCCATGACCCCGGCGGGAAGGTGGCCGAAGCCTATGGAAATCTGACGCGGGAGGTGTTACAGCTTGAAAAGCAGCGCGCGAAAAGTAGAGCTGGCATCAGCCGCTGATCTGTTCTCCACGGAGCAGGAGCGTCAGGACGCGAAACTGGAAAAGGTGCAGAATATCCCGCTGTCCGAGCTGTACCCGTTCCCCGACCATCCGTTTTCCGTAAGGGATGATGATTCTATGAAGGAAACCGTGGAGAGCGTCAAGGAATACGGCGTTCTCATGCCCGCCATCGCCCGCCCCCGCGAGGGCGGCGGCTATGAGTTGGTGGCCGGACACCGGCGCAAACACGCCTGTGAACTGGCAGGGCTGGACACCATGCCTGTAATCGTCCGGGATTTGGACCGGGATACCGCTATTATTTTCATGGTGGACAGTAACCTCCAGCGGGAAAATATTCTTCCCAGCGAGAGGGCTAAAGCCTATAAGATGAAACTGGATGCCATCAAACGGAGGGCCGGACGGCCCACAGTAGAGCATGGAGAAAATTCGCCGAAAATTTCGGCGAATTTCCGTAGCGATGATGAGATTGGTGCGGAGATGGGTGTAAGCGGCGATACTGTCCGCAATTACATCGCACTCACACAACTGGTCCCGGAACTTCAGCAGATGGTGGACGATAGGAAAATCGCCATGACCCCCGCCTATCAGATCGCGGCTCTTAAACCAGATGAACAGGCGCTTCTGGTGGAGACGATCAACAGTGAACAGGCTACTCCATCGCTGTCCCAGGCCCAGCGGATGAAAAAACTCAGTC
>CAJTVM010000254.1 GCA_910579595.1 uncultured Oscillospiraceae bacterium
CCTCGTTCTGACTGAGCTGGTAGTTGATGTCCTGGAACTGCACCGTCTTGGTGTAAAACGTATCGGTGACGCGGCAGATGCCGTCCGGGAACATCCGCTGGTAGGGGATGCTGTCCTGGGCGGACATATCCTTTTTATCCGTCCCTTTGGCCCTGGCAATAGCCGCCTCGATCTGCCGCCTGTCCTCATGGGACAGATGCTTACCGCCTTTTCGCTGGGCCGGACGCGCCTGTGGCTCCGGCTCTTTTCCGAACAGGCGGCGAATGAGCTTTTTGATTGCCGTAAACAATGCGGTACACCTCCTTGTCTAATCGGTCCTGCCGCTCCAGCGCGGCATAGAAATTGTTGGTCTTATAGGGGCGCTGCTTGGGCCGGAAGAAGCAGACGCGGAGAATATTGCGGACGATCTTCTCCATCGGCTGGCCGTTCTTTTCATACACCCCCAGCAGGAAGAAGGGGAGCATGACCATCATCATGCACATCGCCGCCGTGCTGCTGCCCATCGGAACCCGCAGCAGGAAGAACAGCGGAACGCCAATGATTGCCCCGCCGCCGAAGCAGATCAGTTGCCGCTTGGTGAGATTGAACGCCACTTTGGTTTTTACCTTGGTTAAGTCCTTGGGGACCGGCACATAAGCCATTACCGTACCTCCTGTTCTCTGGCCGGGGCGCTGGGCTTGGACGGCTCTGCCGCTTTCTCCCGGAGTTTACCCAGCACAGACTTCTTCTCCTGGGTCTCCATATGCCGAAACAGGTCATCCAGGGCAAAGGAAAAATCACTGAGATCGCCCATACGCTCCATCCATTTGTCCGCTACTGCTTGCAGGGGATCATTCAAAGACAGAAGATAATCTACTTCTTCCGGCTCCAGGCCGTGTGTCTCCGTCAGGTATTCATGGGCATCCCGAATGGCGGTGATTTCCCTGGACTGCATTACCAGCGTGTCGGGCGGTAATTTGCTCCATGCAGAAAGATGGTCCTGCAAACCGGCATCCAGCCGGTCATAGAGCTGCTGACATTTATCCACGATTGATGTTCCTCCCATCGTTTTTCAGATTGGATTTTCCCGCAGACGCTTTGCCGGGGCATAGTCGGCAAAATCCCTGACGGTGTGAAAAATCCGTTTGTTATTCACCCACCTTTGCAAGTGCCGGGTGATGGGCGGGGCGCTGGGCCGGTCATAGACCATCACATAGGGGTCAAAGCCCAGGCCCCGCAGGGTGTCCACCCGATACAAGTCCTGCTCATGGGTGCTGCCGTAGTTGGTGAGGACGTACACCCTCCGCCTGCGGTCACTCTTGATGGCGGTCCGCTCCACGAAGCGGCGGAAGTAGCCGGTCAGGTCCACATTGGGGTCATCCCAGGCGAAATGTACCGCCTTTGTCCGCACCCGGTTCAGCAGGGCTATGTTGTCCGGGGTAGTCAAGCGGATGTCCAGTCCCTGAGAGAAGTCCACATAGGCGCGGCTCTCCGCAAGCTGCAAAATCAGCCTTTCATGGTCCGGGCAGGCCAGCAGATTGGCGTCCAGCAGCTTGATCTCCCGCTGTCCGTCCCAAAACTCGGACAGGTCGGCCACCTGATGGCTCCGCCGCCCCTCTTTGCCGGAAACGATGCAAAATCCGCAGGCTCTCGGACAGCCACGGGTCAGAAAACCGTAGGCTGTATCGGGAAACTGCGGATATAACGAGTAGTCCGGGCGCTGATGTTCCACCACATCCGGGAGGTCCGGCCCTGGGCCGTAGCCGGTGCCGCCCCGGATGATCTGGTCGGCGTTGGCGATGTAGATGTTGTC
>CAJTVM010000255.1 GCA_910579595.1 uncultured Oscillospiraceae bacterium
CATAAAAACACTCTCCTTATGTTTGGGATAAGGAGAGTGTAATGGATAAATCTCAAGAAATTCTCACGTTTTGCCCTGGAATTTGAAGGAAGCTGTAACAGTGGCCCCAGGGCAGTTATTGAGCCGGAGATCGCCGCCATGCTTCCTGCACAGCAGCTGGCTGCTATACAGCCCCATACCGAAATGGGCGGCATCCCCCTCCCGCTTTCCGAAGGGTTTCGGGCCGTTCTGGATCAGTTCCTGGGGGAAACCTGAGCCGTCGTCCGCAGCGGTCAATGTCAGGAACCCGCCATCTGTCTCCATCGTAAGTTCCAGCCCGGAGCGCGCAAACCGGGCGGCGTTGGCAATCAGATTTTCCGCCACGGTCAGGAACAAGCCGTGGTCGAGTTCCGCCTGCCCCTCCTGCGGGAAACTGCAAGATAAGTTCAGTGCGGGGGCCAGCAGCCGGGCGGTCTCCTCCAGTTCACGTCCCAGTTGGGGCAGCGAAACCGGCCTGCACTGCACAGGCATCTGCTCCAGCCGCTGGATACTGCTCATAGCCTCAACGTATTGCTCAATGCGCCGGGTGTAGACATCCATCCGCTCCAGCATCTGTTCATCCGCGCTCCCGCGCCGCAGCAGCTTCACCGTCCCCTTCAAAACGGTAACCGGGTTGCGCAGGTCGTGGGCAAAGGCGGCGTTGAGCCGTTTCCGCTCCTCCGCCTGCCGCCACAGTTCCTGATTCGTCCGCAGCAGTTCCGCCCGCATTGTTTCAAACGCGGCACATACCTGACCCAATTCGTCCCGAGATACCTCCGGGATGGTGAAGTCCAGATCGTGGGCCTGGATGCGCTCCATACCCATCTGGAGGACGGAAATGGGACGCTTCAGCTTGATCCGGTAGAACAGGATCCCGGCCAGACACAACCCTCCCACTGGCAGGACTGCCATGGAAACCATCTGGATACCATTCAGCAGACACAGAACACGAGTCTGCTCCACTGAGGGCTGCGCCAACTCCGTGATGGTTCCATCCGGCCCAATCTCGATGCCGCCCCGGGGGTAGTCGCTGGCAATCCAGCCACAGGCGATATAGACTGCAGCGGTCAGCGCCAGCGCCGCCAGCAGACACAGCGCTGCCAATACGACAAAAGAGCGCTTCAGTCCCATATTCCTCAGCCGTTCCACCGGTAACCGCACCCCCATATGGTTTCAATATAGCTATGCAGCGTGTGGGCAGCCAGCTTGGCCCGGAGTTTTCGGATGTGCTCCATAACAGTATCGCTGCTTCCCTCTCCATCAAGCCCCCATACCGTCTCATAAATACGTTCCCGGTCAAAGACCTGCCCAGGATTGAGGGACAGCAGTTCCAGGATGTCAAATTCTTTTCTTGGCAGGGGAACCGGTTTACCGCTGATTGTGACGGTCCTGGCTGCATAGTCCACCGCCAGCTCTCCGAAAAAGCGCACCGCGCCCCCGCATTGCCGCCGCTGCTCCCGGCGCAGATGGGCGGCCACACGGGCCCCCAGCTCGTCCAGGTCAAAGGGCTTGACGATGTAGTCGTCCGCCCCCGCCTGGAACCCGGCAATCTTGTCCGCAGATGCGATGCGGGCCGTCAGAAAGAGGATGGGACAGGTAATGTGTGCCCGGATGGTCTGGCAGACTGTCAAGCCATCCATGCCGGGCATATTGATGTCCAGCAGGATCAGGTCCGGCCTCTCCCTTGCTTTTTCCAGAGCTTCCGCACCGCTGTGGGCAGTCAGGACCTGGTATTGCGGCGTGAAATAGCTGGCCATCATTTCTACAATCCC
>CAJTVM010000256.1 GCA_910579595.1 uncultured Oscillospiraceae bacterium
CGCCCTCCCTGGCGGAAACCGCTTCCCGCGTTTTGATCCGGGGGCGTTCCCGTGGAATCGGGTCATGGGGTGAAGGCTGCTCTGCCGGGACTTCTGGCGGCGGTGGATCTGCCGGGATCTCCTGTGTGAGTTGGTCTGCGGTGGTGCGCGATCCTTCAGTCTGCTCCTGGCCCTTGGCGGACTTTTTCTTCTTCAGAAGAGATTCCACCCCACGCCGCGCCTGATAGGCTACACGGGCGGCGGTGTCCTCGATCCGGTCGCCGCCGTAGTCGCTGGCCTGCCCCCGCTGGGCGGTTTCCCGGAGTTGGCCCCGCAGGCGTTCCGTACCATCGTCCAGCCCACGGCGGACAAGTACCTTGGGCGCGGCCTTGACTTTTTCCTTCAATCTGCCCTTTACTGTGCGTTTTTCTTTGATTTTTGCGATACTCTCTCACCTCACTTTTGCGTTTTCCGTCATTTTATGGTACACTGTCCTCCAAAGGAGGGAGCGTCAATGGAACAGGTATACAGATGTGAATGGGCCGGCCCCGACCAGATATATATTGACTACCACGACAACGAATGGGGCCAGCCCCTCCACGATGACAATAAACTGTTTGAAATGCTGATCCTGGAGGGGATGCAGGCCGGACTGGCATGGATCACGGTGCTGAAAAAGCGGGAAGCCTTTCGTGCCGCTTTTGACAACTTCGATCCCCCAAAGGTCGCGCTGTATGATGACGCAAAGATCGAAGCCCTTATGGCGAACACCGGGATTATCCGACACCGGGGCAAGATCAACGCAGCTATTGGCAACGCAAAAGCATTCCTTGAAATTCAAAAAGAATACGGCAGTTTCGACCGATTCATCTGGGCCTATGTCAATCACACACCTATCATCAACGCCCCACACAGCATGGCGGAGCTGCCTACATCCACCCCGTTGTCCGATCAGATCAGCAAGGACTTGAAAAAGCGGGGCTTCAAATTTGTGGGGTCCACCATCGTCTATTCGTTTATGCAGGCTGTCGGGATGGTGGACGACCACATGATTTGGTGTCCCTGGCATACGAATAACAGAAAATAAAACCGGAAATTCAGGCGACGTTGGTCTCACTCAACTTGGTGGTCATCAAGCGGTAGAGCCGGTTCTTGGGAAAGTTGTCCATAAACGGCACGATGGCGCTTCCGCACTTGATGAGGCCCCGTCCGAAGTCCACGTTGGTGATGTAGGAGAGCTGGTTGTCCGAGATGTTCAGCAGCCGCGCCAGCTCCGCCCGGTCGGTGGCCGCCTGGTTCAGCATGACCAGGAACTCGCTGTTGGCCAGCATGGTCCGGGCGGTGTGGGACTGGAGAAGGTCATCGATGTTCTGGGTGATCCCGGTGCAGCAGGCCCCATACTTCCTGACACGTTTCCACAGCGTAAACAGGAAATTTGCGCTGTATTCGTGCTGGAACAGCAAGTAGATTTCATCAATATAGACCCAGGTATTCCTGCCCAGCGCCCGGTTGCGGATCACCCTGTTGAACACGCTGTCCAGCACCACCAACATCCCCACGGGAAGGAGCTGCTTACCCAAATCCCGGATGTCGTAGCACAGGATACGGGCGTCCGTGTCTACATTGGTGGGCTTGGCGAAGGTGTTGAGGCTGCCCTCGGTGAACAGCTCGATTGCCAGGGCCACGTCACGGGCCTCCGGCTCGGACTGGCGAAGCAGCTCGGCGTGGAAGTCCTGGAGGGTAGGCGCTTTCCCCTGGTAGCCGCCCTTGATGTAGCTGTGGTAGACGCTGGCGGTGCAGCGGTCGA
>CAJTVM010000257.1 GCA_910579595.1 uncultured Oscillospiraceae bacterium
TTTCTCCTGTCTACGAATTCACCGACCGGGGCGGGTGCTGGTTCTGCCCCAACGCAAAGCTGCCGGAGCTGCGCCACCTCTACGACTACCACCCGGACCTGTGGGCCAGGATGCTGGCGCTCCAGGCTATCCCCAATAAAGCAACAGAGAAATTCAACCGCACCCAGAAGTTCTCCGACATTGACTCCATGTTCCGGCAGGAGGACGGCATAGCGGCTCTCAGACAGGCGGCATAGCCGGGGATTGTTGGTATTGCTGGGGATTGACAGCGGATTTTTGTTGGGTATCGTGAATGGCTTTCTCTCTCTGGTTTGGGTATCGTTGTGGCTGTGCCAACAGCGCGAAAGGAGATGCATACCATGAGCAAATACCAGGATTTTGACTCGGAAATATTCGAGGTCACAAAAATCATGATCGGGTTCTCCCTGACGGACGGTCAGAAAACCGAGCTGCTGAAGATCGCCGGTGAGATCGAGGCCGCCTGTCAGGACGGCAGCCTGAGCGCCAATGAACGCCAGCGGCTTCTGGAAACCATGGCGGACTGCGGCCTGGAACTGCCCCAGACACCCATGGAACCGTGTGTGGACGAGGCGAAGCTGCAGGAACGTCTGACCCAATATATGGAACTGGATCTTTTTCAAATGGATATCGGCGCTTTGATCAATGACTATAAGTCCCAGGGACTTCCGATGCCAACCATGGAACAGCTCCAGGCGGAGGTCATTGCCGAAGCCCGGAAGTGTCTGGAGACAATAATGATCTGCGAGGCTAAAGGCCATCTGTGGAAGGAAACAGCGGACCCGGAGAACGGGACCAGCACCCTGTCCTGCCGCCGCTGCGGGGCGGAGGAACACCTGCGATGGTAGAAAGGAGGACGTAATGCCAAACAATATCACAAATCAGATCACGTTCGGTTCGGACAGCACGGCGCTGGCCGCTTTCCAGCGGATGCTCCACGATATGCGGATGGATGGCCAGCCCCTGGGCAGTATCGATTTTAACAAACTGCTTCCCATGCCCAAGGAGCTGGATATGGAGGCCGGCACCAGAACGGATCGGGGGCTGAAGCTGGTACGGGAGTATCATCACACGCTGGCGGATCTGGAGCGGCAGAAACCGGGGCTGACCCCTGCGGAATATGCGCTGGCTCTTCATAAGTGCGAGGAGCTGTACCAGAAGCAACGGTTGGCCGACCCGGTGACTTGGGCCTTGGGAGAACAGGCATACAGCAATGTCCAACGGTTCGGCAGCCCCACATGGTATGAGTGGTGCAATCTCAATTGGGGGACAAAATGGAACGCCTATCAGCCCCGCCCACTGCGAGAGGATGACCATACCATGGTATTCTTCACTGCCTGGGATTCTGTTCCAAAAATCGTAACGCTTTTATCCAGGAAGTACCCGGAGCAGACCATCACCTACCGCTGGGCGGATGAAAACATCGGCTACAATGTGGGCGAGATGACGATGAAGGGCGGCGAGGTTATCGACATCAACGTGCCGGAGGGCGGCAGCCGGGAAGCCTATGAGATGGCGGCGGAGATCATGGGCGCCGATCTCTCTGACTATGACCTGTGCCTGACTGCGGATGGGAGCAGCTATGAGTACCGTGACCCGGACGCGGCTCCTGCCGCGGACGAGGGCAGCCAGAAACCTCTCCAGGCCCATACAGAGCAAGCAAAATCTTCCAAGAAAAAGCGTGGGGCCAAAGGACAGGACAGATGAAGATCAGGAATGTGCATGGCTATAAGACCTGCGTCCACAGCCGGAAGCGGAAACAGGC
>CAJTVM010000258.1 GCA_910579595.1 uncultured Oscillospiraceae bacterium
TTCAAAGACGGCCTGTGTACGGTCCGGGGCGCGGCCAACCGCTGGCGCAACTTCACCCGCGATATTTCCGGCGCGTTTGTGTCCCTGTTCAACTCCACCAACGAAGCCCTCCTGCCCGGCCTGTCCCCGGAGCAGCAGCCCGTTGTTACAGTCATTGAGAGCACGGACAAAAATATTCCGGCTGGCTCCCGCATGACCTTATCCGAGGCGGAGACGCGGATCGGGGAGCTGAACCAACGCTATTGGGACAGCGACGAGCCGGAGCGCCCGGTCAGGGTGGCTATCGACTATATGCTGGACGGCGAGGTGGACCGCTACTGGCTCCCCCTCCGCACCGGGCCGGGCTGCGGCTCCCTGCTGGAACAGATGGAGTGCCATGTGGACGCCAATCTGAACCGCCCGGAGGAAGTGGCCCGGCTTTTCGAGGACGCCCCCGCCGGCCTGCGTGAATTGCTCCATGAGCAGTTCGGCCCCCAGCTCCATGACGACCTGGAGAAGCTGGCGGGCCGGGTATTGACCTTCTTCCAGCAGCATCACACCATCACGAAACTGGAGCAGCAGTTCCAGACCCAGGCGGCGGCTATGCCCCAGAAGGAAAAAGAAAAATTTCTGGAATATGCGAAAGCGGCAGTCACGGATTTGCGGAAGGCCGCCAACACCAGCAAAACTATCGCCCCGGCCCAGGAGCGCACCGCCCCCGTTTCCTCTACACCCGCCCGTGACAGCGACAGGCCCCGGCAGTCGGTGAAGGTGAAGCTGCACCAGATCAAGAAGGAGCGGTCAAAGGTCCCCGTCCGCGTCAAATCCCGACACGCCCCGGAAAGATAGGTAGGCCATGGAGGAAAATATTGATATTCTGGCGTTTCTGGAAAAGGTGATGCTGAAAAACACCCACAGCTATCAGAGCGATTTTCAATACGATATTGCCCGATTGCGGGACGCCGCGCTGGAATCTGATCCAGAGCGCCGCACCTTCTACTGGATGTCCCGGCCCGCCGGTACATGGCTGGTTACAGAGCGGGATGTTTTTCTCCGTGGAAGCAACGGACATACCATCTGGACGCACTATGTGGGAGAGCCGAAGGGAATCAAGGCGTACCGTGTAGCAGTGACCGGCGGGAGCCGGGATCGGCCGCTGGGTACAGTGCGCAAGCTGAACTATGCCCAACAGGTCAAGCGGGTGGAGGCCCGCGCTCTCCCCACTGTCAGGCTGGAGCTGTTTTTTTGTTCCGGTCAAGTCAGGGAAATTGCGCCGGAACGGTATAAGAAAGAGCGTGAGTGGCTTTTCAATGAATACGGTATGCTGGAATATCTTCGCTATTGCCCTGAGAATGAAGCGGACCTGGCTCAAGTTCTGGCGGAGGAGCACCGCTGCCAAAAAGGACGGCGCACAAAAACCACCACAAAAAAACCGCCCCAGCGGGAGGGCAGATAGGAGGACGCCATGCCGGACATAAAACCGTTTTTCTCCGTCAATGCCTGGGGAGACAGCCTGACAACCGGCGCAACGCTCAAAATCGTACACTCTCTCAATTATTCGGACTATACCGCAAGCCCACATATGGCCCCGCTGGTGGAACTGCCTGCGGCAGAGCTGCAAGAAAAGCTCGAAGGCAGTAAAGCGGCAGAGAAGGCCATTTTTGAAAAACTGAAAGCAGCAACGGACGAGTGGGAGGCCCAGGCCGCTCAAACCCTGCTGCTGGAAAAGGTGCTGGAATATGTGTGTACCCCGGAGGTGTCCCATACCTCCAACGAGTGGAAGCAGATACAGGGCGGGGC
>CAJTVM010000259.1 GCA_910579595.1 uncultured Oscillospiraceae bacterium
CCCGACAAGGCCAACCGGATGCAGACCGGCAAGCAGAAGTTCCAGAACCGGAACAACAAAAACCGGGGCCAGAACTTCGGCAGCAAACGCAAGCAGGAGGAGCAGGACCGGATGCGCCGCCTCCAGCTGGAAATCGCCAAAAAGACCCCCCTCACCGTGAAGATCCCCGACGAGATCGGTGTGGGCGAGCTGGCCTCCCGGATGAAAAAGACCGGAGCCGAGGTGGTCAAGTGCCTGATCAAGAACGGGGTCATGGCCTCCCTAAGCGACATCATCGACTTCGACACCGCCGCCATCATCGCCGAGGAGATGGGCTGCAAGGTGGAGAAGGAGATCATCGTCACCATCGAGGAGCGGCTTATCGACACCGCCGAAGACAAGGAGGAGGATCTGGAATCCCGCGCCCCCGTGGTGGTGGTCATGGGCCATGTGGATCACGGCAAAACCTCCCTGCTGGACTATATCCGCCACGCCAACGTGGTGTCTGGCGAGGCTGGCGGCATCACCCAGCACATCGGCGCTTACCAGGTGGAGGTGGGCGGCAAGCCCATCACCTTCCTGGACACCCCGGGCCATGAGGCGTTTACCGCCATGCGTGCCCGCGGCGCCATGATCACCGACGTGGCCATCCTGGTGGTGGCGGCGGACGACGGCATCATGCCCCAGACCGTGGAATCCATCAACCACGCCAAGGCCGCCAATATTCCCATCATCGTGGCCATCAATAAGATGGATAAGCCGGAAGCCAACCCCGAGCGCATCAAGCAGCAGCTCACCGAATATGAACTGGTGCCCGAGGAGTGGGGCGGTGAGACGATTATCTGCCCCATCTCTGCCAAGACGGGCATGGGAGTGGATACCCTGCTGGAAATGGTCACCCTCACCGCCGAGGTGCAGGAACTGAAGGCCAACCCCAACCGCACCGCCCACGGCGCGGTCATCGAGGCCCGGCTGGACAAGGGCCGCGGCCCTGTGGCCACCCTGCTGGTGCAGAACGGTACGCTGAAGCAGGGCGACGTCATCATTGCCGGCATGGCGGTGGGCCGCGTGCGCGCCATGACTGACTACCGGGGCAACAAGGTCACCGAGGCCGGCCCCTCCGTCCCCGTGGAGATCATCGGCATGGGCGAGGTGCCCGGGGCCGGCGACGACTTCCACGCCGTGGCCGATGAGCGCATGGCCCGGGAGCTGGTGGAGCAGCGCAAGGCAGAGATGAAGAACGCCACCACCGGCGCGGCCAAGCAGAAGGTCTCCCTGGAGGAGCTGTTCAGCCAAATCCAGGCGGGCGAGATGAAGGATTTGAACGTCATCGTCAAGGCCGACGTGCAGGGATCCGCCGAGGCCGTCAAGGCCAGCCTGGAGAAGATCTCCAACGAGGAGGTTCGCGTCCGGGTCATCCACTGCGCCGTGGGCGCGGTGAACGAGTCCGACGTGATGCTGGCCACCACCTCCAACGCCATCATTGTGGGCTTCAACGTCCGCCCGGACAAGAACGCCGCCGAGTCCGCCGGGCGCAACAAGGTGGATATGCGGATGTACCGGGTGATCTACGACTGCATCAACGAAATTGAGTCCGCCATGAAGGGTATGCTGGCCCCCAAGTTCAAGGAGGTAGCCCTGGGGCAGGCCGAGGTGCGCCAGGTGTACAAGATCACCGGCGTGGGCTTTGTGGCCGGCTGCTACGTCACCGAGGGCAAGGTGGCCCGGAATGCCCAGATCCGTCTGGTGCGGGACGGCATCGTCATCCACGAGGGCGTGATGAACTCCCTCCAGCGCT
>CAJTVM010000260.1 GCA_910579595.1 uncultured Oscillospiraceae bacterium
AGAGGTTCACCAGGGGAATCCACCCGCACAGAGCCGCGAGAACGCGGTGCTTGATACCCAACTGAACCGAGGTGAGGTAGACCCGGATCATGCCGTTCCAGAAGACAATGGCCTCCAGGATCACCGCCAGCAGCAGGCCCATCGCGCCCCCAAAATACCCCCACCAGTCAAGGAAGCTGTCCGCCGCAATATCGACACGCAGTACGTTCAGCCAGAGAAGCTGGAGCAGGACGGTGGCCGTGGCGGTCACGCAGAACAGCCACAGCAGCTCACAGCCCTCCGCCAGCCGCTGGATGCGCTTGGTGGGGCCGGACTTCGGAATAGGCCGGAGATTCACCCAGAGGAACGCCGCCGCCAGAGGCAGAAACAGCCACCCCGCGCCGGAAACTGACCATTCGGCGTACAGCAGCCAGACCAGCGACAGGGCATTTGCCGCCGCCGTCAGCAACAGGCAGTAGACAATGCGCCTGACATATTTCATAAAACCGCCTCCCGTTCAATAGCGCCCGCCGGCGCTTTTCTGCGTTTATAGTAGACCTTGCCAACGGGGTTGTCAAGGCGGGAGGTTGGACGGTTCTATCAGAAATCGGATTGAATTAGAAGTGGGATGCTGGTATAATCAAGATGATAAATCCTGATTTGTTGCGGAGGCAAATATTATGGATAGAAAAAACTATATTCAAGCTACAATAGAAAAATTTGGAATCGAACACCCGGAAGTGGAATTGAGAAGAACAATAATTTTAGATCAAGATATAGTTGATCTTGAAAGCAGGCTAAATATTATCATACCAAATGCAGTAAAAGATTATTTTCGGTCTTATACATTGTCCGTCCCATTTGTTACGGGGAAAATGCTGGGGGACTTTTCAATGACATATTGTGAAGAAACAGGCAGATGGCGTGAACTTGAGATAGAAGAAGAAATTGCAACGACAATTCTCCAGCTACCGTTAATGTTTCCCAATAAGGACTTGAGCGAATTTGAACGAACCAATACGATATTTCACGGAACCGGATTCCTATACCTTGGCTTATATAACGAAGAATATTACGTTTTACTTGACTTAAAAAGTGAACAGGTGTATCAAGTGGACATGGCGCGAGTTCGCCCAACATTAGGAGAAGAAACCAGAGCGGATATTCTAAGATGGGCGCTTCCGTTCTTTAATAAATTTGAAGATTTGGTACGTTGCTTTTTCGGCGGCGAACTTTACGATGAGGATGAGTTGACATTCGATATTGAATGAGATGGAGAAAAGCAATTCCCGTTCATCGGAAAACTGACTATGAGGGACTGAACCCACCATGGAGACTGTCAAACGCGGCTATGTGCCGAAAGATACCATCGAATTTGGCTCCAAGGCTGCGGCCAAGCTGAACGGCGCCGCCCAGGAGCTGGCGTTCCTGCTGGACCGGGGATACGACACCAAATCCGCCTCCACCTTCGTGGGCAACCACCACCTGCTCTCGGAGCGCCAGCGGCTGGCCCTGGCCCGGATCACCTCTCCCCGCGCCGCCCTGGAGGAGCGGGAACGGAAGCGGCTCCGGGAGGCCCCGGAGGCCCTGGTGCTGGACGGCTTCAACACCATCATCACCCTGGAGGTGGCCCTGTCCGGCTCCCTGCTCCTGGAGGGCATGGACGGCACCATCCGGGATCTGGCCGGACTGCGGGGGAGCTACCGCATCGTGGACAAGACGGTGGGGGCCGTGGAGCTTCTGCTGGCCCGGCTGGAGGCCCTGGAGGTCAAGGAGGCCCT
>CAJTVM010000261.1 GCA_910579595.1 uncultured Oscillospiraceae bacterium
CTGCTTCTGCTGGCCTGCGCCGCCATATCCATGAAGCTGCTGCCCTGCGTCCCCGCCTGCTTTGTCTCACGGGCCTTTGTGGGGGTGCTGTATGTCTGCGCTCCGTAACCTGGTTGAATTGTATTGTTCACAATATTTCCTCCCTTAAAGCAGACCCATCAAAAGTTCCGCGGCACTGACGGAACCGCCATTCATGCGGAGCTTCATCAGCATCCGCCGCCGAGCTGCCGCCTCCTGCTGAAGTTCCATATATTTTTTGTGATTTTTCATGCGTTGCTCCCAAAAGCTGCCCTTGGCCTTATCCTCAAACATGGCCGCGCTTTGACCGCCCATGTAGCCCGGATACCATCCCTCGGCATGACATCGTTCCTTTGTCTCGCCAATGTGGAAAACGCTGTAACCACCGCCCTGGGACACTGACTGCCGGACTGCGCTGGTTCCTGATAAGTTCCCAGCCAATCTGGTCAAATAGTTTATGTCGATTGTGCAGCTCAAAATGAATCGCTCCTTTCCTGCAATAGAACTGTTGCGGAAAATTCCCGCTGAACTGCTTTCAGATCCAATTCTCCCATATACTTCTCCGCCTCCCGGCGCGCGTTGGCAAGGCCGATGCCGTGCATGGGGGCATCCTCCTGTTTGGTTGTGACAGGCAAGCCGTCCTGTCCAAATACCACCTCACCCGCGAAAGAGTTTTTGACCTCGATCAGAAAGAAACGTCCTTTTCTTGTTCCAGTCAGCACGATAAACCGCTCATCCTCACCCACCTTTCCGCAAGCCTCCACCGCGTTTTGCAGTAGGTTTTGCAGGATGATACCCACATCAAAAGCATCATAGGCCCCCGGATCGGGGTAATGGAACTCCACCTGAAAGCGGATGCCCAGGTCAAGGCTCCGCCGCCGTATGTCGTTGACAATCACATCTGTGACCGGGTTGCCCGTCTGGAGCGTTAGCTCAAAGCCGCTCATACTCTCGTCCATTTTGGCGATATAGTCCGTAAGGCTTTCATACTCACCGCTCTGCGCCAGACCCCTGATGTTGGTCAGGTGGCCCCGCATTTCATGTTTCAGTTGGCGGATGCGGGCGTAGAACTGTTCCGCCTCGTGGATACGCGCACGGATCGCCTGTATCTGCTGGTACTCCATGTAGTGCGTGGCCTGTTCCTCCCGTAGCGCCGCCATACCCTGCTGAAAGGCGATGGTCAGATAGGCCCCGGCGTAGAACAGCAGGGCCAGCACCGGGATTACCGCCAAAAACGCCGGGTGGCGCTCATAGAGCTGGAGCAGAACGCCGTCCTTGAACTCCACCAGCAGCCGGGAGATCACCTGTCCGAACAGAATCCCCGCTGTTGGCACCAGGGCGAGATAGCACAGCTCCCGCCGGTGGAGCGCCATTTTCCTTTTTCGCATTTGACGTTGGAGGGCATAGAGCATGACGGCCAGCATGGAGGCGTGAGACAGTAGAAACAGCATGACCAGCAGGGCGGCGCGGAGAAAGACCGCCTCCGGCGGTTCCAGACGGTAGGGGACTGACCGCTCCACGATAAAATACAGGCTTTGCACCATCAGGCCGCTGGAAATCCTGGCGTTGAAATAGAGCAGCGTCAAAAGGAATACAAAGGATTTTTCCAGACCAATCCATTTTGATGCCGCCAGCAGCATCACCATCAGGATCAGCCCAAAGGAGCCTTGGGGCAGCGCCGCCCGGTTGCAGACGA
>CAJTVM010000262.1 GCA_910579595.1 uncultured Oscillospiraceae bacterium
GCCAATCCTGATCTTCTGTACTGGCTGCTGGGCAAAAACGGCATCATGCTCCACCAGTTTGCCAATGGGCAGGACCACTCCGGCGTCCGGCGCTATTATGCCGTACCGCCCATGAAGAGTATTGGCAACTCCACGACTGCACCCCGGGATTTGGTTAGTGAGGATGATGTAAAGATTACCCTCATGGCCCTGTGCGAAAGCGTGGGAGCCAGACTTCGGGAGCAGAACTGCCTTTGCTCTACCGTGGCTATAGGTATCCGGGACAACCGCCTGCTGTCCTATGACCGGCAGGCCAAGCTGAACCGTCCCACAGCGAACACATTGGACATCTGGGAAACGGCCGTGGAGTTGTTCCGGAGGCATCATACCGGCAGGGAGCCTGTGCGCAGCCTGTCGGTGAAGGCCAGTGGGCTGACGCCGGCGGACGGCGTTGTGCAGTTGTCTCTGTTCCCGGAGGTACAAAAAGCCCAGCGCCGGGCCGATATCGACCGGGCGCTGGATAAAATCAGGGGTAAATATGGGTATCACAGTATCCGCAGGGCCATTACACTGGTGGATCCAACCCTGGATTTGGATGCCAAAGGAGAGCATATTATCCACCCTATCGGGTTCCTGGGGACGCTCCAGGGATAGTGGTTTAGCAGTTGCCAGTGTAGACATGAGACAGATATTCCTGTGCTGCCTCAGCAAGCCGGTAGACCTGCTCCACAGGGGTGGGCGGGCGGTCCGTCATCTGATATCGGGGAAAGAACCGGGACAGGTGCAGGGGGATTTCTGGGCTGATTGAGGCCAACCATTGTGCCAGTTCACGAATCTCTTCCGCACTGTCGTTTTCTCCGGGGACCAGCAGGGTGGTCACCTCCACATGGCACTGCTCCGCCGCCAAGATGATGGAGCGCTTGACCGTCTCCAGGTCCCCGCCTAGCCGCCGGTACCACGCAGGGGTAAATCCTTTCAGGTCGATGTTGGCGGCATCGATCAAGGGCAGGAGCGTCCGCCAGGGGGTCTCCTCAATGGTGCCATTAGTGACCAGCACGTTGACCATCCCCTGTGCATGGACCAGCGAAGCGCAGTCCCGGACATACTCGTAGCTCACCAGCGGCTCGTTGTAGGTGTAGGCCACGCCGATGTTTCCCCGGGTGCGCAGCTCCGCCGCTTTGCTGGTCAACTGCTCCGGGGATAGCTCCACCGTCTGCATATCCGTCTCCCCGGCCATTGATATTTCATGGTTCTGGCAGAAGGGGCAGCGCAGGTTACAGCCGAAGCTGCCCACGGAGAGGATCAGACTGCCAGGACGGAAGCGTCGCAGGGGCTTTTTCTCAATGGGGTCCAGATCCAGGCTGGTCAACTTCCCATAGTTCAGCGGGATAACGGCCCCATCCCGGCAGGTCCTGGCCCGACAGAGGCTGGTTTGGCCCTCCTCCAGCTTGCAGTGGTGGAAGCACAGCTCACAAATTGCGCTCATGTATGCCGCACCACCTCAAATCGCTCCAGGGTATAGTGCTCCCGGGCGCTGATGCCGCCCTTCTGACGGGCGATGTCAATTTGCTGTTCCACAGTGTCCACGTCCTCCAAATCGGGTAGCAGCAGTCCCCTTCGGCCGCCGCAGGATACGATGACGCCATACCGCTTCACATCCAACTGCGCCGGGGAGTCGATTGGCTCCGGCACACCCAG
>CAJTVM010000263.1 GCA_910579595.1 uncultured Oscillospiraceae bacterium
CCTTCAGGCGGCCCTTTTTGTCCTGGGAGAAGTAGCCGTTGTGCAGCTTGGACACATCGGCGGAAAACCGCTCCCGGATGGGGCAATGTCATTAAGTTGGTGGTTCAAGGAAGAACCGGCGGAGTTCCCGGGATTTTCAAGGATTGATCTGGGATGATTTTCCAGCGTCTGGGCAGCGAAAGCAGACGGAGACGACTCCGTCTAAAGAAAGATATGAGGAAACAGTCAGCGCGCGGAAGCGTAGCAGGCGGAAATGCGGTTATCGGTGATTTTTGGCCTTGGAGCGGTGCGGCCAGGGCGGATGGGAAGCGGCTTTCGCCGGAGGATGGGGAGCGGATCGGCGGCGGAGCGGCGCAGGAAGGCGCAGCAGGCAAAGACAGCGTCGGAGAAATTGACATGGCGCTTGTATTTGGATTGACCCTGAGAGGTGTCCACTGTCCAGATAATGGCCTGGGTAAAATTGAAGATAAGGAAGCTGGCGAAAATCTCCTGGAGGACGAGATTCGGCTTTTTTGCGTGAAGATGGATGAGACCCACGGCATATTTCAGGCTGCGGAAGGAGGTCTCAATGCCCCAGCGCCTGGCGTATAGGGCTTTGAGGACGGCGAGGGGGAAATGGTTCGGGTCCATATTGGTGATAATGGTTTCGGTATTGCCGCTGTCGGTCTGCAAACGGACAACACGGAAGGATATTTCACAAAAATCAGCGCTGTTTAGCTCTAAATAGTCAAAAGTCATTGTGGGCGGGATACGGTAATAGGACTCCGGGACGGTGATCCCATGAGCCTCCAACTGCCGCGGGGTCAGTCGGCCCAGGGTGAGCTTGAGGGGGATGTCGAACTCCGGCTGGTCAGGCAAGGGGGCGCCGTATGCCACAGTCCGGCGCTTGTCCCGGACACGGATCAGGTAATTCCAGCCCTGTTTCTCCAGATGGGCCAGATTGTTGCAGGACTCGTAATTTCGGTCGGCCAGCAGGACCACCTTCCCGGAAATGCGGGAACGCTCCGCCATCTGGCACAGGGCGCTGCACTCGTTCTTTTCGTGCTCCTTTTGCACGATCAGGTCGGTATAAATACCGTTTTCCAGATCAAAAAGCGCGTTCATATGCCAGAGGTTCCAGCCATGCTGGCTGGGCGTACCGGATCGGTAGGAGGCCGGATCCTCCGGGTAGGCGGCGGATTTCAGCGACGACCCATCCACCGCCAGCAGACGATAGCCACGGAAGGTTTTCTCCGGGCGCAGCAGGGCCGTGAAGCGGTGGAACAGCGTCTCCAGCGCCGCGGGCAGCAGCTTCTGCCGCTGCTGGACAAATGCCGAGGCCGACGGTGTTTTTTCGCTGTTTTGAAACTGTCCGATGAGCACCTTCCCGATGCTGTTTTCTCTCATAGTCAGCAGCAACGACACGACTGTTTCAAAGGTCAGTGTCCGGGGCCGGGTGAAGTCCCGGCCCGGGCATCTGACATAGTTTTCGGGATGTTCCCCCATTTTCCGGATCAACAAGTGCAGCATCCCCCGCAAAAGCTTCGGCGTGTATTTCATGTGCGGCCCCTCCTAAAAAGCGATTTCACTTTTTAGGGCTTCGCCGCACATTTTTTCTCGTTTGTCAACCCCTTTGTACATCTTTTTTGACTTTATT
>CAJTVM010000264.1 GCA_910579595.1 uncultured Oscillospiraceae bacterium
AGACGGCGTGGTGGTCGGTGGCGGTCAGGGTGTAGGCGATGTCCTCCTGTACCCCCAGGCCGTTCCCGCCGTTTTCCGGCTGGCGGTCGATGGCGTTCCCGGTGATGCAGAACACCTGCGGATCATCCTGCGTTACTAACGGGCAGTTGTTTCCCCCGGATCCAAATCTGGCGGTTATGGTTGGGGAAACCCTGTGGGGGCCAGTGTAACGGGCATCAATCCCGTGGTTTTCGAACACAAGCGGCTGGTGCCCATGCTCCTGTGCCCGCAATGTCCCCGAGACATCCTCCGAACATTCCATGACGCTGCCGCCCTGGTCATTTAAACACAGGATGGATAGCATTGTATTTCCGCTGGTCAAAGTGGGGGCCACCTCCTCATGGTAGCCAATGCTCCCAGCCGACGGCCCCGCCCCGGCGCAGAAGCCAGCGGCAAAGACCAGCCCGCCGGGATTCCTTCCGCCGCAGCCATCGGCCCCCGCCAGGGTGGGCGCGGTGCCCTCCGGCGTGAAGACGCGGGTCTGCTGGGTGTCCCAGGGGTTTAGGCACTCTGCCACAAAAGTCTGTTGTTTTATCCCCGGCTGCGCCGCCAGGGCTCCCGCTATATCGTGCAGATCCCGGACTTCATCCCTCTGATTTGCCGCAAAGGCTGTCACCGCCCCGGCATCCGGGATCGGTGTGATGTACACCGTCAGCCCCGCCTGGGCTTTCAGGGTTGCCTCCAGCTGGGGCGGCAGGGGCTTGCCCCGTTCCCGGGCCCGGCGCAGAATACCCAGGCAGGCTTTCCGGCTCAAATAGTATTTGCGGGGCGGTGAGTCCTCCAAAATCTGCGACAACGTATATACGTTTTCTGCGTTGCGGGGTGCGGGGCCAGTATTGAGCATCCAAGACCCTCCAAGCCAGGGAGAAAGAATCTCCCACTCGTATTCGCCCAGCAAATTGCCATGGCCAGGGGTGAGGTCGAGGGACATGAACGGTATCGCAACTAATTTTACAGATCTCCTCGAGGACGATCCGGAAGTCCTCCCCCTTCGGGGTTCCCGAGCTGAAAGCGCCGGGCACGTTTTCCCAAGCGAGGAACCGAGGTCGAATAAAACGAGCTGTTCTCCCTCTTTGCACATCTGCCGCTCTCATCTCCTTTACAATACGGATTTGTTCCATAAAAAGCCCGGAACGGGCCACTGCGAGGCCGGAACGGGTACCGGCAACGCTAAGATCCTGGCATGGGCTGCCACCGCAGATGATGTCCACCGGGGGCAGGTTGGCCCCGTCCAGTTTGGTGATATCCCCCACATGGATCATGTCAGGGAAGTGCTTTTTGGTCACCTGGATAGGGAACGCTTCGATCTCACTGGCCCAGACGGGGGTGATCCCATGGCGCACCGCCGCCAGCGGGAAGCCGCCGATGCCATCGAACAGGGAGCCCATCGTCAATGTTTTTTTGTCCTGCATTATTTGCCCACCACCTGGGCAATGACCTTGGTGGTGCTCACCGCCATCTGGGCGGTGTGGACAGCGGAGGTGAGGCTGGCCTTGGTGGAGGTGTCCAGCCCAAAAGCTCCGGCGATCCGGGGCACCTCGCCCGCGGACAGCATCAGCCCCAGCCCCAGCAGGGCGTGGTCGTTGAACACCATCA
>CAJTVM010000265.1 GCA_910579595.1 uncultured Oscillospiraceae bacterium
GCTTACCGGGCGCTTACCCTCTGCGGGCAAGCGCCCCTTTTCGCGGTCAAAAACCTGCCGTTTGCGGACATTCCCGCACAGCGCCCGGTTTTCTGCTATGATGCAGGTACATCAAAGGAAGCGCTGCTTCAAGGAGGAAACTGTTATGCGTCATGTCTATATTCGCGGTATCCTGGCTCTGATCTGGCTGGCGGCGGCGGTGGTCAGCGGCCTGTCCGGCAATCTGGAGTGGGCCGGGCTCTATGTCCTGATGGGGGCGGCCTTCGGGTATTCCGCCTGGGCCTCCTGGAAAAAGGCAAAGAACGATAAGAGGGGGAGCTGACCATGGGCGAAAATATTCTGGAGCTGCAAAACCTCAGCGCCTGGTACAGTGAGGGGAAAAACGTGCTGTCGGAATTCTCCCTCCAGCTGCGGCCCCATGAGGTGGTGGGGCTGATTGGCCTGAACGGGGCAGGGAAGACCACCTTTCTGAAAACTCTGTCCGGTCTCCATGATGGCTTCCGCTGCGACAGCATCCGTCTGAACGGCCAGCCGGTCGCTTTCCGGGACAAGGGCTTCAAGTCGAGCCGGTATACCGTCTTTGCCGAGGACAATTCCTTCCAGTATTTCACCTTTCGGGAGTACCTGTCCTATGTGGCGGCGGCGTACAAAACGAAATTGCCCGACGTGGCGGAACTGGTGCGGGGCTTTCACTTTGAGGACTACACCGACACCCTGCTGAAAGACCTGTCCACCGGCAACAAGAAAAAAGCGTTTCTGATTACGGCTTTTGCTCTGCAACGGCCACTGCTTCTGTTGGACGAGCCGGTAAACGGACTGGACTTCCAGAGCACGGAGTACCTGTACCAGATGATCGCCGGGTACAAAGAGTATGGGACGGTCCTGTTCTCCTCCCACATCCTGGAAAGCATCACCCTGACCTCCGACCGGGTGCTGGTGCTGGAGGAGGGGCAAATTCGGCGGAGCTTTGAGGGCGGCGAAATCAACGCCGCCAACATTCGGGAGGCCCTGCATGATGAAAATGAGCTTTGAAGTCACCGCCAAAAAGCTGTTTGGCGTGAAATATGAGCGGCTTATTCGGACGCTCTTTCTGGAGCTGGTGGTCTTTTGGGGGCTGCATATCGCCGGGTTCCAGGCAGAGATCGCCCCCTCCATCCTGTACCTGATGGCTGCCGCCTTCTCTGCCGGGGTCATGTGGCAGGCCCTCTCCTCTGACGACAACCGGGCCAACATGGAAAATATGCTTATGCTCCCCTTTGAGGGCCGAACCCTGGTGTTTTCCTATGTGGTCGCCCTGGGGGCCTATACGCTGCTCACCAAAACCGCCGGACTGCTGGCGGTGGTCTGGGCAGTCGGCCATTGGATCTGGGCGGAGATTTTAGGTAGTATCCTCTGCGCCCTGGCCGCTATTGTGATCGTGTCCTGTCTCTATCCCCTGCGCCTGGGTCGTACAGATGTCTACGCCTTTTATGTCCGCCCAGCCAGCCGCAGGCGGACAGTCAAATCCCACCGCCGTTGCTCCGTGTGGCGCTATCTGTTCCGCTACCTGATGGCCCACAAGAATTATCTGGTTAACACTGCGGCTATGTGGGGCGTGGCCTGTGTCCTGCCGGTGCTGCTGGGACAGATGGAGG
>CAJTVM010000266.1 GCA_910579595.1 uncultured Oscillospiraceae bacterium
CTAGAGACACGGAAGGTTCACCATCATAGCTGACAGAGGGAAAACGGCCTTCACAAGCGGGACGCTTGGCTTGCCATACCCTTAACTGCTATTCTGTACCTGATACGTTTGATGTTCATCACCATCTCGCTCTGTTTTGAGAGTTATCAATTTTTGAAAAGCCTTGATTTTCAACTATTTGGGGCTTGACAAGAGAGGAAGGTGTCACATAATCGCAACCACCCGCATCATGTCCCTGCACACCGGCAAGGACCGGACTATGGGAAAGGCAATCAGCACCATCATCGACTATGTGGAGAACCCGGACAAGACGGACGGCGGCAGGCTGATCTCCAGCTACCAGTGCGACAGCCGGATCGCGGACGCGGAGTTCCTGATGTCCAAACGGCAGTACGCCGCCAAGACCGGACGGCGGCGCGGGGCCGATGATGTGATTGCCTACACCATCCGGCAGTCCTTCGTCCCCGGCGAGATCACGCCGGAGGAAGCGAACCGCCTGGGCCGGGAGCTGGCAATGCGCTTTACCAAGGGCAACCACGCGTTTATCGTCTGCACTCACATCGACAAACGGCATGTTCATAACCACATCATCTGGAATTCCACCGCTCTGGACCACTCCCGGAAGTTCCGGGACTTCCTCGGTTCCGGGAAAGCGGTGCGGCGGCTCAGTGACACCATCTGCGTTGAGAACGGCTACTCCATCGTGGAGAATCCCCAGCGGCGGGGCAAGAGCTACGACAAGTGGCAGGGGGACAAGCCGCCCTCTCACCGGGACCGGCTCCGCATGGCGATTGATGCCGCCCTCGCACGGAAACCCGCTGACCTGGAGGCGCTGCTGAACCTCCTGCGGGAGGCCGGAATCGAAGTGTCCCCACGGGGCAAATCCATCCGGCTGAAAGCGCCGGGACAGCAAAAATTTGTCCGCCTGGACGCGGACAGCATGGGCGAGGACTACGGCATTGACACGCTCCTGGCCGTCCTTTCCGGGGAGAAGAAGCATACGCCGCGCACAAAAAATATCCACCGCGCAGACCCGCCAAAGGTGAATCTGCTGGTGGATATTCAAGCAAAGCTCCAGGCCGGAAAGGGCGCGGGGTACGCACGGTGGGCCAAAACCTTCAACCTCAAACAGATGGCCCAGACCCTCAACTATCTGACGGAGCACGGGCTTCTCAACTACGCCGATCTCTCGGCAAAGACCTCTGCGGCTACCGACCGATACCATGAGCTGTCGGATCAGATCAAGGCGGCGGAAAAGCGCATGGCGGAGATCGCCGTGCTGAGATCGCACATCATCAACTACGCCAAGACCCGTGATGTATACGTGGCCTACCGTAAGGCCGGATACTCTAAAAAATTCAAGGCGGAGCATGAGGCGGAGATACTGCTGCATCAGGCGGCAAAGAGTTTTTTCAATGAATCCGGGCTGAAAAAGCTGCCCACAATCAAGAGCTTGCAGGCCGAATACGCCGCACTCCTGGCAGAAAAAAAGACGGCATATGCCGACTACCGCAAGGCGCGAGACGAGATGAAGGAGCTGCTGACCGTCCAGGCCAACGTGGACCGGCTGATGGGCTACGATGAACAGAAGCGGCAGCAGGAGGCGGTCCGCCAGGAGGAACACCGCTGACCG
>CAJTVM010000267.1 GCA_910579595.1 uncultured Oscillospiraceae bacterium
CAGGTTCTTACAGTAGAGTTGCTGAGTTCCGCCCGGACTCATGTGGATTATCAGCATCTCGCCGCAGCAGGGACACACGGTAGGGATCGGGCAGCCGCCGCTTCTGGTGTGGTTCTCCGCAATCTGGGGGATAATCATGTTTGCCTTATAGACGGAGATTTTGTCACCAGGCCCCAGCGCCAGCTGCTGGAAGATGTCCAGGTTGTGCAGGTAAGCGTGGTTGACGGTGGTACCATCGATTTCCACGTCATCAAACACACCGGTGAGACTGACCATGCCGGTCCGGGTGGTGGCCACCTCCAGGGAGCGGAACACCGTCTCATAAAGCGTATCCGCCCACTTCAAGGCCATCAGCCGGTTCTCATGGTGGCCAGTAGCACCCAGGGAGCGGCCGTAAGCCAGATCGTTATACTCGAAGATCAGGCCGTCCACAGGAAAAGCGTATTCCTCCGGGCGGTAGAACGCAATGGCCTTTTCCAAAGCGTCCTGGGACGCATTCTCGGCCAGCACAGAGTAGCCAACAGTGGTGAAGCCCATCTGGGCCATAAAGCGCAGGTTTTCCCATTTGGTCGTGCCGCCCAGATGGTCACTGATCAGGTCGAAAGCCAAAAACTCCAGCCGGCGCTTCTTGCTCTCCCTGGCGTCCAGTTTTCGGATACTGCCGGCAGCCAAGTTCCGGGGATGGGAGTACGGCTCCTCCAAGGACTCGTTGAGTTCCTTGAAATTCTGCCAACTGACAACGCCCTCACCGCGCACCTCCAGGGGCTCGGTGCAGGGGATGGTCAGCGGTACGTTCTCCATGACCCGGACGGTATGGGTGACGTCCTCACCCTTGAGCCCATCGCCGCGGGTAATGGCCTGAACCAGCTTGCCGCCCGCATAGCGCAGCACCAGCGTCAGTCCGTCCAGCTTCCAGCTGATGACCACCCTCCGCCCGCTGACGAACTTGAATATCTCGCCGGTGGACTTGGTCTTGTCGGCCGAGAGCATAGGCTTGGTATGGGATACCGCAGACAGGCCCTCCAGCACCTCGCCAGACACCCGCTGGGTGGGCGAAGACGCCAGGATAATGCCGGTGTCCCGTTCCAGCTGCGCCAACTCATTGTAGAGCCTGTCGTATTCCAGATCGGTCATGATAGGATTGTCCTTGCCGTAGTAGGCGGCATCCGCCTCTTTCAACTGGGCAATCAGGGATTTCATTTTGTTGAGCATAAGGCCCTCCTCCAGAAAATGTGTTTGTGACGCTTCTTGATCATGGCCAACAGCCGCTGGCTATGGGCTTCCACGGTCTCCGGCTCATCCCTGAGATTGTCGAAGTCAATGAGTTCAACACTGATGTCCGGCAGGTCGGGACTGGCGTACACATTCTGCACCACACCGCCGCTGACTTCGATGGTCACAGTGGCCGTGGGCAACTCCACATGCTGCTCATAATCGACACAGTGATATTCCTGGATCGTGACAGAAGTTTCTTTGAGGAAGCACTGATTAAAGCAGGTAAAAGCCAGGCAAACAAACGAAGGTAATAAAAACGACCAATAAAGGGCCATATTGGGGGATGAATTCCTCGCTTTTCCAGTCCCAGCCCGGTCGAAGGGCGCAAAAACCTTAGGCGGGGCATAGGGA
>CAJTVM010000268.1 GCA_910579595.1 uncultured Oscillospiraceae bacterium
TCCGCATTTTTAAGGAGGTTCTTTCCATTTTGATTTTCTATTCATTATCTTTCCCTCCGCTCAGGCTCAGTGCATGAAGAAAGCCGCCATGATCCTGCGGATCACAGCGGTCTATCCTTGCTGCTATCAATTTGGGATGTTCTATGCCGGGACGCCTCCTTTCCGCCCTGGACGGGTTCACTGGGCAGGGCGAAATATGCCTGGAACTGCGTCTGCTGGGCAGGAGTGAGGGACGCGAAGTGCTCCCCCTCAAAGCTGCACAGCAGAAAGGTCCCGCAGATGGTGTCCGTACTGTCGGCGGGGTTGGGCCGGTTGGGCGGCAGGCCCATGTTCTTCCCCTCGCCGTTGCAGATGAGCATCACCCGCTGGGGCAAGTAGCTTCCGGCCTCGATGGGGCCTCCCACGATCTGTTGCAGCGTTTCCAGGTTGTCCGCTATCGTGGACGGGCAGGGATTCTTTCCCGGTTCCACAATCAGGACGTCGATGGTTCGATCCATGTTTTTTCCTCCGTTTCGGTTTGTTTTATGACTAAAGGGGCCGCTAACCGCCCCGAAAGCCCTGGGCCATGTCGTGACTGACCTGTGTCGTGTAATACTGGCTGATGGTGGCGGGGGCGTTGTAGAGCGCCGCCAGGGTGTACGCCCGGATGTTGACCACCTGGGTGGTGTTCTGCCGCAGGCTGTCCATGACGTAGCGGATGTGCTCCCCGTCCAGCTTCAGCAACCGTTCCCGCACCAACTCGGTGGGCATTTCCTCTCCGTTGACCCGGATGTACGCCCGACGGCTGGCACAGGTTTCCGCCATCAGCTCCACGTAGCCGTTGATCTCATCTCTGTCATAGGGACGCTCCCGCAGCAGGAAATCGCAGCCTATGTTTTCTCGAATCCGCTCCCGGTATCCGTCTATCTCATCCATCCTCATACGTCGATGAGCGCCAGCGGGCGGTGCAGGCTGTGAGGGGGCTGGGGGAGGGATGGATGATTCAGTATCGCTGGAATCAGTTTTGTTCTTCTCAGTCTTATTAGGGACGGAAAAAGCGCTGTCTTGACCGCGCGTTTCCAGCGGTGCAGAATGCGGAAAATCAGCGGTCTTGACTGCGGCACTGTCCAGCGGTCTGCACTGCGGTTTTTCCGCAGTCTGGAGCGGAGTGGACGGCGGTGTGAGTTCCGGGCTGGGCGGTGTCTGGCCGGGTTCCGGGGGCAGGGTGAAGTTTTTGACATAGATCCGGGTGGGGCGGCCCTGGCCCTGCTTTTTGCGTTCGATCAGGCCGATGCCGCCCTGATCCAGCTCCCGGAACAGCTTTGTGGCCTTGTCCTTGCCGCAGCTCATCAGCGCCATGGCGTCCTCCTGGGTGAAATAGATGTAGATGCGGCGTTCGCTGTCCATCCAGCCGTTACGGACGGACAGGCCCATCCGGTCCAGCAGAAGGCCGTAGAGCACCTTGGCCTCGATGGATACCTTTTTATAATGGGGGTCGGTGAGTAGGGTTTTGGGGATACGGTAAAAACTGTACTGTTCAGCCTCGGTGCCGTAGTAGTAGTCCAGGTTCAAGTTTGACGGCATGATGGTTGCCTCCTTGTATTATAGAGTAGTAGTTATCAGAGCCCCTCTTCAAGGGCTGTGCT
>CAJTVM010000269.1 GCA_910579595.1 uncultured Oscillospiraceae bacterium
TATTCCAGTACGCTGTCTACAACCGGGTCACCGCTGAAGCTCTGTTCCTCCAGCCGGTCATAAACCGTACCATACTGCTTTAGGTATTCCGTGATCTCCTCCTGCTTCCCCTGGGCGTTCAGCGCTCCCAGCGCGTTAAGGTGGTGCCGCATATCGTGGCGCAGGCGGCGGGTTTCCTCCATCCTTTGGCTGATCTGCCGGTACTGCATTTGCCAGACCTCCAGTTCACGGGCAGTTTCCGCCTGCTTCCGCACTGTGCCGATCTCCCGGAAAAATATGTAGTAGGTCAGCATCCCGGATAAAATGAGGGCAAGTGAAACAATGGTGGAAACAGGCTGGATGTAATAGGGCATCATTCGGGAAACATAGCCGAACAGAACGAGCATCAAGCAGACATATCCAAGGCCGCACCGGGATTCTCTGGTTTCAAACACGGTCAGGCTTTTTCGCAGGACGCGGTGGAAAAACCGCCAGACCAAAGGCCATGTAAGCACCGTGACCAGCAGCAGGCTTAAAAAGAAGGTGAGATTTCCAGCCTCGGACTTTATTTTTGCAAGGAATTGGTCCCCAATCAGCAGCGCGGCCACGTTGGTTCCCAGCGCGTTTAGCGCGGCGGCATAGTGAATCAGCATACCAATCACCATCAGCTTGTGGGTGTATGGGGCTTTTATGCTCATACCCCATCCGCAAAAATAGAGCAGGATAATCACCATCATCCCCGCGTGTTGGATGGGATAATTCCGTATGCCGTCCTCGCTTGCCATTGGCTAATCAAGGCCAGCACCATGCAGGCCAGAAGAACAAATCCCACGGAAAGCAGCCAGCAGGTGCGCCGCCGCCGAACCAGCGCCCCATCTTCAAAGGTCGAAAATGACAACAGCGCCACGGGGACGGTCTGCAACCATACACTCAGAAGAAAGAGTGGACTCATCACAGGCCCGCCTCCTCTGCTTGGCTCATGCGCCGGAATATGAAATCATTCCACTGGCTCTGCACATTCCGCCGCTCTCTGCGGCTGACAGGCAGATCCTCGCCGCTTTTCATGTGGCAGTTGGAGCTGCCCAGGTACAGGACTGCGTTCAGATTGACGATGCAGCCCCGGGAAATCTGCACAAAGCTGGGGTCATCGGCTAACTGCTCCGCTGCCTGACGGATGGGACAAAACATCCATTCCCGGCCAGAACTTAGATGTAGCTCAATTCCTTTGTTCAGACTGACAAGGTACTGTATTTGTTCCAGAGGAAAACGCCGTTCCTCCTGTCCGTCTGTCAGGGTCAGGTAGCTCGGGGGCCGCTCAATATGGGTGAAAAACCGCCCCAGCAATTCTTTGAGCTTTTCTACGGTCACGGGCTTCATAATGTAATGCAGAGCGTCCAGGGAAAAGGCTTCGACGGCAAAATCCCGGCTGGTGGTCAGGAACGCGCAGGGAAGTCCGGGGATCAGTCCGCGCAGAACGCCAGCCGTTTTCACCCCGTTTTCCTCGCCCATGTAAATATCCAGAATAGCCAGGGCGGGCCGCGCCCCGCTTTTCACCGCTTCGACCAGCGCCGCGCCGGAGGGGTATGGGGCAATCTCTATACCGGCGGACAGCTCCAGCGCCGCCGCTGTCAATGCCGCTTC
>CAJTVM010000270.1 GCA_910579595.1 uncultured Oscillospiraceae bacterium
ATCATCGTCAAGTACAAGAATATGACGGGCTTCCAGGCCCCCTATGTCCCCGGCTGGGACACCCACGGCCTGCCCATCGAGACGGCGGTTTTGAAAGACAAAAAGGTCAAGCGGGAGGAGATGACCATCCCCGAATTCAGGGACAAGTGCAAGGAGTTCGCCACACAGTATATCGGCCGGATGACGGAGCAGTTCCAGCGCCTGGGCGTGATCGGCGAGTGGGAGAACCCCTATATCACCCTGCTGCCCGAGTTCGAGGCCCGTCAGATTGAGGTCTTTGGCAAGATGGCAGAAAAGGGCCTGATTTACAAGGGCATGAAGTCCGTCTATTGGTGCCCCCACGACCAGACTGCCCTGGCCGAGGCCGAGATCGACTACCAGGACGACCCCTGCACCACGATTTTCGTCAAGTTTCCCGTGAAGGATGACAAGGGCAGGCTGGGACAGTACTGCGATCTGTCCAAGCTGTTCTTCGTCATCTGGACCACCACCCCCTGGACCATCCCCGGCAACACCGCCATCTCCCTGAACGCCGCATTTGAGTATGTGCTCCTCCAGGCCCCCAATGGCGAGGTCTATATTATGGCCAAGGAGCTGGCCGAGGGCGTGTGCAGGCAGGCCGGGCTGGATTATGACGCCTGCAAGGTGCTGGCCACCCTCAAGGGCAGCGACTTCGAGCTGATGGTGGCCAAGCACCCCTTGCTGGACCAGGATTCTGTGATCCTGAACGGCGACCATGTAACGCTGGACGCGGGCACCGGCTGCGTCCACACCGCCCCCGGCTTCGGCGGGGAGGACTTCGACGTGTGCAAGCGGTACGACGACGCGGGCCTGACCCACATCGGCGTGCCCGTGCCGGTGAACGCCAAGGGCGTCATGACCGACGCGCGCTATAACGGCCAGTTCTACGCCAAGGGCAACGACCAGGTGGTGATTGACCTGGAGGCCGAGGGCTTCCTGCTGGCCAAGGCCCAAATCACCCACTCCTACCCCCACTGCTGGCGGTGCAAACACCCCATCATCTACCGGGCCACCGAGCAGTGGTTCTGCTCCGTGGACGCCATCAAGGACCAGGCGGTGAAGTCCTGCGATGGGATTTCCTGGCACCCCGCCTGGGGCAAGGAGCGCATGGTATCCATGATTACCGAGCGCAATGACTGGTGCATCTCCCGCCAGCGGGTGTGGGGCGTGCCCATCCCGGTGTTTTACTGCGACGATTGCGGCGAGTCTATCGTCACCCCAGAGACCATTACCCATGTGGCGGGGCTGTTCCGGGAGCACGGCTCCAACATCTGGTTTGACAAGACCGCCGACGAGCTGGTCCCCGCCGGGTTTACCTGCCCCAAGTGCGGCAAGAACCACTTCTCCAAGGAAAACGACATCATGGACGTGTGGTTCGATTCCGGCTCCACCTGGGCCGCCGTGGCCAATGAGCGGGACTGCCTCCAGTACCCCGCCGACGTATACCTGGAGGGCGGCGACCAGTACCGGGGCTGGTTCCAGTCCTCTATGCTCACCTCCATCGCCTGCAGCGGCGTGGCTCCCTACAAGCAGATCATCACCCACGGCTGGACCGTGGACGGCGAGGGCAAGGCCATGCACAAGTC
>CAJTVM010000271.1 GCA_910579595.1 uncultured Oscillospiraceae bacterium
GAGGAAAGCGTACAGGCTGTAATCAAAGGACTCCGGGATATTTACCCCACCGGCTCCGTCTACCCCACGCCCTACCGCTCCACCAGCGGCGGCCCCTACAGCCGGGGCATCCACTGCTCCGGCTGGGCCACCCTGTGTTCCGACGCCGCCTTCGGGGACCTGCCCTGGCGGCGGGTGGAACAGCCAGCCTGGGATCAGATCCGCCCCGGCGACCTGGTGCGGTACGACACCGAGACCTCCGGCCATGTGGTGGTAGTCCTGGACAAGACTGCTGAATACATCAAAGTCACCGAGAGCGGGACGAACAACAAGACCCGCTGGGGCGGGCAATACTTCCGCTGGTGGCTGGAGGAGCAGCCTGGTTATACCCTCTACACCCGCTACCCCAACTGAATACATCATCAAAAAACTGGCCGGGCTGCGTAAACAGCCCGGCCCTGTCATTTCAAGGAGGAATTGCTTTGAAAAACAAGATCGTCAACCGCGCCCTATCCCTTTTGTTGGCGCTGGTGTGCGTCATGGGCGTCCTGCCCCTGTCCGCCTTCGCCGCCGAAGGGCTTTCCTCTGCCCCCGGCTCCATCACACAGAAGTCCTCCGCCTACATGACCATCGGCGGAAAGTCCGTCCGCTACAAGGCCGCCAGCAGCACCATCAACAATGTTGGCCTGCCCTATGTGTTCAACGAGCAGGTGGAGGTGCCCGGCTTCGGCCCCACCCGCGCCCTGTGCGCCTACCAGCGGGGCACCCTGGGCCCCGCCGCCAACGGCCAGCGCTGGAACTTCAAGAACGAGGCGGACAGCGCCTCGCTGAAGGTGCTGCTCACCTATATCTACTCCTGTACCTACGGCGATTTCACCGCCGCGGGCAATGCCCGCGGGCTGGAAACCTGGACCCAGTATTGGTCCGATATTTGGTTCCTCGTGGCCCAGGCGATGAGCTGGTACTACGAACACGGCATCATCATCGACGTCAACTCCAATAAGGAAGGGTTCATCGAGCAGTGCGCCGAGGAATTTGTGGCGGCGATGAAGCTGTACCATGAGACCTACGGCCAGTCCTCCTGGATCAAGGATTGGAGCAAGATCGGCACCCATTCCATCATCGACAGCAGCGACGGCGGCAAAACCGGCAATTCCGCCTACGACTACATCGCTGCCGGGGTGAACCTGGTGCTGGAACACCCTGAGTATTTCTATGACTACCACCTGTGGATCTATGAGTGGGACAAGTCCCAGACCTGGAAGCTGACGGGCCAGTCCGGCACCCCCATGCAGCACCTGCTGGTGGCCGTCCCCGGCCCGGACGATGACAGCGACCCCCTCCAGATGACGGTGAAGAAACTGGAGGCGGGCACCAACAAGCCCCTGCCCGGTGTGACCTTCAAAATCGAGAGCGCGGACGGCTCCGGGGACTTCTCCGTCACCCGCCAGACCGGCGCAGACGGCACCTTTACCCTGACCTCCGAGGCGGACGGCCTCGCCGCGGGGCAGTACACTATCACGGAGGAGGCTGTGCCGGAGGGCTATGTGGCCCAGACCGCGTCCCAGACGGTGACGGTGATGCCCAACAATTCCGTCAGCAACACCTTCACCTTCTACAACGAGCC
>CAJTVM010000272.1 GCA_910579595.1 uncultured Oscillospiraceae bacterium
TGGAGGCCCCGGAGGGCTATGAGATCGACAACGCTGGCCCGCAGTATGTGGTCCTGCCCAGCAATGGCAATAACACCGTAACCGTCACCTTTGCCGACAGCCCCGAAATCACCGGCGAGGGCAGTATCCGCAAGGTGGACGCGGATGACCCCACCAAGGGCCTCGCCGGGGCGGTCATTAAAATTGAGGGCGTGGACAATGATTTTACTGGAACCTTCATCACCGGCGAGGGCGGCTATCTGACCGACGTTCCCTGGAAGGATATGCCCATTGGCAGCTACACCGCCGAGGAAGTGACACCCCCGGAGGGCTACACCAAAAGCCCCGATGTGAATAAGACTAAGCAGTCCTTCCGCTGGGACGGCAAGAGCGACATTGCCCTGGTGTTTGAAAATGACGCCAAGGTAAAGGTAAAACTTATCAAACTGGATGACAGCGACAATCCCCTCCCCGGCGCGGTGTTCAACATCATCAAGGACGGCCAGATTGTCGGCACGGAGGCCACCAAAGCGGACGGCTCCATTACCGTCACCGATGTGACCGAGGGAATGTACGCTTTTGTGGAGGTGAGTGCCCCGGCTCCCTACGCCACCCTCACAGAGCCGGTCATCGCCCATGTGGATCAGGCCACTATCAACGGCGGCGGCACCGTCACCGTGACAGCCTCCGACAAGCGGCTCCCCAACCTGACGATTCTGAAACGGGACGCGCAGACTGGAGATGTGATCCCCAATACCCATTTTGAGATCAAGGGCATCCACTACGGCTACCACAACGATGTGACTACCGGCGCAGACGGCAGGGCCGTCCTTTCCAATATCCCCGTGGACAGCTATGAAGTGGTTGAGAAGTCCGTTCCCGCCCCCTATGTGGTGGGGGATGAACCCACGCAGACCATTTGGCTGGAGGCTGGTGACAATAAGGAGCTGATTTTTGATAATTTCAAACAGCCTCTTTTGAAAATTACCAAAATTGAAAAGGGTACGGGCAATCCCATCCCCGGTACGGTGTTTCTGCTGGAAGCCATTGACGGCGATTACCGCCACGAAGTTACCACCGAGGCCAGCGGCTCCGTGGAGCTGCGGGTTGCTCCCGGCAGTTATCGCGTAACGGAGAAGTCTGTCCCGGAGCCGTACTGTATCAGTGATGAGCCAACCCAGACCATCAGCTTGAATGGCGGCGATGAGAAGGAAGTCATTTTTGAGAATCTTAAAAAGCCGGAGCTGACGATCTCCAAGGTTGACGCTGACAGTGGTAAGCCTGTCCCCGGCACTGTGTTCACCGTAAAAGCTATCAACGGGGACTATCAGGACGATTGGACTACCGGCGAGGACGGCAAGGCTACCCTGCGGGTTGCCCCCGGCACATATGAGGTGACGGAGAAATCTGTACCCGCGCCCTATTATCTGCCGGATAAGGATAAAGACCGTGTGCAGACAATTTCCTTGCACCCAGGCGATGAAAAGACGCTGGTTTTCCGCAACCACAAGGCCCCGGAGCTGACCATTTTTAAGGAGGACAGCGTGGCGGGCGCTCCTATTGAGGGGGCCAAGTTCCACGTCACCTACACCAGCAACG
>CAJTVM010000273.1 GCA_910579595.1 uncultured Oscillospiraceae bacterium
GTGGAGCGGGCCTGGGAGCAGCAGCGGCAGTTTGTGGCCGACGCCTCCCACGAGCTGAAGACCCCTCTGACGGTGATTCTCACCAACGCGGAGCTCCTCCAGGAGGAGGACGGCGGCCGCTTTGCCGCCAACATCCTCACCATGGCCCGGCAGATGCGGGAGCTGGTGGAGGGCCTGCTGGAGCTGGCCCGGGTGGACGGCGGCATCCCGGAGGCCGCCATGGAGCGTCTGGACTTCAGCCGTCTGGTCTCGGAGGCGGTTCTGCCCTTTGAGCCGCTGTTTTTCGAGGCGGGGCTGACGCTGGAGTGTCAGGTGGCGCCCCACCTGGAGGTCCGGGGCAGCGCCCAGCGGCTGAGGCAGGCGGCGGAGGTCCTGCTGGACAACGCCCGCAAATACGCCGGCTCCGGCGGCACGGTGGTCCTGCGCCTGGAGCGCAGGGGCAGAAGCTGCGTACTCGGCGTGTTCAGCCCCGGGGAGCCGCTGTCCGGGGAGGAGCTGCGAAACGTGTTCAAGCGGTTCTGCCGGGGGGACGGCGCCAGAAGCCGGGGCGGCGGCTATGGTCTGGGGCTGGCCATCGCCGAGGGGATCGTCTCGGCCCACCGGGGCAGAATCTGGGCGGAGGGCGGCGCGGGCGGCACCACCTTTTTCATCCGTCTGCCCCTGGAGTCTGTTTGAAAACCGGAGTCCAGCGCCGCCCGGCAGACTCAGATCATATCACGGAGGGTCAGCTATGACAAAACAGCGGCGGGAGGCCGCCGCCCACCACGCGATGGCCATGGTGGGCGGATTTTTCGGGATTTACGCCCTGACCATCAGGAGCGAGACCTTCGGCTCCTCGGAGACCTCGAACCTCATCTATCTGGTGCTCTCGGGCCTGACCGGGTCCGGCCGCAGCTTTCTCATCCGGCTGGGCGCCACGGCCTGCTACATCGCCGGCATCGTCTTTGCCTCGGTGGGGCGGCGGCTGTGCCGGGATTTCCGGCTGTGGGCCCTGGCCGTGGACACCGCTGCCTGCCTGCTGCTGGCCTGGATTCCGGCGGGGACGGAGCCGGTTCTGGCGCTCTATCCCATGTTTTTCGCCACGGCGGTCCAGTGGCTGGCCTACACCCAGGCCGCCGGGTTCAACAGCGCCACCATCTTCTCCACCAACAACCTGCGTCAATGCACCGAGGGTCTGGTGGACTACATATGTACCCGTGAGCGGGAGCACCTGAGGAAATTCCGCTTCTACGGCTGGACCCTGGTGTTTTTCCATCTGGGCGTGGTCTGGGGGTGGCTGTGCCTGGGCCGCTGGGGGATCGGCAGCATCCTGGCCTGCCTGCCCCTGCTGGCCGTGGGGCTGGCGGCCACGCTGCGGGACCGGCCCTGCGGTTGATTTTTTCTGGAAAACTGTGTATACTTGACTAATGTCATTAAGTTTGGAATAGGGAGAGAATAAAGTCAAAAAAGATGTAAAAAGGGGTTGACAAAAGAGGAAAAATGTGCGGCGAAGCCCTGAAAAGTAAACTTGCTTTTCGGGGGGCGCACATGAAATATACACCAAAATTTTTGCGGGGAATGCTGCTTTCTAT
>CAJTVM010000274.1 GCA_910579595.1 uncultured Oscillospiraceae bacterium
GGAGAGGTGACGCCATGCGGCTGACCAACATTGAGAAGGAGACGGTTATCAATTTTAACGAGGCGGAACGCACGGCCAGCGTCTACACCCACAACGAGGCTTTGAAGCATCAGCTTTTGGAGCTGTGCCAGACCCACCCGGCGCAGGTACGCCAGACCGCCGCCAACGCCTGGGGCGGGCTGACCTTTGAACTGCCCAAGAAGTGGCTGCGGGTAACGCCGCCCCGTGTCCTCTCCCCGGCGCAGAGGGCCGTGCTGGACAGAATGAATCAGAACAAGCAAAAGGACGGCTGACCGTCCAGACCGCCCGGAGTGGGATGATTTATCCCCCTCCGGGCCTTTCTATACTGAAATAAGGAGGTTTTATGGCAAGCACAGTAAAATTAACATCGGAATTGGCCGCTCGGACCGCCCATGCCGTCACGCAGGATGTGGAGAGCTGGAAACAGTATTTAACGACGGCCTCCCGGCTCTATAAATACCGTTTTGATGAGCAACTGCTGATCTACGCGCAGCGCCCGGACGCTACCGCCTGTGCGGAGATGGAGCTGTGGAACAATACCATGCGCCGCTGGGTCAAGGCCCGGTCCACGGGGATTGCCCTGATTACAAAAGACGCGCGGGGCAAGCCCAAACTGCGGTATGTCTATGACGTAGCGGACACCCGGCCCGTTCGTGGGGCGAAAATACCCTACCTGTGGGAAATGACGGCAGAAAAATCCGGCGCTGTTGCGGAGGCGCTGGAACGGCAGTATGGACCCACGGAGGAAAGTGACATTGGCTGGACGCTCATGGAGCAGGCGAAACGCGCCGTGAGCGAGGTTTACCGGGACCACTTGGAGGACCTGCGCTATGACGTGCGGGACAGCTTTTTGGAGGAACTGGACGACCTCAATCTGGAAGTGCGCTATAAAAACCTTCTGACCGCCAGCGTCCAGTACACCCTCCTGACCCGCTGCGGCCTGGACCCCAGCGAGTATTTGGAGGACGAGGACCTTGCGGGCATTGTCGAGTTTTCCACCCCCGCCGTCCTTCACCATTTGGGCAGCGCCGCCAGCAAAGTCTCCCTGGACCTTCTGGAAGAAATCGGCCGCGCCGTCAAGACCTATGACCGGGAACAGGCGAAAAATAAAGAAAAAAATATTGAAAAACCTCTTGCAAAATCGCCTGTGATCGACTATACTAAGGTCAAGGAAGAATTTAGCACTGTAAAGCGTGAAAGTGAAGAAAGGAGCGTTACCCATGACGATGGAACTGACTTACAAGCAGGCGGGCGATTACCTGATTCCCGACCTGGAAGTGGACGGAGCGGAGGAACTGGAGGAAATGCCCCTGGGCAAGTACGGGATGCTGCGGGAGACATTTCTGGAGGAACACCACCCAGGGACGCACACCTCCATGCTGCTGACGGGGCGGCTGTACCCGCACCTGCGGGAGATCGACCGGCAGGCGAGGGAGCAGGTGGACCGGATGGTGGCCGACTTGAAGAAGCAGAACGGCGTGGACGAGGCGATGAAGGCCCGCGATCAGATGGGATGGGTCCAGGCGGTGAACAGCTTCACGG
>CAJTVM010000275.1 GCA_910579595.1 uncultured Oscillospiraceae bacterium
CCCCGTATCTTCATCGAGCAGACGGTGAAGTTCGACGAGTATGTGCCGGAGGGCTTTGGTACCTCGGACGCCATCATCATTTCCGACGGCCTGATGGACGTGGTGGACCTCAAATACGGCAAGGGCGTCCCCGTCAGCGCCGAGAACAACCCGCAAATGAAGCTGTACGCCCTGGGCTGCTATCTGGCCCTCTCCTGGGCCTATGAGGTCAGCACCATTCGCATGAACATCTTCCAGCCCCGGCTTGACAGTATCTCCACCGCTGCCGTCACGCGGGCGGAGCTGCTGGACTGGGCGGAGAACGAGCTGAAGCCCAGGGCCGTCCTGGCCTGGGCGGGCGAGGGGGACTTCTGCCCCGGTGAGGGGACTTGCCGGTGGTGTCGGGCCGCCCCCATCTGCCGGGCGCACCGCGACTACCAGCTGGAGCTTGCCAAGCGGGACTTCGCAGACCCGCCGCTCCTGTCCCCTGACGAGGTGGCCGAGGTCCTGGCCCGGCTGCCCGCCCTGACCGCCTGGGCCAAGAGTGTGGAGGACTACGCCCTGGACGCTGCGATCAACCAGGGGGTCAGCTTCCCAGGCTACAAGGTGGTGGAGGGCAGAAGCAACCGCAAGTATGCAAACACCGACAGCATCGCCGCCGCTCTCCGCAAGGCCGGTTACAAGGTGGCCGACATCTACAAACCCCGCGAGCTGCTGGGCCTGACTGCTATGGAAAAGCTGGTCGGCAAGAAGAAATTCGGAGAGCTGGCCGGGCAGTACATCATCAAGCCCGAAGGCGCACCCACGTTAGTCCCGGAGGCCGACAAGCGGCCCCCCATCAACACCGCCGCCAAAGCGGCAGAAGATTTTAAGGAGGATATTGAAAATGGCTAACAACGTCAACAACCCCTGCAAGGTGATTACCGGCAAGTGCCGCCTGTCCTACGCCCACATCTGGGAGCCGTCCAGCATGGACGAGAAGTCCCCCAAGAAGTACAGCGCCTGCATCATCTGGCCCAAGAGCGACACAGCCATGACCAAGAAGGTGGAGGCGGCTATGGAGGCGGCCACCCAGGACGGCATCAAGGCCAAGTGGAAGGGCAAGAAGCCCGCCAAGCTGAAGCTGCCCATGAGGGACGGCGACGAGGAGAGGCCGGAGGACGAGGCGTTCCAGGGCTGCTGGTTCCTCAATGCCAACTCCAGCAAGCAGCCGGGCGTGGTGGACCTGGCCCGGAACGCCATCATGGACCAGGAGGAGATTTACAGTGGGTGCTACTGCCGGTTCTCCCTGATGTTCTACCCCTTCTCCAGCAACGGCAACAATGGTGTGGCCGTGGGCCTCAACAACGTGCAGAAAATCTGCGATGGTGAGCGCCTGTCCGGCGGCAGCCGTGCCGAGGACGACTTCGACGACGGCTACATGGGCGATGGCGACGACCTGGGCGACATCATGTGAAAACGAAAGGCGGCCCCCGCTGTCCATCCGGCGGCGGGGGCCGTGGTCCACGAAAGGGGGAAAATAACATGATTATGGGAGTGGACATAGAAACCTATTCCA
>CAJTVM010000276.1 GCA_910579595.1 uncultured Oscillospiraceae bacterium
GCGTTGTCCCGTTCCTCCTGGGTGGAGAACAGGTCGTTATAAGCCCCGGTCAGCCCCAGGTCGATTGCGGTTCCTTTGCTCAAGGGCGCTCACCTCCTCCACCAGCGCGGTATATGCCGCCGCCACCTTTCCCTTGCCGTCATGGGCGAAAATGCTCTTGCCCTCCACGCTGCACTCCGCCGCCCGGACAGAAAAGGGAATCTCCGTGTTCAACACCCGCAGATTGCTCCCGGTCTGCCGCAGGGCGGCGATGATGCTCTTGGCGTTGTTGGTGCGGTTGTCCACCATAGTCAGCAGGATGCCGTCGATTTTCAGTTCCGGGTTGATCTGCCGCCGCACCTTGGCGACCGATCCCATCAGCAGTTTTAAGCCCTTGGTGGACAGGTAGTTGGCTTGGCAGGGAATAAGAACGCTGTCCGCCGCTGCCAGGGCGTTGATGGTCAGCATACCCAGCGAGGGCATACAGTCGATTAGAACATAGTCATAATCCCGTTTGACCGCCCCCAGGTAGCTGCGCAGCACGAACTCCCGGCTCATGGTGTTCACAAGGCTCACCTCAAAACTGGACAGGCCGATGTTGGAGGGCACCAGATCGACGCCCTCAATGTCCTTCAAAATGCCCTTGTCCCGTGGGGAGAGGTTGCCGTTGTCCACCACGACTTGCATTAGGTCGGAGATGGTCGTGTCCAACTCGTCCGGGTTCTTCACGCCCAGGCTCACCGTAAGACTTCCCTGGGGGTCTGTATCCACCAGCAGCACCTTTTTCCCTTGCTGTGCCAGTCCCACGCCCAGGTTGACCGCTGTTGTGGTCTTGCCGACGCCGCCCTTCTGATTGGTGACGGCAATCACCTTGCACTTGTTCATGGGTTTCTGCCTCCTTTCCTTGGATATAGTCATAGCCGCCCGCAGCGAAACAGGCGGCTATGTAAAGTGGGCCAGCGGCCCACTTGGGGGGCTACTGGCCCTCGTCCATGAGAAGCGCCAGTACATCATCCATGCCAGCGTCAAAGATGAAGTCCTCGCTCTCCGCCAGAAATTCCTCCATGAACATCTGCGCCAGGGCGGGGTACTGCTGGCAGTCGGTGAAGTCCTCGGACGGGGCGATCTCCACCAGGGCGTAGACGCCCTCCAGCACCTTCATGGCCCCGGTGTGGTCGCCGTGGCTCACCAGCAGCCGCAGGGCCTTCTCCGTGGCCCGCACCATGTCCAGCTCACCCACTTCCAGGAAGGCGCTCCACAGGGCCTCCATGCTCTTGTAGGCGGCGCTGCGAACCTCGTCGGCCAGCTTCTCAATGCGGGCCTCGCTGTTCTGCGCCTCGTTCTTCTTCCACTTCATGGCTTATCCTCCTTCTGAAATTTCACAGCCGTCAGCAGGATTTAGACGGCTATGTAGGCTTTTGGGCAGGGCGAAAATGTTTAAACCGGCAACCGCTCCATTTTCCCATTAGCAAGGATCAAAGCCGTTTTCTTGCCCGATTAGCAAACCGCCCCATTTTTCGGCGGAAAAACAAAAAATCTTGCTAATTGATTAG